>CAYXQZ010000066.1:0-15485 GCA_964466415.1 uncultured Paludibacter sp.
AAAGAGATTGTTCAGGATACATTTATTAAAGTATGGTTGCACCGAGCTAAGATTGACCCTGAACTTTCGTTTAAGGCTTGGCTGTTTAAAATTGCTAAAAATCAATTATTAAACGACATCAAGAAAAATTTCTCCGATCCTGTTTTTGAAGATTACCTTAGTCATTGTGAAAATAATCAGATTGTTGCCCAGCCCGACCAAGAATTCGATTTGGAACTTTTCAGAATAGCCCTTGTTAAAGCCAAACAAAAACTATCGCCCCGTCAGGTGCAGGTTTTCGAAATGTGTAAAGAGGAAGGTTTGTCGGCAACAGAAGTGGCAAACAAATTAAATATTAACGAAGCCTCGGTTTATAACTACCTTTCGCAGGCTTTGTCGGTATTACGAAACGAATTGAAAGAACTTTCCTTTTTGTTTTTTCTTTTTTTTAATCAATAGCGAATTAGATTGCTTATATTTGATTTATAAGAATCATACATTAGGCATATTTAGAGTTGTAAGCACCAATTAACCGTAGAAAAATTTGTTTTTTTACGGTTTTTGCGTTTTTATGTTGTAAAACATATAATTCCATCAATGAGATTTTTAATTATAAATTGTATTACCATCACAACAATCCAACCAATATGGAACGTAAAGAATTATCAGCATTATTATCAAAACATGTAAGCGGCACAATCAACAAAAATGATTTTGAGAGGTTGCGTACATTGTTACTCACGTACGATGAACAAACAATAGAGTCATGTTTGTATGAAGTGTGGCAATCGTACACATCAAGTTCGAAGCGAAATATTGGTGCGTACGAAAAAGTGAAGGAAAACCTAAAACGTATTATAAGACCTGAAGTACAAACAGTATCATTTATTGAAAAGAAAAAAGATAGTCGTACAGTATTAAATTCGGTTTTAAGAGTTGCTGCTATGCTTACAGTTCCACTCATGTTGAGTGTTGGTGTATATTATTTCACAAAAAAAGCAACAATAAACGAACTGGCTTTGAATATGTACACGATAGAAACATCAAATGGCGAACGCACTCGTCTGACTTTAGCTGATGGCACACGTGTAATGGTTAGTGCAAATACTGTATTTTCTTATCCTGCTGTTTTTGGTGAAAAAAGTAGAGAAGTAAATTTGGTAGGAGAAGCTTTTTTTGAAGTGTCGCACAATGCAGAAAAGCCATTTATTGTAAAATCGAAAGAAGTAAGTATAAAAGTGTTGGGAACTAAGTTTAATGTATATGCCTATCCTAACGAAGATTTTTTTGAAGCTAGCCTCGTTGAGGGTAAAATTCAGGCTTTTCAGAACCGCAATAGTTATCAGAATCTTGTGCTGAAACCCAACGAAAAAGTACGCTACCATTATGCAAGCAACACATTTGAAAAGAGTAAAACCGATTTGCAAGTTGAAACTGCATGGACACGTGGTGATTTATATTTTCAGTCGGAAGACATGCACGATATTTTACCAAAGTTAGAGCGCTACTATGGTGTGAAGTTCCATATACAAGGTCAGTTACCTAATCAATCACTTACTGCATCGTATCATGAAACAGATATAAATGAGATATTGCGAAATATGGCTATTCACTACCACTTTAGTTATACAAAAAAGGGTGAAACCATTTATCTAAACTTCCAATAGACAATTCAAATATAAAAATATAATAATCTTAAATTTAAATTCAGTTATGACTAGAAAAAAAACAATGCCGATTAGCGCCTTTATAGCAAAAACGCTTTTCGTGTTTTTAGTTAGTTTTTTTGTATTGCCAATTTACGGGCAAACAGAAAGCACTATATCGTTGCGTTTAGAAAAATCAACTTTGGTCGAATTTTTCAAAGCCGTAGAAAAAAACTCCGATTTACGTTTTTCGTACATAAATCAGGATATTGATAACCTAAATGACGTTTCTGTAATTGCAACCAACGAAAACGTGGAAATACTTATAAAAAGAGTTTTAAGCAATAAAGGATACACATATAAAAGAACAGGAAATACGATTGCTGTTTTAAAAACCACAAAAAATAACACATCGCCATCAAAAAAAATCACCGGCTTGGTAACCGATGAAAAAGGCGAACCGATAATTGGAGCTTCAATAGTACTTAAGGGTTCGAATACCGGAACAATTACAGATATTAATGGTGCGTTTTCGTTGGAAGTGCTTGATCAATCAAGTATTACAGTTTCGTATATTGGCTACAAACAATCTCTTATAAAAGTAAGTGCATTAAATAATTATAAAATAGTACTCGCTGAAGATAATAAAGCACTTGATGAAGTAGTAGTAGTTGGTTATGGTACACAGAAGAAAGTTAACCTTACAGGCTCTGTTGCTACGGTAAATGCTGACAAATTAACAATTGCACCTTTGGCAAGTACAACAGGAACTTTAGCTGGTCGAATACCAGGTTTGATTACAAAACAGGAAAGTGGATTACCTGGTGCTGATGGAACAAGATTAAGCATACGTGGTTTTGGTGCACCATTAGTAATTGTAGATGGAATTGAAACAGGATTCAATAATATCGATGCGAAAGAAATCGAAAGCATATCAGTGCTTAAAGATGCAGCAGCAGCAATTTATGGGGCACGAGCTGGTGATGGTGTAATTTTAGTAACTACCAAAAGAGGAAAATCTGATAAACCAATCATAACGTTTAATACTAGTACAACACTTCAGGGTGTAACAAGATTGCCGATTATGGCCAGCTCAGGCCAGATGGCAGAATTAAGCAGAGAAGAACATACAAATCTAGGTAAGCCGGAGTCAAACCAACGTTTTACAAAGGATGAAGTTGCTTTGTTTTATGCTGGTACGAATCCAGATTACCCAAATACGAATTGGCTAAAAGTGGTGGCCAACGACTGGGCACCTTCTCAACAGTATAATTTGTCAGTAAGAGGAGGAAGTGATAAAATAAAATATTATGGTTACTTAGGCTTTCTTGATCAAGCAACTATGTTTAAAGGCAATAGTGGTGGATATGACAGGTATAACATGCGTTCGAATATTGATGCAAAGATTCTTGATAATCTAACTGCTCAAATTGATATATCAAGTATTTGGGAAACAAAAACGTATACCCAAAGGCCTTATCAGGGAAATAACTCTATTTGGAATGAATACTGGAATACAGAACCTTATTGGGCATCGAGTCTTCCTGATGGCAGATTGCCTTATGGTGGTGCTGGAGGTGCAATTGGAATTGCATATTTTACCGACATTGACTTGTCAGGATATAATCGTACAAATATTCACGATTTTAAAACTAGTATTTCATTAAACTATGATTTTAAATCTATTAAAGGCTTAAAAGCAAAAGCCTTTGTAAATTTAAGTCAGATTGATAGTAAAAATAAACTGTTTTCATGGGCAGGTACCGACTCTTATTCTTATAACTACTCTAACAATACTTACACAAAACAAACTCAGGAATCATCACCCCAACTCCAACATTATAATCAAACAAGCCGTCAGTTAACCGGACAGTTTTCGTTGAATTACGAAAGAACTTTTGGTGAAAGTCATAAAATTATGGCTTTGGCACTTTATGAAGTTGTGGATTATTATAACGATTGGATAAGTGCCTCCCGTGATGGGTTTCAAACAAGATCTATAGAATACTTATTTGCTGGTGGACTTACAAATCAATTGTCAGATGGTAGGGCATCAGAAATGGGACGACAGAGTTATATAGGTAGAATGAATTACGCTTTTAAATCAAAGTATTTAATGGAGGCTACTGTCCGTATGGATGAATCGGCGAAGTTTAGTAAAGAGACTAGAAGAGGTGTTTTTCCAAGTATCTCATTAGGTTGGAGAATGTCAGAAGAAGGGTTTTTGAAGGATAATGTACCTCAACTTGAAAACCTAAAAATAAGAACCAGTTATAGTCAGACAGGCAAAGATGCTGTAGGTAATTTTCAATACCTTAGCGGATATTCATATGGCAATGCATATATAAATGGATCTAATGTTTCAACAGGGCTTTATGAAACTGCAATGGCCAATCCATCTTTAACATGGGAAACCATGACAATATCTAATGTTGGCCTTGATTTTTCTATCTTAAAAAGGTCACTTTATGGTGAAATTGATTTTTTCTATCGAAACCGTGAAGGTATCCCGGGTAATCAATCAGCCTCTTTACCATCAACTTTCGGCGCTACACTCCCCTTGTTAAATCTTAACTCAATTAATACAAGAGGATTTGAATTACTTCTTGGACATGAAGGGAGAATAAGAGATTTTAAATGGAATGTAAATGCAAATATTTCCTGGGCACGTTCAAAATGGGGATTCTTTGACGAGCCGGATTACTCAGCAGACCCTGACATTGAAAGACAAAACAAAAAAACGGGGCAATGGGTAGATCGTATATTTGGCTATAAATCAGATGGACTTTTTACAACACAAAAGGAGATTGATGACTTAACCTTCGTATATAATCAGGCACAAGGAAACAAAGCCATTAAACCTGGAGATATTAAGTACCAGGATGTTAATAATGATGGTTTGTTGGACTGGAGAGATGTAGTTGAAATTGGAAGTGGTGACTTGCCTCAATGGAATTACGGTTTTAATACTGACCTTACATTTAAAAACTTTGATTTAACTGCTTTTTTTCAGGGTGCACTCGGATTTAACCAACGTTTAAATTATAAATGGGGAAATAATTATTCAGAATTAATGTTCAATGAACGTTGGACACCTCAGAACAATAATGCTAATGGTATTATTCCTCGTATGGGAGGGGCTGGTACAAATGATTATTTGTCTGACTTTAACTTAAAAAAGTCTGATTACTTACGTTTGAAAACTGTATCTCTTGGTTATAACTTACCCACAAAACTGCTTAAAAAAGCAAATATTCAAAATTTACGATTGTATATAGCCGCTACCAATTTAGTCACTTTTAGTAGTATCAATAAGTATTACATTGACCCTGAAGCACCCATGGGAGAAGGAGGTCGTTGGTATCCGCAAATGAAAACAATTAGCTTTGGATTTGATTTATCACTTTAAAAATTTGTAAATAATGAAAAAATATAAATTATTACTGCCAATATTGAGCCTGATGCTAATGGCATGTGAAGAAGTACTTGATAAGAAACCTTTAGATTTTATTTCGGACGAAACAGTTTGGACGGAACCAGTACTAATAGATGGATACTTAGACCAATGCTATGCAGAAATGGTTTTTGCATGGGAAACCCGACATGGTGGAACTACTAAGCAAATGCCTACCGGTCTATACACTTGGTTTGAACAAACCCATTCAATTACCATTTCCGATGAAGCAATGCCAGGATGGGTTTCAGCACCCAAAACTCGAGCAATCGAAATAAATGGAGGAATAATGGAATGGTGGGGATATGCAACTGTTCGCAAGTTAAATGTTTTTTTGGAAAGACTTGAACCATTGCAATTGAATGCAGATTACAAAAAGAAACGAATTGCTGAAGCACGCTTTTTAAGAGCTTTTTGTTACTTCAATATGGTAAAACGTTATGGTGGGGTTCCACTAATCACAAAAGCACAGCAATTGAATGATTCGAATGAAGAATTATACAGAAAAAGAAACAATGAAGTCGAAATATATGACTTTATTTTGTCAGAACTCGATGCTGCTTCAATAGATTTGCCTGAAACAGCAGGAACTTCCGAGTTAGGACGTGCAACAAAATATGCAGCATTGGCGCTTAAAAGCAGGGCAGCTATGTATGCCGGAAGTATTGCAACTTGGGGTACTGTTGGTTTAGATGGTATTGTTGGGATACCACAGTTCAAATCATTAGATTATTGGCAAGCTTCTTATGATGCATCGAAAGCAATAATATCAAGTCAAAAATTTGAACTCTATAACAAGAGCCAGGATAAGGTTGAAAACTTTAGAAATCTTTTTTTAGATGAAAATAACAGTGAAGTTATTTTTGCCGAAAGGTTTAACGGTGCATCAGGTAAAGGGCATTCCTATGACATGTTTATGGTTCCTTATTCATATCATGTATGGGCTGCAGGTCAGCAAGCAGCAGTATATTTGGAGATGGTCGAATCATTCGAAAATATTGATGGTAGCTCCGCAATGATTGATAGAAATAAAATAGCAGCTAATTATTCATGGACTTTAGATGAGTTATTTGGAAAAAAAGATCCTCGTTTCAAGGCTTCGGTATACACACAGGGAACATCGTGGATGAATGGACAGGCTATACTAGATTACCATTATCAAACTGAGACATCACCAGGAGTAAGGACCAGTATAGGGTCGTTTAAGGGGGTGCTTACAAAAACACAATCTGCGAATGCCAAAACTGCTTTTGGAGTATTAAAATATTTAGATGAAGCAGAACGATCGAAGGTTATGGAACGAAATCAATCAGATACTGATTATATAATTTTCAGATTAGGCGAAATATATCTTAATTACGCTGAGGCTGCTGTTGAATTAGGTATTAATTCCGATGCACTTTGGGCAGTCAATGAACTGAGAAAACGTGCCGGAGTTCCAGTGCGCACTGCGGTATCACGCGACTTAGTGCGTAGTGAACGCAAGGTTGAATTAGCTTTCGAGGGTAATCGATATTGGGACCTTCGTAGATGGAGAATTGCTACAAATGAATTGTCACAGGCTTTTCGTGGTCTAAAATTTATTTTAGATGGTTCATCCTATCAACAAGGCAATTACAATCCACTGACAGCTAAATATAAGTTGCAAATTGATAATAATATTGATGGAAGTCCTGTACCCTATTTTAATGAAAAGCACTACTATTTGCCAATAACAAAATCACGAACTGCCATAAATCCAAATATGGTTGAAAATCCTGGATACAAATGAAATTTAAATAGAAACATACTTATTAATATAACTTTTTTTAAAAAAAGAAATGAAAACTTTTGGTGCTAAAATTATAGTTTTGATACTTCTACTCTTTGTATACATACAGGATAATATCTCAGCAAACAGGAAGGATGGAATAACCGTAGCATGTTACTATTTTCCTAATTATCACACGGATGATTCCCGGAATATTGTCAATAAAGGAAAAGGTTGGTCGGAATGGGAATTGGTGAAAGCTGCCCAGCCCCGCTTTGCAGGACACAACCAACCAAAAGTGCCTGCTTGGGGTTATACTGACGAAAAAGACCCGAAGGTAATGGCACAAAAAATTAAAGCAGCTGTCGACAATGGCATAGATGCCTTTATTTTTGATTGGTATTATTATGAGGATGGACCATTTCTGAATCGTTGTTTGGACGAAGGATTTCTGAAAGCAAAAAACACGAATAAAATTAAGTTTTCGCTCATGTGGGCAAATCACGATTGGACCGATATACATCCCCATACAAGAGGGACTAAACCAAAATTATTATATTCGGGAAAAGTATCGCAACCTGTCTTTGATGAAATATGTGATCTAGTAATTAAAAACTATTTTACCAAGCCAAATTATTGGAAAATCGATGGTAAAGCCTATTTTTCGGTCTACGATATCAAATCATTTATTGAAGGGTTTGGAAGTTTGGAAGCTACCAAAGCAGGTATGGATCGTATGCGCAAAAAAGCTATAGCCGCAGGTTTAAAGGGCGTGAATTGGAATTTAGTGGTTTGGGGGCAACCAATTCTTCCAGGCGAAGAAATACCAGCAAATGTGCCTGATTTGATAAAAACGCTTGGTTTTGATTCAAGTACTTCCTATGTTTGGATTCATCATGTTGTTTTACCTCAAACACAAACGGATTATAATTTTGTTCGCGATGCCTATTTAAAACACTGGGATAAAGCCAAATCGGAATATGGTATTCCCTATTATCCTAACGTTACTATGGGTTGGGATTCATCACCACGTTGCGATTTGAAATCAACTTGGGCTAATGTTGGTTATCCCTTTATGAATACAATAGGTAATAATACACCTGAAAATTTTAAAACAGCACTACAAATGACTAAGGATAAATTGCTTGCAGACCCCAACGGGCCACGTATATTAAATATTAATTGCTGGAACGAATGGACTGAAGGAAGTTATCTGGAGCCTGATACAATACATGGTATGGACTATTTAAATGCTGTTAAAGAAGTTTTCCGTAAAAAAAAATAAATCTTTAATTTACATGAACAGATATATTTTGATATTTTTTTTAGCAGGAATCTATTTTGTCGGTTACTCTCAAAATAATAATTTAGAAAGTAATTTTATTAACCCGCCGGAGTCAACAAAACCTTGGGTTTATTGGTACTGGTTGAATGACAATATTTCGAAAGAAGGCATTACCAAAGACCTTGAAGCTATGGCTAAAGCAGGAATTGGCGAAGCTTTAATCGGAAATGTCGTGGATATACTCAATCCCAAACTTGGAAACGTAAAGGTGTTGAGTGATGAATGGTGGAGTTGTTTAGAACATGCCATCAAAGAAGGGGACAGACTTGGCGTAAAGACAGGCATGTTCAATTGTCCGGGTTGGAGTCAGTCTGGAGGACCTTGGGTTAAACCAGAACAAGCAATGAGGTATTTAAATACAACAGAGTATCGAGTTCATGGAGGTAAGCAAATTGTATTAAAGTTAGAAAAACCCGGGATAAATTTTCAGCAAGTAGGCGTGCAGGCATATCCTGCGCCAGCTTATGACAATAACGCTATTACTCTAAACGATATTAAAAGTATCTCTTCAACTATTGTGAATGATGATGCCAAAAAACTTTTTGATGGAATAAAGCAACAGCCGGTTATAATTCCCAAAGGTGAAACCACCATTGATATTATGCTGAAAAATGACTTTACTCTACGTTCTGCTATCCTTTTTCCGCTAATTTCGACTATGACGTCGGAATGTTGTATTTATTCAAAATCTGAAAAAGATGAATGGATACAGATTTCGAAGATTGTTATTGACCGAGGGAATTTGAAAGTTCATATCGGGCCGATTAGATTCGGAGCTCTGGCGGGTACTTTTCCTGCAGTTACAACTAGGAATATTCGACTTGTTTTTAAAAGCTCTACAGAAAGTCAACTATGCGAAGTTGAATTAACTGGTGCGGCACGCATTTCGAACTTCGTTGAGAAGCAGCTTGGGAAAATGTGCCCACGTCCTACAATAAGTGCAACATATTATTTGTGGGGAAAATCAAACAATGTATCGGATAAGAAATTAGTCGTAAATCCAGATCATGTAATTGATGTGTCGCAATATGTTAATTCCAACAACGAATTGGTTTGGCAGGCTCCCAAAGGCGAATGGATTATTCAATATACAGGCATGATGCCTACAGGAGCCAAAAATAATCCGACAACGCCTGAAGGTAGGGGTTACGAAATTGACAAAATGAGTAAAAATGCCGCTTTTTCGCATTTCGATAGTTATGTGGGAAAAATTCTGAAACAGATTCCTTACGAACAAAGAAAAGGATTTAGGCATGTTGTTGCTGACAGTTATGAGATGGGTTCTCAAAACTGGACTGACGATATGCATGTTTTTTTCAAGAATACTTATAATTACGATCCTATGCCCTGGTTACCAGTTTTGACTGGTCGGGTTGTGAAATCGAGCGAACTTTCTGAACGTTTTTTGTGGGATTTGCGCCGGCTTGTAGCCGATAAAATTGCTACTGAATATGTAGGAGGGTTACGTGAAAAATGCGAGCAAAATGGGCTAAGACTTTGGCTCGAGAATTATGGACATTGGGGTTTTCCAGGCGAATTTCTTAAATACGGAGGAGCATCGCATGATTTGGGGGGTGAGTTTTGGCTATCGAACCCGGATTTAGGTCTGGTGGAATGTAGAAGTGCTTCTTCGGCAGCTCATATTTACGGTAAAAAGGTGGTTTCGGCTGAGGCATTTACTTCGAGGTGGACATTCAATGTACAACCACGAGATTTCAAAATACGAGGCGATTGGGCGTGGACGCAAGGTATCAATCATTTTGTACTGCATGTTTACATTCATCAACCTAATGAAAACAAACCTGGGATTAATGCATGGTTTGGAACTGACTTCAACCGCCATAATACCTGGTTCGATTATTCAAAATCCTATTTTGACTATATACGACGTTCGAGTGCTATGCTTCAATACGGTAACCACACAGCCGATGTGGCTTATTTCATTAGTGAGGATGTACCCAATATGACAGGCGAAATGGAACCTAAACTGCCATCGGGTTATGATTACGATTTCATCAATGCCGAAGTGATGTTTAATGCCTATGTCGAAAATGGACGAATTTCACTTCCGGGTGGAGCTTCTTATCGCCTATTAGTGTTGCCTCACCGTGAAACCATGCGTCCTGAATTATTGGCAAAAATTGGAGAATTAGTTAGAAACGGAGCTAATGTATTAGGAAATGCTCCACTTTTTTCGCCAAGCATGGAAAATTATCCTACATCTGATAATCGGGTGAAAACATTAAGCAATGAACTATGGAAAAAGCAGGGTGGAAAATATCTCAATGAAAATAAGGTAGGCAAAGGAAAAGTTTTTTGCGGCTTAAGTATTGAAGCAGTTTTTGAAAAGCTGCATGAAAAACCACGCATTATCCTGCCTGAGAATATGCTGTACGCACAACGTAGTGATGGGCACACTCAACTATTCTTTTTAACCAATCAAACCAATTATAAGATAAACAGCGAAGTAAGCTTCCGAGTGTCGGGATTGCAGCCGGAATTGTGGGATGCTGTAACTGGTGAAATACGTTTATTGCCAGATTTCAAACAGAAAAATGGTTATACAATTATTCCTTTGGAATTTGGAGGTGGTGATTCGTACTTTATTGTTTTCCGTAATAAAATAACTGAACAACAGTCTGTCAAACGCAATTTTAATACATTCGAGACCGTGCTGACAATACCTGATAAGTGGACACTTTCGTTCGATACAACTTTTAGAGCTCCAAAGGTGCTGGAAACTGATAGTTTATTTGATTTTACAACACACGAAAATGCGAATATAAAATACTACAGTGGAAAAACGGTGTACACTACTGAGTTTAATTACGATGGTGATTGTGGATTACCTTTTGCCATTGATTTGGGTAAAGTAGATGGTTTGGCAAGCATTAAACTGAATGGACAAAAATTGGAAATTCTTTGGCGCTATCCTTATCGTTCCAATGTTAGCGGTTGGATTAAAAATGGCAAAAATATCATGGAAATTGAACTGATAAACTGTTGGTGGAACCGTTTGGTTGGAGATCAGCAACCTGGAGAAATACCGGTTACAAGCACTGCTTATGTAGATTGGAAGTCTGATAGTCCGTTACTTCCTTCAGGAATCAGCGGGCCTGTAAGACTAAAACGTATAATTAATAAGTAAAATGGATAATCAATGTATATGTAACAATGTCGATGTGAAACAGGTCATTAAACGTTTGAATTAATCGCTTGAAATCATAAAAACAAATCAATTTACAATGAGAACATCAATTATAATTTTCTTCTTTTCTTTTCTGTCTGTAGTAATTTTAAAAATTAATGGACAAACACCAAATGATATCTATAAGCAAATAGATTTTAAAACAATTGATCAATATTTTACTAATCCACCAAACCAATACAGGCTTAATCAATTTTATTTAGATAAAAATTTTGACAGCAATCAATCTCAATTATTGAAAGACTACGGAATTGGAGGAATACAAACGTGTGCCTCATATTCTAACTATCTATTAAGTGATGCAGGTTGGAGTCAGGCAAATAACAATATTAATAATGCTATCAGTAACAATATGCAGGTATGGCTTTCTGATGAAAAAGGCTATCCGAGCGGCTCTGCAGGTGGTTTGGTTGTAGGTGGATATCCCGAACTTGAAGCTCGGGGCGTGATTCGTATTGTGTTTAAAGGCTCTGGTGTTGTGAGTATTTCGAACACATTACCGTCAGGAATCGATTTTTTTAGGGCATCGTTATGTCCTGTTATAAATGGAGAGCCAAAATCTACTGCGGGTACCACAGTCCCAATTGTTAATAATAAGATTCAAACTATAGGTATTAGTGGTGATTGGCAGTTGTCAGTGTTCGGGATACAGATAATTAACAAAAATACGCAAGCACAATCTACACCACAGTTTGGAGGAACCGGAAAATATCCAAATCTGTTAAGTTATAATGCAGTAAAAAGGTTTATTGACGTTACACATCAAAGTTATGCTGACAAGGTTTCAAATCTTGGCCAAAAAGTTGAACTTTTTTATACAAATGAGCCAAATCTTATGACGAGTTATTGGGTAAACGATGGTACGCAGGCTCAATATGCTTATTTACCATGGGAAGGCGAGCTGCCCAATAAGTTCAAATCAATGCATGGGTACGATTTATTACCCTATTTAGATGCTTTGTTCGAAGGGAGTTCAAACGAATTTAAAACTGTAAGAATTCATTATTATCAAACGGTTGCAGAGATGTTTTCTTCGAATTTTTGTGGACAAATATCTGATTGGTGTGCTCTGAACAATGTGAAAATGAGCGGGCATTTTTTACTTGAAGAGTATTTTGCTTGTCACGTGGTTCATTACGGTGACTTATTTAAAGCTCTAAGAAGGTATGACATTGCAGCTTGCGACATTCCTATTGCGCGTAAAGGTATAACAAATTGGAATTTTTGGATGCCAAAACTTATCAGTTCAGCATCGTATCTTGCAAATAAGAATTCAATGACAATTGCATTACTTGACCCTATTATCGGTTATGGAAATGGTGATTTATCACCAATTATTCCTGATTTAAAGAGAACAATCAACATGGCATTTTTATGTGGAATTAATCAGTTCACCTCCTATATGCCTTTTACTGATTATACGGCAACGGAGCATAAAGCCTTTTCAGATTACATGGCGAGAATTTCGCTCATGTTCCGGGGTGCAAAAAACGAAGCTCCCATTGCAATGTATTATCCCATCGAAACATTTCAATCTCAATATATTGCATCTTCGCTACTTTACACGTTAAATATTAAAAATTTTGAATATCTTCAAAAAACAAGTGATAGGATGGCAACTGATATTTTGCAAAATGGCTTGGATTTTAATTATGTTTCGGCAGATGCAATCTTAACTGCAACAATAAATAACGGCTCTGTTCAAATTGGTGGAAACAAATATTCAACTATCGTAATGCCCAGAGTGGAAGTAATTCCATTGAATGTACTTAAAAGACTACAGTCAATCTCCGATGCAGGAATACCTATTCATTGGGTAGATGCATTGCCATTAATGGGGATAAATAACAGTGAACATACGGAGGTTGAGAATATCTCAAAAACACTGTTAACCAATAATTACCCTTTGTCCGACCTTCAAAGATTAAGAAATAATACATTTAGCGTACGAGTAAGTACAAATGGTACAAAATTATCGATGAACAGGTTTATACGTAATAATAAACGTATGTATTTCATAATCAACGACTCGGAAACAGAAATTACTATAACTGCGACTTCGAAAACAAGTACAACAATACAGATTTACAATCCTGTGAATGGAGAAATCAAGACATCGGTATTGCCTTTATCTCAGAAGATTGGAGCTTTCGAAAGTATATTTTTAGTTGAGGATGCAAATGATTTAACTTCCGCAAAATTTCCTACACAAAATGATTTGATGAGTAGTGTTAAAGTTTATCCCAATCCATCTGATCAGGAAATAAATATTGTAGTGCCTGCAAAACAAATCGGCTCCAGGCTTCAAATTGCAAACCAATTAGGACAGATAGTCGAAAACTTAATGATTAGCAACGAACATTCAAAGGTAAATATAAAGCCCTATCAAAAAGGTTCTTACATTGTAAGAATAAATGGTGAAATTTCAAAATTTATTAAATTTTAAATTTAGATATCAATAATGACCTCCATACATTTAGATAAAAAATATAAGTTGTCAATTTGTGTTTTCTTTGCATCATCCATATTGTTTGCTCGTGAAACACAAAATAAACCCAATATTGTCTTCATACTTGCCGATGATCTTGGCTGGGCTGATTTACCCATATATGGGAATAAATTCAATGAAGCGCCCAACTTAAGTAAACTCGCCCGACAGGGAGTCAAGTTTACAAATGCTTATTCGGCCGCACCTGTGTCCTCACCAACCCGTGCCAGCATTCAAACAGGTCTGTATCCGGCACGATTAGGAATTAACGACTTTATTCCCGGACATTCACGTCCATTCGAAGAGGTGAAAGTGCCGGTCAATCGTACCCAATATCTTCCTTCAGAGGCAATTACATTTGCAGAAATGTTGCAAAAGGCAGGTTATATGACTGCCTATTTTGGCAAATGGCATTTAGGAGTACAGCCGCAACATTTACCTGTGAATCAGGGCTATAACGAGATGAATGTAGGCCAGGGATTTTACAATGTAACATTTACGCCAGCCCGTGGACAATCGAAGGAAAAAATTATTTCGGAGCGATTAGCTGATTTCAGTATCGATTTTATTGAAAAAAATAAGAAAAATCCATTTCTGCTTTTTGTTTCGGAGTGGGATGTGCATTGTCCGTACGATTCGGAACAAAAGCTGATAGAAAAGTACCATAAAAAAACGAAGGTGACAAATTATCCCTGTAATGCCGTTTATGCTGCTATGATTGAACAGATGGATAAAAGCATTGGTCGGATTATAGATAAACTGGAAAAAGAAGGTTTGGTAGAAAATACCGTATTTATTTTCTGTTCGGATAATGGTGGAGTTATCAGCGAAAATAAATATCCTTATATAAAAGAGGAAAAGTTTCCACTCATTACCGAATCCAAAAGGAATATTTACAGCAGAGATAATCCATTACAATATATTGGAACTGTTAATACACCGCTTCGCAGCGAAAAAGGAAGTTTGTACGAAGGTGGTATAAGAGTGCCCTTGATTGTAAAATGGCCGGCGCGGGTCAAAGCGAATAAAGTTTCGGATGTTGTACTTTCAAGTGTTGACTTATTTCCAACGATATTGGAAATTGCCGGAGTGAAATTGCCCGAAAATCAGGAGGTTGATGGAAAGTCATTTCTTTCTTCATTGATTTCCGGACAGCCGGAAAATGAGCGTCCGGTTTTCTGGCATTATCCGGTTTATCATCACGATGTACCGGCAAGTGCAGTACGTGAAGGCGATTGGAAACTAATTGAAAATCTGGTAAACGGAACAGTTGAATTATATAATTTAAAAGTTGATATTGGCGAAACTACAGATTTGTCGAAGGTATTCCCTGAAAAGGCGAACGAGCTTTATGTCAAATTAAAAGATTGGCAGAAAGAGCTAAAGGCTGATTTACCTGCTCCCAATCTGTTATTCGATAAATTCCGCCGTTTTGAATGGGGTAAGCAACTTAACCATTGACCACCAAACGCAAAATAAATAACAAAAAAATGCTTTCGAAAGTGTAAGAGGGTTTTAACTTTTGAAAGTAATATATAAATTACAAGACCCTGAAAAATTTAATATTATGAAAACAATTTTTACAATTAAAATGATGTTGATTTGTACTTTTTGT
>CAYXQZ010000067.1:0-3930 GCA_964466415.1 uncultured Paludibacter sp.
AATATAAAAAAGGCATTTCAAAATAGCTTTTGAAACGCCTTTTTTAAAGTTTTGAAAGCCAGAATTACTTTCTGATGCCCAACTCTTTGATAATGGTACGATAACGTGAAATTTCGATGTCTTTCAAATAATTGAGCAGACGACGACGTTTTCCTACCAAAATTACAAGGGCGCGTTCTGTACTATAATCTTTTTTGTTTGACTTTAAATGTTCAGTCAAATGGTTGATACGGTACGAAAACAATGCTATTTGGCCCTCAGCAGAACCAGTATCAGTGTTAGACTTTCCGTATTTACCAAAGATTTCTTGCTTTTTTTCAGCTGTTAAATACATGATAAATGTTTAATTGTTAAATAATTATTATTCGGAATGGTATAAAAAAACTACTTTACACTACTTCCGATTTTTGAGTCGGCAAAGATAGAACTATTTTTTGGAATTACAAATAGCTGGTATAGTTTATTTTCGAACAAAATACTATTGCTGCACAAAACACGTTATTAACATCGACAAAGTATGGATATTTTCTAATAAATTTTGTATATTTGCACTCTTATTCATTAGAAATTTAATTGTCCTATATCTTCCTTATGAAGACATGGTGCTTAAAACACTATAAATGAATACATAAAACAATGTTTTTGAACATAATTCTAATTTTAAGTGTTTGAACAAATTAAAGTACATCTAATAAATATCAGAATTTAAATTATCGTTTTTTTTACTAACAATCAACAAACAGTATATATCAGGTGAAAAGAATCATTCTATTTGTTTCAGTAATATTTGTTTTTTTATCGTGTAATACGTATAAAAATGTTGTTTACATGCAGGATGCAGGGACTCAAATTACGTTTAAAGACGGCGAACAAGCAATGCGTCAGGATGTCATACTCAAACCTGGCGATTTATTAACCATCACTGTAAATAGCAATACGCCGGAAGCTGCTCAGCCGTTTAACTTACCACTTTTACCAGCAGGCGAAAGTATGAATTCGTATGGAATGGCTAAATCAACCATTTCGGGCGGAGCAGGACTTCAAAATTATCTTGTCGATATTGAAGGAAATATTAATTTTCCTATTTTAGGCAAGTTGAAAGTTTCGGGCATGAAAAAGAATGATTTATTGGCGATGCTTAAATCGAAAATTTATCCTTTTTTCATGAAGGAAGAACCTATAGTAACAGTTCGTTTTGCAAACTACAAAGTTTCGATTCTGGGCGAAGTAAACCGTCCGGGTGCGTTTGAGGTTAATAACGAAAAGCTAGATTTATTTGAGGCTATTGCTATAGCGGGCGATTTAACTATATATGGTCGCCGCGACAATGTACTACTTATACGTGAAGATGAAAACGGAAAACGTACTACACTTCGAATTGATTTGCGTGACAAAAGATTAATTGATTCACCATATTTTTATCTCCAACAAAACGACGTGCTCTACATTCAACCCAATAATCCACGTTTGCGAGGTTCAGCTTTAGGCGCAGTCGAAGCAATGTCAATTTCGGTTGTAGGTACACTTATATCATTAACATCATTAATTATAAACATTATCAAATAGTGTTTAATAAAAACTGAATAAAAAATATCATTAACTAATGGATAATTATTTTGATCAATTAGAGGACGAATTACGCGAAAAACCAATTAACTGGAGAGAGGTATTTGAAAAGCTTTTCATACATTGGAAATGGTTTGTTGTATCAGTAATCATAGCTATTTTAGCAGGCTTTGTATTTACGCGCATGCAGCAGGACATTTTCGAAGTTAAATCGTCGATGCTGATTATGGATCAATCGCGTAGTGGACAAATGAACGAAATGTCAGTTTTGAAGCAGTTAGATGCTGCAGGATTACGTTCGAGTGGATCAACAGCGATGATTAATAACGAAGAAAAAGTTTTAACTTCTACTTCGCTAATGAAACGTGTAGTTAAAGAACTTGAGTTATATACTACTTATACAGAATTAAGTTACCTGAAAAGAATTGACTTATATTCTGCTTCACCTATTTATGTCCGTTTGGATAGCGCATCGTTACAAAACTTAAACTACACACTGTTAATGCGCGTAGAGCCAAATAATGGCAAGCTTAAAATTGAAGGCAATTATGGTGAAAAGACCTTTAAAACAGAAATTACTCAATTACCTACCGTAATTAAAACGCCTGCAGGTGTTTTGTATATTCAACTACGTCCCGAACAAAAATTTCCAGAAAAGAAAATTGAAATTACAATTTCAAGCACCAATCGAATTGCGAAATCATATTCAAGAGGTTCACTTAAAACTGAGGTTGGTAAATTACTCGATGTAATTGAATTATCATTTAAGGCTACTAATGCACAAAAAGGCAAAGATATTCTTAATACGCTGGCTGACATTTACAATCAAGATGCATCGGAACAAAATAATCTGTCGGCAAATAATACTGCCAAATTTATCGACGTTCGTCTAAGGTTGTTAGCAAGCGAATTAAATGATGTAGAACGCGAAGTAGAAAACTACAAACAAGATAATAAGTTAACTGATATAAATGAGGATGCCCGCATTTTTCAACAAAAAAATAATTTGTACGATCAACGTCAGATTGAAGTTGAAATGCAACAAAACTTGATAAAATACGTAGATGAATTTCTGCGTGACCCATCCAACAACAAATCGTTAGTTCCTAATTTAGGTTTAACCGACGCTGGACTGATGGCAGTTATAATGGCTTATAACGAATTATTAATGACACGTGAGCGAATTTCGGTTGGCAGTTCCGACGAAAATCCATCGCTAAAAACATTAAATGTTCAAATAAATGCGGCTCGTAAGGCTATTCAAAACAGCATAACTAGCACCCGTAAAGGTTTACAAATTAGCAGAAGTGATTTAGGCGAACAAAATGCATTGATGCAAAATAAAATACTCAATATACCACGTCAGGAACGTGAGTTTATTGAAATTAAACGCCAGCAACAAGTTAAAGCCACATTGTATACTTTTTTACTCCAAAAACGTGAAGAAGCATCGCTCAATATGGCTGTAACAGTACCAAAGGGCCGTATATTGAATGCTCCTGACGATGCAACACATGTTAGTCCTAAGAAAAATATTATTTTAATAATTTTCTTTTTAATCGGATTAGTTATTCCAGCAGTTCTAATCTATATCATTGAGCTTTTCAATACAATGATACGCAGCAGGATGGATGTGGAAAAATATAGTGATATTCCCGTTCTGACTGAGCTTGCACATAGCAAATCGGAAGGTGCATTGATTGATTTGGGTGCAAATGCCAGCACTAACTCCGAGCTGTTCAGACTTCTGCGCACCAAATTGCAATTTACGCTCGATCAACCAACTGATAAAGTGGTGTTGGTGACTTCAACCATGTCGGGCGAAGGAAAAACATTTGTGAGTGTAAATACAGCAGCAATGCTATCGATGGCCGATAAAAAAGTACTACTTATTGGTTTAGATTTACGTCGTCCACAATTAGCAAAGATATTCAATATCTCAGGTAATTCGGGCATTAGCCTTTATTTATCAGGGCAGGATAACGATTACAAATCAATGGTTCATGAATCGGAAGATTACCCTGGATTGTATATTTTACCTGCTGGTGTAATACCACCAAATCCTTCGGAACTTATTATGAAAAAGCGTTTCGATACCATGATGAATGATTTCAGAAATGAATACGATTATATTATCATTGACTCTGCTCCTGCTGGTGCGGTTTCGGACACATTCTTAATTGACCGCGTAGCCGATTTGACAATATATATATGTCGTGCAGGTTATACCGATCGTCGGTATTTGGAATTTGCAAATCGTGCTCATTCCGAGAAATCATTGAAACGTATGTTTTTTGTAATAAACGATGTAGATGTAGAGGCACATAGATATTCATACAGTCGTAAGTATGGATATGGATATGG
>CAYXQZ010000067.1:4030-13873 GCA_964466415.1 uncultured Paludibacter sp.
TATGGATATGGATATGGTTACGGATATGGTTACGGATATGGTTATGGAAGTAACGAAGAAAAAAACAACAAAAAATAGATTGTCATTTTTTTCGTTTGTAAAATTTAAATGAAAAAGTAATGAAAAGGTTTTTTATAATAATACTATTTTTTATATCGGTAATAACCGTAAATGCTCAACGAAAGTCAGGCATTTCAGCATTTAACTTTATACCAGATTTTTACATTGGTGGAAATATTGGTCCTAATGCTTTTCTTGCAGATGGTTATTCCGAATATGGCTTTAAAGGCTGTTACGGATTATCCGAATCCGTATTTATGGGATATAATTTATCCGAAACAATAGGAGTGCGAGGATTAGCATCGTTTTCAAATCTTACGTGGCCCGGAGTACATTCACAAAACATAATTGAGAAAAAGTTTTCGACAATGGCAATGAGTGTAGAGGCTATATATAATTTTAGTAATACATTTGATATTTACAACCTTAATAGACCGTTAGATTTTTCAATTTTTGCAGGTGTCGGATTTATTTCACGCGAGAAATCTACCTTTAACAACGAGTATCTGGGCTATGTATTAAAAGGAGGTTTACAATTAGATTATAGAATTAATTTGAAATTGGATTTATCGGCACAAGCTAATGTAAATGTATTAGACGAAGACTTTAATGAGAAAGTAGTAGGTATTCCATTTGATGTAGTTCCTGAATTTAAAGTGGGTTTAACCTATCACATGCGCACAAACAGGAGGTTTAGATAAGTACTTTAAAGAAATACCAAACCGTCGCATTTGTTAATATATCATAATTATTGCAATATTATATTATTGCATATTTTCTTGCAAATACAAATGCACATATACATATAATTGATATACAGGCATTTATATGTGCATTATAGAAGAAGGCACTTGAATAATTTCAAAAATACTTAAAAGCTTTGCATCAAGGCAATTATGTAATTAAATAAATACTAGTATTACAAAAAAAAAATGTAATTTTGCAGGGTTGTATATGCTATTCAAAAACAAACAACATTTGCTTTAAAAAACAAAAGTCATAATCACAATTAACTTTCATTTTATGAAGAAACTATATTTTTTAATAGCGCTGTTTGCTATCGGTTTATTGTTATTTACTATCAATGCACAAAAGACAGAAAACACGGCTTATAAATTCAAACCGGGATGGTTTGTTGGAGCTAATGGTGGTATGAATTGGTATTTAGCCGAAGGCAATGACTTTTTGTTCGAAAGCACCAATAAATTAGTTTTCCTAAAAAACATTGGCTTGCAAGGTAATATTAATGCTGGTTATAACTTTACTCCAGTTTATGCCCTTCGTAGTGGATTACAATTTAATCACTACAATTATGCAACAAAATCAACTCTAGGTGTTGAAAATAATCGCCCTGTAAACTCTCAAAGTCTTAACCTCGATTTATTGGTAAATCTTACCAATTTAAATAAAGGCTACGATCCAGAACGTAGAATGTTTTTATCCGTTTTTGGTGGTTTGGGTCTAGGTTATTATAATGCAAATACAAATACTTCAAAAATTGGTGGTGCAATAAGAGCTGGTATTCAAGGCGATTACAATTTAACTCGTCTGTTAGCTTTAAACTTGATAGTTGATGGTAATTTATTAACCGACAATTCGAATAATGCTGTAGAACAACTACCGATTGACTTAGCTGGTGGTATTTCGGCTGGTGTTACATACCGTATACCTGAAAGAATAAAATCAAAGGTGATTGTACCTGAATTTACTCCTGTTCCGGAACCAAAAGTGGAGCCTCAAACTATTACTCCTGAAGTTATACCAGTTGTACCTGTTCAACCAGAAAAACCACAAGTGGCTGTTGTTGATACTCCAAAACAAGTTAAACCTGAGGTTAAGCCTGAAGTTACGAAGCCTGTTGTTAAACCAGTTGTTAAACCTGAGCCAATTGCTGCAGTTCCAGCAACTAAGGAAGACATATTCTTCAAATTTAATAGTCGTGTAGTAGAAACTGCTAGTCAGGAAGAAAATATGTCTCGTATGGCCGACTACTTGAAGAAAAACCCAACTGCAAAAATTGTTGTTAGTGGTTATGCTGATAATGCAAGTGGAACAGAAGCTATCAACAATGAAGTTTCGAAACAACGTGCAATTAACGTAGCAAATACTTTAATAAACAAATATGGTGTTGATGCCAACCGTTTGATGGTTAAATGGTACGGAAGTAAAGTTCAACCATTTACTGAAACTTGGAAAAACCGTGTAGTAATTTTGAACACTGCCGAAGGTGATCAAGCTAAAGACTTTAAACCTTTCAGCGATGGAATTTCAGCCATAGTAAACGAAGCTGCTACCAAAGTTGAAATAAACTTTGCAACTGAAAACGCACAAGTAGTAAACGAAAAACAACGTGAAGCATTGAACAGAATTGTAAGATACTTAAAAGCAAACCCACAAGCTAAAGTATTAGTTAAAGGTTATGCAAGTAACTCAAGCGGAACCGACGATTACAACGATGGCATTTCTAAAAAGCGTGCGGTAGTAGTAGCTAACATGTTGGTAAAAGAATATGGCATTGAATTAAACAGATTGAAAGTAAGCTGGTTTGGAGCCCGCGTGCAACCATACAGAGTAGCAGCAATGAACCAATTGGTAATTGTTAATGCTGAATAAATTCAAGCAGTAAGACACAAAAAAACCTGATAGAAATTCTATCAGGTTTTTTTGTGTCAAATATATTAATTTAGCCAATTAACAAATGATTGGATTTATTACATATTTACCGTAGCTACATTACAACATGCTACTATACCAGCTGTTTCGGTACGCAAGCGGCTTTCGCCAAGTGAGATTGGCAAGTAATTATATTCAGTAGAAACGCTTACCTCATCGAGGCTAAAATCACCCTCAGGCCCAATAAGGATAATGCAGGTAGCATCTTTCAATGCCACGTTTTTTAAAAGCTCTTTTTCGCCTTTATAACAATGTGCTATAAATTTTTGGTCAGCATCGTAATTTTTTAAAAAACTATCGAAAGTGCAAATAGGATTTAGAATAGGGAATTTGGATTTAAGAGATTGTTTAGAGGCAGCAATAATTACTTTCTGCAAACGCTCCTCTTTAACTATCCGCCGTTCGGAATTATGACAAATAATGGGTGTAATTTCGTCGACCCCAATTTCGGTAGCTTTTTCAATAAACCACTCTAATCGTTCGATGTTTTTGGTAGGCGCTATGGCAATATGAAGCTTGTAATTTCGGCAACTAGTATCAACTATCGATTCTACAATTTCGAAACCACAGCGTTTGTGATGTGGTTGACTTATGTTGGCTCTATAAAACCCTCCTACTCCATCTACAACCTCAATTTGGTCCCCCGTTTTTAGTCGGAGAACTTTTATTGCATGCAAAGATTCCTCCTCAGGAAGAACACATGCAACTGATAGATTTGGAACATAGAATAAAGCCATTGAGTCATTTACAATTTACATATTTACAATTTACCATTAATCATTTACAATTTACCAATTTCGGTGATGGGAATAAACAGTAAATTGTAAATGAAAAAATTGTACATTAATAGATTTCTCCTTTGGCAGCTAACAAGGTATTTTTCAACAACGACACAATAGTCATTGGTCCCACACCACCTGGAACAGGAGTAATGTATGAACATTTAGGGGCTACCTCGTCAAATTTAACATCGCCACTTAATCTGAAACCGCTCTTTGTAGTAGCCGAAGGAACACGAGTTGTGCCCACATCAATAATTGCAGCACCTTCTTTAACCATATCAGCCGTTAAAAACTCGGGCATACCAAGTGCAGCAATAATAATATCTGCTTGTAAGCAAATTTCTTTTAGGTTTTTGGTGCGACTATGGCAAACAGTAACAGTTGCATCGCCGGGATAACCTTTTTGCATCATAAGCGTGGCAACTGGTTTTCCAACAATATTACTACGGCCAATTACAACACAGTTTTTTCCCGATGTTGGTATTTCGTAGCGTTTAAGCAATTCAATAATACCCGATGGAGTAGCTGACACATAACAAGGTAAACCAATTGACATACGTCCTACATTTACAGGGTGAAAACCATCGACATCTTTTTTGAAATCAATAGCTTCAATTACCTTTTGCTCCGAAATATGCTTTGGTAATGGTAACTGAACAATAAAACCATCTAAATCAGCATCATTATTCAATTCATTTATCTTTGCAAGTAGTTCTGTCTCAGTTACCGTATCCTCGAAAGTAATTTTAGTTGACTTAAAACCAACTTGTTCACACGATTTTACTTTGTGAGCTACATAGGTTTCGCTACCACCATCGTGACCAACAATGATTACTGCCAAATGTGGCGCACGTTTACCTGTAGCAACTATCTCTTTTACTTCTTCTGCTATTTCGGCTTTTACTTGTTCCGAAATTGCTTTACCGTCAATAATTTTATACATATTATCTTCTATTTCCCATTTTTAGTTTACCATTCTGCATAGTTGCCATGCGCATCATTTTACTAGTTTGCTCAAATTGCTTTAACAAGCGATTAACTTCAACAATAGTGGTTCCACTACCTTTAGCAATGCGATTTTTACGACTACCATTTAAAACCGAAGGATTTTCGCGTTCTTTTGGTGTCATTGAATGAATAATGGCTTCGATACCTTTAAATGCATTATCATCAATTTCAACATCTTTCAAAGCCTTTCCCATGCCGGGTATCATACTAGCCAAATCTTTGATATTTCCCATTTTTTTAATTTGGGCAATTTGCGAAAGAAAATCATTAAAATCGAACTGATTTTTAGCAATTTTTTTCGTCAATCGACGGGCTTCTTCTTCATCGTATTGTTCCTGAGCACGTTCAACAAGCGAAACAATATCGCCCATTCCCAAAATACGGTCGGCCATACGTTCGGGATAAAAAACGTCCAGTGCATCCATTTTTTCGCCTGTACCAACAAACTTAATTGGTTTATCAACAACCGAACGAATTGATAGTGCAGCACCACCACGAGTATCACCATCGAGTTTGGTAAGGATAACACCGTCAAAATTGAGTCGGTTATTGAATTCCTTTGCTGTATTTACAGCATCCTGACCAGTCATGGAGTCAACTACGAACAGAATTTCCTGCGGTTGTAATGCTGTTTTAATGGCAGCAATTTCGTTCATCATCATTTCGTCGACAGCCAAACGGCCGGCAGTATCCACAATTATAACATCATTACCATGTAGTTTTGCATATTTTACAGCAGCCTCGGCAATTGCAACAGGGCTTTTGCTTTCCAAATCGGCATAAACAGGAATACTCAACTGCTCACCAAGAATTTTTAACTGCTCAATAGCAGCAGGACGATAAACGTCGCAAGCCACAAGAAGTGGCATTTTGTTTCGTTTGGTTTTAAGATAATTGGCTAATTTACCCGAGAAAGTAGTTTTACCAGAACCTTGCAAACCCGACATTAAAATAACCGAAGGATTGCCTTTAAGGTTAATGTCAACGCTTTGTCCACCCATAAGTTCAGCTAACTCGTCGTGAACAATTTTCACCATGAGTTGACTTGGCTTGAGCGATGTTAACACATTCTGTCCCAGCGCTTTTTCTTTTACAGTATCGGTAAATATTTTAGCAATTTTATAGTTAACATCGGCATCTAAAAGTGCTTTGCGAACGTCTTTGAGCGTTTCGGCTACATTGATTTCGGTGATTTTACCTTCACCTTTCAGAATTTTAAACGACCTTTCAAGTCTTTCACTTAACGATTCGAACATATACTTTGATTTTTATATCTTATCAACCTACAAATAGCTAAAAAGCTATCATTATTTTTAAGAATGCAAAAGTACAAAAAAATGTGCTTACAATAACCCACTCAACATTTTAAAATCTATAAAATATTAATTATTAATTGAATCAAATTATTTTTTCTATTTTTATTCATAATATCAAAAAAAATAGTACCTTTATCGCCCTTTTCCTTTAAAATAAAGGGAATCATTTTTTACGATTTGAATTTTTAAAAAACAATTATAACGAAACAAGTATGAGAAAACTTTTAATGTTAGTTGTTGTGGTTTTGCTGACAGTAGTTGGTATAAACGCACAAACCAAACTAAAAGGAATTGTAAAAGTTGCGGGTACCGAAGCGCCAATTCAAGGTGCGAAAGTTACATTATTGCAACAAAATTTATCGACCCAAACCAACGAAAAAGGTGAATTTTCGTTGAGTTATATCGAAGCTGGCGACGAGGAGCTTAGCATAGCTAAAGATGGCTATTTTGCACAAATCAAATTGATAAAAATCCGAAAAGATGTGACAACTGATTTAGGAGTTTTGTTTTTGATTGCTGATACGCAAGCCGAAGCAAAGTTGGATATAGTGATGCAACTGAACGAAAACGAATTGGACGATGCCGAAAATGGCTCTGGAAGAGGGTCGTCGACTATGCTTAACTCAAAAGATGTATACACAAATAAAACATCGTACTCGTTTAGCCCAATGCGTTTTAATGTGCGTGGATACGAACAAGCTTATGAATCGACCTATATAAACGGTATAAGTTTCAACGGACTCGAACGTGGTGGATTTAATTATTCAATGTTGGGTGGACTAAGCGATGCTACCAAATACAAAGATGAGTTTGATGGACTACAACCAAATTCGTATTCGTTTGGAGGCATTGGTGGAAGCACAAATATCAATATGTTGGCCAGTGCTATACCAATGGGTTCAAAAATTGGCGTAGCAAACTCAAACCGATCGTACAAATACCGCACTTCGTTTATGCATTCCACAGGATTAATGAATAATGGTTGGGCGTTTGCAGCATCGGGAGTAATAAGATATGCCTACGAAGGAATTAACGAAGGTACATTCTACAATTCGGCAGCCTATTTTTTATCGGCCGAAAAAAGACTGAACGACAAACATACGCTATCGGCAGTAACATTTGGCGCACCTACACAGCGTGGACAAAGTTCACCTTCGACTCAAGAAGCCTATTATTTGGCCAATTCAATTTATTATAATTCATATTGGGGTTATCAAAACGGCAAAAAACGCAACTCACGCGTTGTAAAAAGCTATGACCCAACAATTATTTTGAATCACGATTTTAAAATTGATCAAAATAAGCGATTACGTTCAGGTCTAGCATTTCATTATAGCATGTATAGCAATTCAGCTCTTACTTTTTTCAATGCTCCAGACCCACGCCCCGATTATTACCGCAATATGCCAAGTTACCAATTTGATGGTCAAGTAGGTTTGGATGGATATATAAACGGTCAGCCAAATTCAGGAATAATGTCCGATTTAACTAATATGTGGAAAAGCAGAGACCCGCAAGCAACCCAAATTGATTGGAATTGGTTATATCAATCGAACTATCGGAACAATGCCGTGAACCCAACAGGGAATGCGCGTTATGCTCTTGAACGCAGACATAATAATTTAATGGAAACCATGCTGAATACATTGTATACACATCAATATAATAAATTCTTAAAAATTACGGTTGGAGTAGATGCAAAATATTCGAAAGGAATTCATTACAAAACAATGGACGACCTACTAGGAGCAAACCAATGGATTGATATTGACCAATTTGCCGAACGCGATTTAACAGGCAATTTACTAGGCAAAGATCCAATCATTGTTCAAAATAACACGCAAGACCCTAACCGCATTATTGGCAAAGGGGATATTTTTGGATATAATTATTCGCTTGACATTGTTAATGCCAATATTTTTGCACAAAACGAATGGAAATTCAGCTCATTTGAATTGTTTTATGCACTTAAAATTTCGTATTCGGAATTTAGCAGATTTGGAAAAATGGAAAATGGTAGAGCGGTGGTTGAAGGTGTTCAATCGTTTGGCAGAGGAAAAAAATACAGCGATATAACTCCTTCGGTAAAAATGGGAGGAAGCTATTTGATTGACAATCATAATAAATTGGTTATAAACGGATTGTACGAAAACAGATCGCCTATACCAACCAATGCATATATTTCGCCGCGTATTAAAGATACATTTGTAAAAGGATTGATTCCCGAAGAAGTAATTTCGGGTGACATATCGTATCAATTTAACTACAGATCCATTAAAGGCCGAATAACCGCCTTTAACACACTCATAAACAATGGAGTAGACCTTTCATCGTATTACGACGAGAGTAATAGAACATTTGTAAATCACTCTTTAACAGGCATTGATAAATCGTACAAAGGCATTGAGCTAGGCGTATCGGTTAAATTGAATAGCAGTTTTACCCTATCGTTAGCCGGAACAGTAGCCGAGTATATTTATACCGATACCATAACAGGAATTTTAAGTCCTGAAAATGGAGCTTTTGCCGATGTGGAAGATAAAATATTGTTCAAAGGTTTGAAATTGGCAACGGGGCCACAAACAGCTGGAAGTATTGCATTGGATTATTTTCATCCTAAAATGTGGTTTGTAGGAGTTACATTAAATTATTTTGATAATAATTACATTGATGTTGCTCCATTGCGATTTACTCAAAAATACATAGCATTGTATTCCAACGATTTTCTGAAAGAGTCATTGGCAAGTCAAGAAAAGCTCAAAGGTGGTTTTATGCTCGATTTCTCGATCGGAAAAGTGCTTTATTTAAAGAATCGTCGTTCGTTGAATTTTAATGTAAGTGCCAATAACTTATTAAATTCAAAACTTATCACAGGCGGATTCCAACAAGCCCGTATACCTTACGATGACAATGCAGTTACTGGTAATGTATATAAATTCCCTTCGAAGTATTACTATGCTTTAGGGGCCAATTATTTTGCAACCGTTTCGTATAAATTTTAATCTAATTGATAAAACTCTATTAAAATGAATCTAACTAAATTATTTTCAAAGCTATTAGTAATAATTCCATTCGTATTTACGTCCTGTTACGGTAATTTTGATCCAATTGTTGAAAACAACAATCTAACAATGGTACCGAACTACACCATCGATTCGCTACTAAAAACACATGTATCGGCAATTGGTGATTTACCTGCACGTATTCCAGGTTTATTTAGCGTAGATACACTACCTTCGAATAAAGATATCATTATTTCGGGTATAGTTACATCGGATGACAATGAAGGCAATATTTATAAAACTATGTTTTTGCAAGACCCTAAAACGGGTACTGGAATTAAAATTTCGGTTGACGCAGGCAATTTAAGTGCTATATTTCCATTGGGACAAAAAGTGGTAATGAATTGTAAGGGACTGGCCATTGGAAGATATGCCGATATGGTACAAATCGGAATTTCGTTTTACAAAACGGAGTCGGGTAAAGTTGGATACGAAATTGGTCGTATTCCGTATACTAATTTTGTAAAAATCATTCAAGGTGGCGAAATTTCAGCTACAACCTTGTCGAAAATGGTCGATACACTTACCATAGCACAAATTAAAGCTGGAGGCATAAAAATGCATAACAAGCTAGTTTGCATTAAAAATGCAAAATTCACCGGAAAAGGTGCCGACTTTGGCAAGCCAAAAGCATTGACACATGACTCGCTGAAGATTTTTGCGCCATCAACAAATGGAATTGGATTTCCTCAGTCGCGCGAAATTGTGGACGGTTCAGGTTCCATATTTATTGCCACAAGTGAGTACTCCAAATTTGCAAGACTCAAATTACCTGCCGACACTACTGTTGGCGAAATTACAGCTATTGTAGGATGGTACAATGACAAAGACTTGGTTCTTGATGGAGGCAAAATTTATCATCAACTTACGCTCCGTTCATTACGCGATTTAGGAAAAGGTTACGAAAAATATCATACGAGTTTAAAATAATAAATATATGAA
>CAYXQZ010000067.1:13973-15245 GCA_964466415.1 uncultured Paludibacter sp.
TTTAGGAAAAGGTTACGAAAAATATCATACGAGTTTAAAATAATAAATATATGAACACTATTAAGCAGTTAAAATGGCTTCTTTTGCTTTTGATTACAACAATAGCAATTAGTTGCGATACTCAACTAGAAATGCCTCCTTATCCGGAATACAAACCCCTGGTTATGGACTCATCAAGCACCTTCAATGCAACTTTTGATAATGAATTAGGAAATTTCACCGTTAAAAGTGTGAGCGGCGAAAGCAAATGGGCGCTTTCGAAATATAAATATGTATTGATGAATGGAAAATCGGAAAACGCAAACGAGCCAAATGAAGATTGGTTAATTTCGCCTGCCATCCAATTGCCAATGCTTGTTACTTCGGTACTATCATTCGATTTTGCTGCACGTGAGTTTGCAAGTATTTCCGACGAATTCACAATTTGGATTTCGGAAGATTACAAACCCGAAATGGCTAATGTGAACGGCACTTGGAATCAAGTTCAAGCCATGGAGCCATTTAAAAATACAGCAGATTGGAACCTCGTTAATTCGGGCGACATTTCGTTGAAACTTTACAAAGGCAAAAAAGTTTATATTGCCATAAAATATATTTCAACTATTAATAGTGCAGGTATTTTACAGATTAAGAATGTAACTGTTAAAGACAGAAAACCAGTGGCATTGCCCTATAGTGAGACATTTAGCACCAGCAAAGGTAAGTTTATAGCTATAAACGTATTGGGTGCTCAAGTTTGGGCTATGGATCGCACATATATTAAAATGTCCGGTTTTGTGGGCTCAAGCAATATTGCAAACGAAGATTGGCTTATCTCACCACAAGTAGATTTAACTAAGGTAACGAAAGCAAAAATGTCGTTCGATTATGTTACGCGTTATTTTGGAACGTTGAAAAACGAAGCGACGGTATGGATTTCGAGAAATTACGAAGAGGGTGCACCAACTTCAGCTACTTGGACACAAATTAAAACACCACTTCCGCTCACCGACAAAGGTTCATGGGACTTTAGCAAATCGGGTGAAATTAATTTAACGGAATATGCTGGCGATACAATTACAGTTGCCTTTAAATACCTTTCGACTGCGACAAAAGCTGGAACTTGGGAAATAAAAAACTTCACAGTTGTTGAAGGTGAACCAATTGATTATATCTTTGTTGAAGGTTTTGATGCAACATTAGGCCGATTTACAGCCGAAAATAAATTGGGTACGCAAAATTGGTATGTTAATACTTCAAATCAATATGCCATCATGTCGGGATTTGCCAATA
>CAYXQZ010000068.1:0-11974 GCA_964466415.1 uncultured Paludibacter sp.
CATGGATTCCAACACTTTATTTTGCACAAGGGCTTCCGTATGTGGTAGCAATGACCGTTGCAGTGATAATGTACAAACGCCTTGGGATTTCGAATACTGATATTGCGCTGTATACTAGCTGGTTGTATTTACCTTGGGTAATAAAACCATTTTGGAGTCCATTTGTGGATTTAATTAAAACAAAACGTTGGTGGATAGTAAGCATGCAGCTTTTGGTGGGAGCAGGTTTGGCGGGTGTAGCATTTCTTATTCCAATGCCATTTTTCTTTCAGGCAACTTTGGCAGTGTTGTGGTTAATCGCATTTAGTTCGGCAACTTACGACATAGCTGCAGATGGTTTTTATATGTTGGCGTTGGATAGCTCGCAGCAATCGTTTTTTGTAGGAATACGAAGCACTTTTTACCGTTTGGCCATGATTACTGGTCAAGGTTTACTTATTATTATTGCAGGAAGTCTCGAAACTTGGACAGGAGTTGAACCCATGCAATTTAAAGTATCTTCGTCAACAACTGCTCAAACCGAAATTGCATTAACAGACCAAAATCATACAGTACCTCAAACCGATGAAATGACTTTTGTGGCCTTTCCTCAAAATTTGGTGCTCAACACCACTAATATTGCACCCGATTCGCTCACTCGAATCAAAGAATATGTCAATGTTAAAAACCAAGAAAATGGTTTTGTTTCGTTGGAAGAAAAGTCGAGCGAGGTGAATAAAGCGAAGAAGTCGTGGTGGTCGAGCCATGTTTCTACGCCGCTGGGCGACTTTATTAAAACCAATTTTGGCGAAAAACGAAAACTTGTTGCTGGTACCGACGGAAAAGTGGGCAATGCTGGGGTAATAGCAGTTCGACTATCCAAAAAACCGGAAGAAGGCAAAACCGTAGTGCTTAATTCGAGTTTAAAGTCGGGTGATAAGAGCATTTCCATTGTGAATGGCGAACGTATAGTTTTCACAACAGAAAATTGGGAAAAACCTGCGTATATGGTAGTACAATTGGATTATAAACTTAAAAAAGAAGTAACAGCCGAATTTAAAGGTGTTTCGGGCAATATAAAATTAGCTTGGAGTATTACGTTCTTTATTTTAGCCGGATTTGTAATTTTGATAATGATTTATCACCGATTTATTCTTCCTCGTCCAGTGAGCGATGTGGCTAAAGTTACACATACCGCAGCCGAAATAATAAAAGAATTTGGAAATACTTTTGCCACATTTTTCCAAAAACCCGGAATTGGTACTGCATTGGCATTTTTACTGCTTTACCGCCTTGGCGAAGCCATGTTGGTAAAAATGGCATCACCATTTTTACTCGATGCTCGTGAGGTAGGTGGTTTAGGTCTCACTACCGGACAAGTGGGAATTGTATATGGAACGGTGGGAATTTTAGCGCTCACCTTGGGCGGTATTGTGGGTGGCATTGCGGCTTCGCGTAAAGGCTTGAAGTTCTGGATTTGGATTATGGCCATGTGTATTACATTACCTCATTTAGCATTTTTATACCTTTCGTGGTTTTTACCAGAGAATTTCTTCCTGATAAACGCTGCAGTAGCTTTCGAACAATTTGGCTACGGATTCGGATTTACGGCCTATATGCTCTTTATGATTTATTTTGCCGAAGGCGAACATAAAACCGCTCACTTTGCAATCAGTACAGGTTTGATGGCATTGGGAATGATGCTTCCGGGTATGATTGCTGGCTGGCTACAAGATATGTTGGGATATAATCACTTCTTTATTTTTGTAATGATTTGCGCCATACCAACTCTAGCTGTCATTCCGTTTTTGAAAATTGACAAAGAATTTGGTAAAAAAACTAAATAATACCGCTTGCACAAACAATAGATTTCAAAATAAAAACCGATGATAAAATACTTACCATCGGTTTTTATATTATTTTCTGTTTTTAATTTCCGCTTCCGTTTTTACGCGTTGTCCTGGGTTTTCTTTTGCAATTTGGCGAAGTATTTCGTCGGAATAACCAGCGCGAATAATGCCAGGAGGAATGTGAAACTCATTTTGCATGAACTTGCCGTCTTTCTCTTTCTTGATATTGCCATCCATGTATTTTACAAGTAAATATTCACCAAGTTTTTTCCATGCGGCAGTTGAGTTTTCGGCTTGTGTATGACTAAACGAAGTAAGGAAATTACGAGCATCGGCTTCGGACATATTAACAGCTGCTTTATCAACCGCAGGTACAAATTTCTGAAAATCCGATTCCCATTGTGCTTGTACCACTTTAATGTCTTTCATCATATAACTGTATTTGCCGTATGCAAAATTGGCAACCTGATTGTAAATCCAAAAAGCCGAAGTGGGTGAATATTCCAATAGATGTCCGTTTTTGGCACTATAACAATTCGGTACGCTGTTAATGCCACAATACATAGGCACAAGGATATTGCTAGCCGCATCGTCGACCCCAAACCAATGAATACCACCAATATAGTTCGGTAGCCAGCTCCGCATTTGCGACACAAAAACAAAACCCGATTGCTGAGTTGCTACTGGGCGTTCGTGCATATATTCCACACTATCTACTTTAAAACCAAGTGGACTATGACGCAGTTTACTGCCAAATGGAGCAGCACAAACTCCTTTTGTCATATCAAATTCAGTTCCTTCGTATTGGTTACGCATGTATTCTTTCATTTTTTGTGCATCAACTTTAAAAGTTGGTTTTATCCAAAGTGGCATGCGCTCTTTGGTTTCACCTTTAACATAAGTAATAAATTTATCCATTGATGGGTCTACTTGTCGGAAAAAGCTCCATACACGTGCTTCGCAAATACGTAACGCACTGTAATCGAGCGGTGCATACACATCCGAGAAACTAAATTCAGAGTTGCGACCTTTAAAGTAACCTTTTTCGCGGGCGAAAAGTATCACATCCTCTGCATAAAGGCAATTGTTTTTATCGTCGAAAGGGAAAGTTGTTATACGCGCCTGATTGGCATGTCCCGAAACACAATCGTCAGGAATGCGTTGAGCTACCCAGACAGCACCTTTGTTGCGTGGTCCTTTTCCTATCATTTCCATAATCCAAACTTCGTTAGGGTCAGCAATCGAAAACGACTCACCCGAGCTGTAATAGCCATATTCAGCAACAAGGTCGGTCATAACTTTAATGGCTTCGCGGGCAGTTTTAGCACGTTGTAAAGCAATGTAAATCAAGCTTCCATAATCAATTAAGCCAGTTGTATCCACCAACTCTTCTCGTCCACCATAAGTAGTTTCGCCTATCGATAATTGATGTTCGTTCATATTGCCTATGACCGAATAAGTTTTTTCCACTTGTTTTATTTTTCCCAAATATTTGCCAGAGTCCCAATCGTGAATTTCGAGCATAGTTCCTGCTGGGTAAGTGGCTGCTGGATAATGGTATAAAGCGCCGAACAAGAAATAGGAATCGGCCGAATAACTTATCAGTGTCGACCCATCGGTAGTGGCATTTTTACCAGCTAAGAAATTGGTACACGAAAAACCTAAACTCCATGAATACAGAAATAATGCTAGAAATAATGTCTTTTTTATCATTGTATGAATAATTTTAAACGTATATATATTTATAATTGCTGCAAAAATAGTATTTTAACTTCAAACCTCAAACTTTAAACTTCAAACCATAAACTTTATGCCAACACACAGGCCATTGCAATGCTGTAAAATTTAGATTGAATGCTTTCGCTGCGCGAAGTTAACACTACAGGTTTGTCGGTGCCTTGCAATAATCCGGCCATTTCGGCATTGGCAAAGAGTGATAATCCTTTGTAAAACGTGTTGGCGCATTCAAAATTCGGAAAAATCAGTATGTCGGCATCGCCAAGCACGGGTGTAGGAATATTTTTTATGCTTCCACGCTCTTTGTCGAGCGCCAAAAAAATATCCAAAGGACCATCCAATATTACATCTCCAAACACACCATTGCGCCATTCTTCCTTAATATCCATATAATCCTGCATATACTGAATTTTTGGATTGGCAACTTCGGTGGCATGAATGAGGGCAATTTTTGGTTTCAAAATACCGAATTTCCGTGCCGTTTCAATGCTGTAATTAATCATTGCAGTGCGCTGTACCAAGTTTGGCGAAGGGATAACAACTGGATCGGTGAAAAATAGCAATTTATGATACTTGGGAATTTCCAATGCAGCAGTGTACGACAGTACTTTACCTGCAGGAAGCAATCCTTTTTCTTTATCTAAAATGGCACGTAACAAAATATCTGTATTCACTAATCCTTTCATCAAAATATCGGCTTCGCCACTTTTAACCATGCGTACAGCTTCCAGTGTAGCTTCAACCACATCGGGCTTATCAATAATATGTATAAATGGAGATAGATTATGTTCAAAAAGCTCAGGCGATTCAATAGAAGCTACATCGCCAATAAGATACGCTTCCACAATACCACTTTCAACAGCTTGCAACACAGCTTCGAGCGTATGCGAATCGACTGCATTGGCTACTGCCATTCGCTTTCGGCAATTTACTTGCGAAAGATGTGATGTTAGATTTGCGAATGAGGCAATAGATTCCATGCTAAAAATGTTTGCTTTATTAGGACAAATGTAGACATAATTATTTAGCAATGCAAACATGTAATGCTGCTTTAACTGTTTGTTAATTGGGCATTTAATATGTTTACTACCGGCTTGATTATAAGTTGTCAAAAAAAATCAGATGCAAATTTGATTTTCATCATAAATACAAATCTTTAACTACGATTTGTAACAGCTAAAAATTGAAAAAAAATCAATTTTAATTTGTAACGAATTAATTTTAACTAAAATACAGTCACTACTTTCAAAATGCTGAATATTCTTTGTATCTTTGGTGGCTTTTTTTGTTTAACACGAAACAATTTAAATTTTTATGAGAAACTTCAGATTTCTGAACAATGTTTTTGGCTGGCTTGCATTTGCAATTGCCGCTGCCACTTATTTAACTACTATGGAGCCTACAGCGAGCTTCTGGGATTGTGGCGAGTTTATTTCTACAGCTTACAAACTGGATGTAGGTCACCCACCGGGAGCACCATTTTTTATGCTCACAGGTCGATTTTTCTCTCTTTTTGCGTCGGATCCTACGCAAGTTGCACTTATGATAAACGCATTGTCGGCTCTTTGTAGTGCATTTACCATTTTGTTTTTGTTCTGGACTATTACACATTTAGCTCGTAAAGTTGTTGCAAAAACGGAAGAAGAATATACAACAGCCAATATAATTGGAATTTTAGGTTCAGGATTAGTTGGAGCATTGGTTTACACATTCTCGGATACTTTCTGGTTTTCGGCCGTGGAAGGTGAAGTATATGCCTATTCGTCGTTATTTACAGCCATCGTTTTTTGGGCTATTCTTAAATGGGAACGCGTTGCTGATCGCGAAGGTTCGGATCGTTGGTTGATTTTAATAGCCTATTTAATGGGTCTATCTATTGGTGTTCACTTACTTAACTTATTGGCAATTCCAGCCATTGTATTGGTGTATTATTTCCGCAATTATAAACCTTCAACCAAAGGAGTTATCACAGCCATGTTGGTTTCGGGAGTTGCTCTTGGGGTGGTTTTATATGGTATTATTCCAGGATTTGTTGAAGTAGCTTGCTGGTTCGAATTGTTTTTTGTAAACACACTCGGCATGGCTTTCAATACAGGTTTATTTATTTATATCCTTTTGTTGATTGCAACTTTAGCGTGGGCACTTTACGAATCATACGTCAATAAAAGCTATTTGCGAACAGCCATTTCATTTATATTAGCTATTGCCTTGGTTGGAATTCCGTTTTTTGGAGCTCATGTATTTTTAGGCATTCTTATCATTGCTGGTATGGCAGCCGTGTTTTATTTCAAAAAAAGCGTTATCAATGGCCGTTGGTTAAATACCGCTCTAGCCATGATAACAGTGATTCTGATTGGTTATTCATCCTATTCAATCATTGTTATACGCTCGGCAGCTAATCCACCTATGGACCAAAACTCTCCTGATAATGTTTTTGCATTAAAATATTATCTCAATCGTGAGCAATATGGTGATCGTCCATTAATCTATGGCCCAGTTTACAATGCTCCTGTAAAATTGCGTGTGGAAGGAAATAACTGTATTCCTGAAGAGAAAAGAGGAGAAGCACAATACACACCCAAACCAAAAACATCTCCAAGCGACAAAGATGCTTATTTGTTGACTGGATATAAAACTGATTACGTAATGGATGAGCGCTTTAATATGCTTTTTCCACGTTTGTACAGTACCCAACAATCGCATATTGATGCCTATAAACAATGGGCTGATATAACAGGAACACCCATTACTTACGATTATTGTGGGCAACAGAAAACTGAAAATAAGCCTACTTTTGGCGAAAATCTGCAATTTTTCTTCGATTATCAGATTCGTTTTATGTATATGCGTTATTTTATGTGGAATTTCTCTGGACGTCAGAACGACATTCAAGGTCATGGCGAGATTGATAGAGGAAATTGGATAACGGGTTTCAACTTTATTGATAATTATTTGGTTGGCGATCAAACCAATTTGCCTTCGGAATTGGCTGATAACAAAGGACGTAATAAGTATTATTTACTACCAATTTTACTTGGTATATTTGGTATAGTATTCCAATTTTATGGAGGCAAAGAGGGTCGTCATAGTTTTTGGGTTACTGCGCTTCTTTTTGTGTTAACTGGTTTAGCAATTGTAATTTATCTAAATCAAACACCTTATCAACCACGCGAACGAGATTATGCCTACGCAGGTTCGTTTTATGCCTTCTCTATCTGGATAGGTTTAGGGGTATTGGGTATTATTAAAATGATTGATAAATACATTCCAAAAACGCTTGCAGCAGCATTAGTTGCCATTGCAGCTTTGGGAGTACCGGCATTAATGGCTTCCGAAAACTGGGATGATCATAATAGAGCAAACCGCTATGTGGCACGTGATTTTGGAGGAAATTATCTGGCTTCGATAAAACCAAACGCCATAATTTTTTCAAATGGCGATAATGATACTTTCCCGCTTTGGTACAATCAAGAGGTGGAAGGTAACCGTACCGACGTTCGCGTTTGTAACCTCAGTTATTTGCAAACCGATTGGTATATCGACCAAATGAAACGCGGTGCATACGAATCGGCTCCGTTGCCTATTTCGTGGACACCCGCCGAATATGTTACGGGCAAAAATGAAGTGGTATGGGTCGAAGAGCAAATAAAAGAGCCACTTGATTTGAATGTAGCTTATGATTTTCTGTTGAAACGTGGACAGTTTAAAGATGTGGAAGGTGATGGATTTATTCCAACTAAACAATTGTTTTTACCTGTTGATCCTAATCAAGTGCTTCAAACGGGTACTTTGCCTGCTACTCGAGCTGCCGAAATCATTCCACAAATTAACATTGATTTAACGCAACGCCGACTTACAAAAAGCGAGTTGATGATACTTGAAATGCTTCGTACCAATAATTGGAAACGACCAATTTACTTTGCTGTAACAGTTGGCGACGATTATTATTTAGGATTAAGTGATCATTTTGAACTAACAGGTTTGGCATATCAGATTTTACCTGTAGGCCAAAAAGGTGCAGGCTCTTCTGTAAATACCAAGGAAATGTACGAAAACATGATGACTAAATTCCGTTATGGTAATATTAGTGATCCAAAAGTATATATCGACGAAAATACAATGCGTATGTGCCGCACACACCGTATGATGTTCTCGCAACTTATTGGTGCATTGTACAACGAAGGTGACTCGGCAAAAGCATTGAAAGCGCTGGATTATTGCCAGAAAATGATTCCAGGAAGCACTGTTCCTCACGATTATATTTCGACAATGCTAGCTGAGTATTACTACAAATTGGGCGAAAATCAGAAAGGCGATGAAATAATGGAGTCTGTGGCTAAAGGTGCAGTTGAGAATTTAAACTGGTATTTGAGCTTAAATTCGGCACAACGTAATAGCGTAGCCAATAGAGTTAGTCATAATATGGCTGTATTAAATCAGGTTTTACGCATTTGCGATCAGGAAAAACAAAAACGTATTTTGGATAAATACTTACCAGTTTATATGGGTTATACCAAAGCAGCTGGTGCTGATTTGTAATGAATTTGCAGTTTCCTCGATTTTTTCGTCCTTTAGTTGGCAAAAATATAATATGGCGCAAAAAAACATCATCGAAAGTGATTTACCTCACTTTTGATGATGGGCCTGTGCCTGAAATAACACCTGCCGTTCTCGCTATTTTGGAACAATATAACTGGAAAGCTACTTTTTTTTGTGTTGGCGAAAATGTTTCAAAGCATCCCGATATTTATAACGAAATTCTTCAACAAGGTCACAAAACAGGAAATCACACTTACAATCACCTCAAAGGATTTAGTTGTAATTCAGCGGATTACTTGTTGAACGTACAAAAAGCAGCCCAATTTATTGATAGCGATTTGTTTCGTCCACCACATGGTCAAATTTCAGCAAAGCAAATTAAATTGTTGAAAAATGATTATCAACTCGTAATGTGGGATGTGATTACCCACGATTACAACCAAAAACTTTCTCCCGAGCAAGTCCTGAGCAATATTACCAACAATATTCGTAGCGGATCAATTGTTGTTTTTCACGATTCGGTAAAAGCGGCCGATAATATGCTAAAAGTGTTGCCATTGGCTCTCGATTTTTGGATTAGCAAGGGTTATACTTTTGGATTATTGTAATTAGGAAAAAGTATAATTTGCATTTTCATACAAAAAAAACTACTTTTGTGTTTCAACCATTTCAATAATAAATTGTTAAAGATTTAAAGACAATTATAACCAGATGAGAAACAAACTTATAAAATCAACGCTTATGGCAGTGGCGGTAATAGCATCGTCGTGTGTTTCGAAAAACGATGACCAAATTATTGGCAAGCAGAATCCAGAAATTAAAAACGGTCGTATAACACCTGAAGTACTTTGGGCTTTTGGCAGAGTAGGTGGCTTACAAGTATCGCCCGATACTAAAAAAGTGCTTTATTCGGTGTCCTATTATTCTATAGCCGCGGACAAAGGCAACTCTGAACTGTTTGTAATGAATGCTGATGGTACGGATAAAAAGCAAATTACCGAAACGTCCACACGCGAAGCTTCGGCTAAGTGGATGAACGATAATCAACGTATCGCATTCCTATCGGCTGAGTCTGGCTCTATGCAACTTTGGATTATGAATGCCGATGGCTCCGACCGCAAACAAATAACTGATCGCGAAGGTGGTATCAACGATTTTGCTTTTTCGCCCAATGAAACAAAACTGCTTTTTGTAGCCGACGTAAAATATGGTGAACGAACTGTTGACAAACATCCTGATTTGCCAAAAACGAGTGGAATTATTGTAAATGATTTGATGTACAAACATTGGGATGAATGGGTGCAGACTATTCCACATCCATTTATTGCCAATTTTGAAGATTCAAAAATAGCTGATGAAAAAGATTTGCTGGATGGTGAACCATTCGAAAGTCCGATGAAACCTTTTGGCGGTATCGAACAGCTCGCTTGGAGTCCGGATGGTAAAACAATAGCCTATACTAGTCGTAAAAAAACAGGCAAGGCTTATGCCATTTCTACTAACTCAGATATTTACTTTTACGATATTGCCACAGGTAAAACCGAAAATAAAACCGAAGGCATGATGGGCTACGATATAAACCCTTCGTTTTCGCCCGATGGCAAATGGTTAGCTTGGGAAAGTATGGAGCATGATGGTTGCGAATCGGACAAAAACCGTTTGTTTGTAATGAATTTGGCTACTGGCGAAAAAACAGATTTATCGGCTAATTTCGACCAAAATTCGGAAGGATTGCAATGGACTGCCGATAGTAAATCCATTTATTTTACAAGTGTTTGGCATGGTTTAACACAAGTTTATAGAGCCGATATATTGGAGAATAAGATTACGCAAATTACCAAAGGGCAGCATGATTACGAAGCTATTGTACCTGCTGGCGATAAACTGTTGGCTTTACGTCATTCCATGAGCAAGCCCAACGAAATTTATTCGGTGAACATACAAAATGGCGAAGCTACTGAAATTTCGTTCGAAAACAAGGATTTGCTCAGCAAACTTGATATGGGCAAAGTAGAAGAGCGCTGGGTTACAACTACCGATAACAAACAAATGTTGGTATGGGTTATCTATCCACCAAAATTTGACCCAACTAAGAAATATCCAACCTTACTTTATTGTCAGGGTGGACCACAATCGGCTGTAAGTCAATTTTGGTCGTATCGTTGGAATTTCCAGATAATGGCTGCCAATGATTATATTATTGTAGCACCAAACCGTCGTGGCTTACCTGGATTTGGAGGCGAATGGTTGGCGCAAATCAGTGGCGACTATGGAGGACAAAACATGAAAGATTACCTTTCGGCAATCGACGATGTGGCAAAAGAACCATACGTAAATAAAGATAAACTAGGCTGTGTAGGTGCCAGCTATGGTGGTTTTTCAGCTTTTTGGCTGGCGGGTCATCACGAAAAGCGTTTCAAGGCCTTTATTGCCCACGATGGTATGTTTAACCTGCCACAGCAATATTTGGAAACCGAAGAAATGTGGTTTGTAAACTGGGATTTAGGTGGAGCATATTGGGAAAAAGATAATAAAACAGCGCAAAACTCATACTCCAATTCCCCGCATTTATTTGTTGATAAATGGGATACGCCAATTTTAGTTATTCATGGCGAAAAAGACTATCGTATTTTAGCATCGCAAGGCATGGCGGCTTTCAATGCAGCTGTATTGCGTGGTGTGCCAGCCGAAATGCTCATTTTCCCTGACGAAAACCACTGGGTACTCAAACCCCAAAATGGTGTGCTTTGGCAACGTACATTTATCGGTTGGCTTGATAAGTGGTTGAAATAGTTAAGTTTGTGTGTCTTTCATTATTTATATTGTGCTTATGATTCGAAATTTTATTAAAAAGAATTTTATTTCTCTGTTGTTGTTTGTGTTGATTTTTATTTCAGCCGATGTAAATGCTCAAATTTCTGAACGAGAGCATTCTCACGCAGTAACCCTTTACATTATGCCAACCATGTATCCGCTGGATTGGAGTAGTCCTTCGGCTTTATATAAAACCATGAAGGAGTGTTACCTGAAAACCATTGGTTTGCCTGATAATTACTTGCTTGGTCATTTAGCTGTCAGACTCGAATCGTCATTGCTCGAAAAACCAATTCTGATGGCACAAACATCTGGTTCTGTTCAAGAAAAAACGGATTTAATATTGAAACAAAAAGTAGGTTTTGGTATTATGGGAGCAGCTCTTACAGGTCGTATTGAAACTGAAAATGAATTGAATCATAAATTAAATGTTTATGCTAAACGTCAGAAATTAGCTTTCCTGAAATACCGTATTAGCGAAAAAGCGATGTATCGAATTTTGACTTTTATTGATAAATACAAGCAAAAAATAAATGCAAAAAATGCCGCATGCGATTTTTATGGTGGTGCTTTTTGGCCTCGCTATCAAAACGAAGGCGGAGGATGTACTACTTTTGGGTTTGCACTACTCGATTTGGTAAATGCGCTTACACCCGAAACTGAAAAGTGGAGAATGGAGCTGAAAATACCAACCGAAATTATTGGTGGCGAATTTAATAATGGCAAAAAAATTAAAAATACAACTATCAAAAGAACAAAATCGTGGTTTGAAAAAGCGGGAACGCTCAACGAAGATTACGTTAAATACCTTGTGTATGAGCCAAGTATAATGTTCGATTGGATTTTGGAAAATAGAACCAAAAATATTGATGGTTATATTGCTTCGGATGAAGCTGGTGTTCCTGGGGTAATTATTGATAAACGCAGTGCCGAATTTGACGAAAACGAACCTCTTTTTATATCCCGCCCTGAACCGAATAAGTTTATCGACGTTTATTACAAAAAAATTGGGCTTTAGGGGCTTCGCCGTTATTTGCCCTTTGGGCGTTATTAAC
>CAYXQZ010000068.1:12074-15116 GCA_964466415.1 uncultured Paludibacter sp.
TTCGTGTTATTAGTGCTTCGCACGTTATTAACTTCGTGTTATTAGTGCTTCGCACGTTATTTGCTTCGCGTTATTAGTGCTTCGCACGTTATTAGCTACGCGTTTTTTTTTGAAAAGACTTTTGACTCTCTTTATTTTCTGTTGTCAGTCGTCTGTTGTCCGTCGTCTTTTTTAAAAATCAATTATATGAAAACACATACATTAATATTTTTATCATTCATGAGCATCATAGACGCTATATCACAGGAAAATCTTGGTTATCAATTACCACCCGCAAGCATTTTACAATTAGCCGATTATCAACGTCCACCGTCGGTATCTATGGATACGCGCAAAACCTTTATGTTGCTGAGTTATCGTCCAACTTACAAAACGCTGGATGACCTGAACCAACAGGAAATAAGTCTGGCTGGTCTTCGTGTTAATCCTGTTACAAATATAAGTTCATCGATGAGCTATATTAGCACGCTTAAAATGCGTAAAATGGCAGATAAAGAACCTATTGCATTTGCCGGATTGTCCGAAAACATGCGTATTGCCAATGTGCTTTGGTCACCCGACGAAACAAAAGTGGCTTTTACCAATACAGTGGCTACAGGCGTGGAGCTTTGGGTAGCCGATTTTAATACTGCCACTGCTCAAAAACTAACTGAGGCAGTACTCAATGCCAATATTGGGAATCCTGTAAATTGGTTTCGTGATAGCAAAAGTTTGTTGGTGCGTATAATGCCAGCAAAGCGGAATGCCTTAATTGATGTAAAGAAATCCCTCCCAGCTGGACCAATTATCTCAGTAAGTGATGGTTCCAAATCGCAAAACAGGACGTATCAGGACATGCTCAAGAACCCAACCGACGAAGCAAATTTTGTAACGCTTACCACTGCCGAACTTTACAAAGTACAACTGAATGGAACCAAAAAACTTTTCAAAAAGGCCGATTTGTATGCCAATGAAATAATTTCGCCCGATGGTAATTATGTGTTGATTACCACTTTGCAAAAGCCATTTTCGTATATTGTACCACTTAACCGTTTTCCACAAAAAAATATATTATACGATAACAATGGAAATTTTATAAAAGAAATTTCATCATCGCCATTAAACGAAATTCTGCCCAAAGGTTTTATGGCTGTACGCAAAGGAAAACGTTCCATAAGCTGGCGTTCCGACGAACCGTCGACCTTATTTTGGGTGGAAGCATTGGACGAAGGCGATCCTCAAAAAGAAGTTCCATTTCGCGATGCCGTTTACCTGAGCAAAGCGCCTTTCAATGCTGAGCCAATAATGCTGTGTAAAACCACGCTTCGCTATTCCAGAATTGTATGGGGAAATGCCACTACAGCAGTTCTTAGCGAAGAATGGTACGATACCCGACAGATGCGCGTTTCGGTAATTAATCCTTCGGCTCCTGAGCAAACACCTCGTTTATTTAGTGCGCGTAATTTTCAAGATGTGTATTCCGATCCTGGTGATTTTGAAACACAAAAAAATGAATTTGGAAAATATGTAATGACCATCGATAAAGATAAAGCATACTTACTAGGCGATGGATTTACCAAAAACGGACAGTTTCCGTTTATCGACGAGTTGAATTTGACAACCTTAAAAACCAAACGGTTGTATAAGTCTAGTTTGGTCGACAAAATGGAAGAAATTCAGGATATTATCGATGTAAAAAAAGGAGAAGTGCTAGTTCGTATGCAGTCGAAAAACGAATTTCCAAATTATTATATTCGTTCTATCAAAAAAACATCGGCTCCAGTTCAGATAACGTATTTCAAAAATCCTTTCGAATCAATAGCTGGAGTTCACAAGGAATTGATAAAATACAAACGGGCTGATGGTGTGGAACTTTCAGGTACATTGTACTTGCCTGTGGGTTACGACCGCAATGCAAAAACACAAAAGTTGCCGTTGTTAATATGGGCGTATCCGGCTGAGTACAAAGATAAAAACAGTGCCGGACAAAGTACGGCCAACCCGAACGAATTCACCTATCCCTATTATGGGTCGTTTGTGTATTGGGTTACGCGTGGTTATGCAGTGCTCGACGATGCTGCATTCCCTATTGTGGGCGAAGGAAAAACCGAACCAAACGATAGTTTTGTAGAGCAACTGGTAGCAAATGCCAAAGCGGCCATCGATGCAGTAGATGCATTGGGTTATATAAACCCTAAAAAAGTAGCAGTTGGCGGCCATTCGTATGGTGCATTTATGACGGCTAATTTACTAACTCACTGCAATTTATTTGCGTGTGGTATAGCTCGTAGTGGCGCATACAACCGCACATTAACCCCTTTTGGTTTCCAGAGCGAACAGCGAAATTATTGGGATACGCCAGAAGTGTACAATACCATGTCGCCCTTTATGCAAGCCGATAAAATGAAAACACCCATGCTTTTAGTACATGGCGAAGCCGACAATAATCCGGGCACATTTACCTTGCAGACAGAGCGTTATTTTCAAGCCCTAAAAGGACTCGGCGCACCTGCTCGTATGGTGATTTTACCCAAAGAACAACATGGCTACGTAGCCCGTGAAAATATTTTGCATTTACTCTGGGAGCAGGATCAGTTTTTGGAAAAATATTTGAAATAAGATAGAACAAAATATCTAACACAAGTGAGGCTGCAACTTTAAATTACACTCATATCAATTTCAAAGCTTCTTTAACCGTCATTTTTGCGGAGATATTTCTGGATTTTGCCAATTGATTGCAAACAGTAATAATGCCATTTTCAAGCGTATCGTGTCCGTTAAAAATTTCGGCACTCATACAATCAACCGTGCACGCAAGGATTCCAGCATCGCTCAGCGAGTCGAGACTTTTTATGCCTGCATTGTTTTTGCCAATGCCTGCATCATTGAAAAACACAGCTTTAAGTCGATGTTTCTGTGCATAATGCCCTGCACTCAAACCGCCATGTGAGCCACACACTACAATATCGCCTGCATTGTGCTCGTTTAAAAAAGTGATGCTATCGGCAACTATGATGGTTTTCCCTTCAATTTGAATCTGAATTTGTTTTTTTAGGTCAAGTT
>CAYXQZ010000069.1:0-14908 GCA_964466415.1 uncultured Paludibacter sp.
ACTCCTCTTTTGAAGAGTTCAGTAGCATATCTGTTAAGTATCAAAGAGTAACATTATCGTAACAAACTACTGAGCCAGAAATGTTTTCAACAAGATTATGTGTGGTGCTATTGTCATTTTCCATGCCTAATCCGCCTTCCCAAGTACTGGGATTGCCACTTTGTGTTAAGCATTTATTTATCTGTAATCGAATTAGACTTTGATAAATCAATAAAATCCGTATTAAAGATATTTTCGGTTGTCTTGATCACAATTGATGAATTAGGATATGTATCATTGCTATTTTTTTTAAATGACTCAATCTTTGAGGATGAAGGTGCAACTTTTTTAGTAATCCGAATATTAGGCATGTCATTAAATATTCCTTCAATATAGCCCTCAAATTGATACTCTCCTAAAAAATAGGCTGAATTTGGTTCAATTTTAAACACATTTGATATCGTGTCAGTATACCAAGTTTTTGTCGCCAGTTAATATAACCTCAGAAAAGGATAATCCAGTTGTTGGATTATGTAGTTGATTCACATCTACTAATCTAAGAGATTTTTTAATAGTTTTGAAACCGAATTTTAAACCCAACCACGGGTATTTCTTTCAGGAAGGAAGAAGGCATTTTTAGTGCTAGACCGTTGTCACTTTGTTCCCATTTAACGTTCTTGGTGTCGCCCAACATTGAAATTTCTTTAATTATTTTGCATTTATTCGAGGCCAAAGATTTGATCAACACCTTCTTTTCATGCCAACTACACACAAAAACGTACAAATCATCGCCCTTCTTGGTGAATCGTACTAGTGGAATGATCGCTTTTGAAGTAGCATCATTTACAGCATCTTTCATCGTATTTGGAGTAATCACTTGTACCTCTTTTTTAATGGATGAAGTATCTGCTAAAAGTTCACAGTCAGTAATCCAAGAGCCGGTCCCATAAATACCTTCCGCATTTCGTTTCATCCATTTACCGATGAGCGATAATCGTTCTTTTGTTTGATTCGTGATTTCACCCTCACCGGTAGGGCCGACATTTAGCAAAAGGTTACCTCCTTTACTGGAAATTTCTAATAATAATCGAATCAATAATTCTGGCGTTTTGTAGGCAGAATCCAGTGTATTATACCCCCAATTTCTACTCATGGTTACACAAGCTTCCCATGGTTCTAGTTTTATTTTTTTTACGATCTCCTGCTCAGTTACCTGATAATCACCCATACCAGGACCATTAAAAATTCGGCTGTTAATAATGCATTTTGGGTTAGCAGCGAGAATTATATCACGCAATTCTTGACTTTCCGCTTTGCTTATTCGCTCAGGCGTGTCAAACCAAATAATATCGATTGGCCCGTATTGCGAAACAAGTTCCTTAATTTGAGGCTTTAATTTCCGTTCAAAATAGGTATTAAAAACTTTCGTGTTTTCATCGGGAAAATCCCAACTGTTATTTTTATAGCCTGCTGAACTTGGAACATCTGGGCTTTCCCAATCTCTGCCTAAGGAATAATAGAAACCAAATTTCAGTTCCTGTTTCCGGCATGCTTCCACCAATTCCTTCATAGGATCTCTGCCAAAAGGGCTGCGTTTTACGATGTTGTAATCATTCACTTTAGAGTCGTACATGGCAAAACCATCGTGATGTTTGGAAGTGATTACAAGGTACTTCATACCAGCGTTCTTGGCCAATGAGACCCATTCGTCAGCATTAAATTTTACAGGATTAAAGTCATCGGCAATGTGAGCGTAAACGTTCAAAGGAATACGTTCATACCACATAAAATGCTCCCCACCTTTGGTCACTTTTCCGTTCCAATATCCAGCAGTTTTAGAATACAAGCCCCAATGGATAAACAATCCAAATCGACTCTCAGACCACCATTGCATTTTATGGTTTTCTGCAAGGGTTTGAGATGGTACTTGAACGGATTTTAACAACATGGCCAATGTTATAAAAAGAAACAAAGTCGTAATTTTTGAAGTTCTAGTTTTCATTAATGAGGTAATAATTATTGATTAAATGCGCACAGTTTCGTTTTTCATTATCATAAATCTATTTTAAAACTTGTTTTTCTTTTGTTCTACTTACCAACCTTTGATTAAACTTCAATAAATTCTCACCTAAAACAGAATACTCCAGTTTTTGTACTGGAATATTTTTATCCATTGCGAGTGTTGCAGCAATAGCCGCCGACTGCCCCAAAACCATGAAAACCGGTTCCATGCGAATAGAGCCAAAAGCTATATGAGTTGAACTTAAACATATAGGAACCAACAGATTCTCACATTCCTTCTGTTTCGGCACTATAGCGCGATAGCTGATTGCATAAGGGGCTTTTACATGAGCTTGCACATTTCCTTCGTTTTTGACGAATCCAAGTTTGCTAACATATCTTTGAACGTGGTGCGAATCCATTCCATAAGCTGCCAACCCCACAGCATCTTTCGAAATTTCGATGCCTTCACAATTCCGTTGGGTAATTACATAATCGCTAATCATTCTTCGCCCTTCTCTTATGTACAACTGCTGCTGCCAGCCATTTACGGCATTAAACTCATCTTTACAAGTTCCCCAAAGCGAAATTTCATTTCTTATTTTTTCAGGAATTCGAGGATGATAAGCTAATGTCCACATTAATCCTTTCTGAAAATTACGGTGTTTTTCAGCAATTTCCGCTCGTTCCTTGTAGCTGGCTTCAATATAATTGTAGTTTTGACCAATAAAATCGGTAGAAAAACCACGATCGTTGTTGGTATCTGTTTTCCGGTTGGGCATGGCTGAATTTGACCATGGAATTCTTGTTTCTCCAGCTTCAAAATTCCGAATTAGCAATTCATAATCTAAGTCCTTGTAATTGGTTGGTTTTTCGAAAGGAATCCTGTTCTCGGAACAATTGGTTAAACACATTCTGAAGCAAAATGCCTGATATTTTTTGTCGCCGGAACCATCTTTTTGAGGGGATTTCGGATTTATAAAAGGTAGCAAGCCACTCGAAGGTTTTCCTTTTACCACAAACGGGTCAACGCCGATTGCAAAATTATGATTTACTGCATTTCTGGTTTTTGCATGAAGAATAGTTCTTCCTGAATCGCTTGCTTGAACGCCATTTAAAGTTTCGCCATATTGCTTATTTGCTTCTCGGCCAATAGTATAGCTAATGCCTGCTGTAGCCATTAAGTCGCCTTCATAAGTGGCGTCAATGAACATTTTTCCTTTATATTCGGCACCATTTTCCATTACAATTGCAGTAATTTTAGCCTTACTCTTTTTTACACCATTTTTTCTATTTAGTTGCTGATTATATACCAAGCTAATATTTTTTTCTTGCCTAAGCATCTCTTGAAGTATTTTGAGTGCAGCCGATGGTTCAAATGTCCACATGGCATCTTCGTTCGTTTCAGTTACTGACTGACCACCACTGCGATATTCATCCCTTTTTTGCCATTTCCAATTTTCGGGATTTTGATAATATTTATTTACTTGCTGATAAAATTCGCGAGCAATCCCACCCACAGCTTGTTTATTTCCAATATCTGTTTGACCTAAACCACCAGTGGTGAGCCCTCCAATTCTATCGGTTGGTTCTACTATCACTACCGTTTTTCCCATTCTTGAAGCTTGTATAGCCGCACTGACGCCTGCCGAAGTCCCTCCATAAATTACAATATCATATTCAGCAGCTTTAAGTGCGCTCGATTGAAGGATGATATATGCAAATATCAGTATGAAGCACTGGCTGATTTTAAACCAGCTATTTTTTTCTTTTTTCATGACTAATTATTTGTTTTTAAAACCTTTATATCTCCTACCACATTCCATCCATCTACTACTAATTGCATTTTTCTGACCATTAATTCTTCGTCAGTAACTTCTATTGTTACTTTTTTTGATTCACCGGGTAAAAGTGAGAAAAAATTATCAGAGTAAAAAGCCGGTTTTATTGTTGCTCCATTCGTGTCCTGAAGTTTTAGTTGGGTAAAAAATGCCAATGTATTACTTTTATTGGAAACAGTGGCTTCAATTAGAACCGATTTTTTAGTTATTTTTGCTTTAGCAGTGAAATTCAAGGTCACTTTGGCTAATTTATTGATGTCGTTAAATCCTCCAATAGCAGGACCAGTCATTGTTTTAGATCCTAGATAGGTATCCTTGGAGCGCCAGTAAAAAGCATCTGCCACAACTTTGCCTGCCGTATTTTTCAATTGCAGTTTAATAAAATGAACCTGTGAAATATTTTCAGGAAATTCAATTTTCAGGGCATCATTTACAACACCATCAGCAGGAATATTAATGGTTGAATTTAAGGTTAGTACCTGTTTTGCATTCAAATCATAAACAGTTGCAACTACCGAATAATTACTAAATGGGGTGCGAAAATCATTGTAAACTGAAACGGTGTTTTTTAGATAATCGAACTGGGGATGGAGTGGAGCATTACCATTTTGCGAATAATAAAGTGCCGCAGTTGGTTCGAGCGACCAATCGTAAAGTCGGCCTCCTGTTTGCCTTACCGGACTATTATGATACCAAAATAGAAAACCCGAACAGAAGCGATCACCATAATTAAACTTATTATAGTTCCACACTTCCCAAATAGAACGATAATTCATAGCTCCTACAAACTGTGCTTTTTTAGCATACTCTTCAATAGAATTTGATTTGCCAAACTGATCAACGGCATGCCTGTATTTGGTGGTTATATTGTGAAATCCGTTACCATCCAAGTAATTCCAAACACTATCATTTATTGGCCACAAATCAGCAGCGGGCATCATTTCGCGCAAGGACTCGATAGTTGGCAAACAGGGTGTGCCATACTCTGGATTAAAACCATCAATGCGACTTCCACGTGCCGAAGCTGTATTTTCGAAATACAACATCGGATTTTCATATTTATACGGACTGCCATCGTGAACTCCGCAACATTCCGATTGCATTTGATAGCCCCTTGTACTATCTAGCGCATGAAATAATTTTGGCGCACCTTGCATTTCGGTCGATTCGTTGGACGAAACATAATAAGCCGAAGAAGCATGATTGCGAATACGTAACACTGTGTTTGTCAAGTTTTTAAAGTACAAAGCAGAATCGGTGGGGAAAGCCGTATCGCCCGTAATCCAAAATTCTGTCCAGACCAATATGCCCATTTCGTCGCACAACTGATAAAACAAATCCGATTCGGCAATACCGCCGCCCCAAAGTCGGAGTAAATTGATGCCCGATTGCTGCGTATACTTCAATTCGGCGTAAGTACGTTTCTCGGAGTTGCGCAACATAGCTTCGGGCACCCAATTGGTACCACGTATAAAAATGGGATGACCGTTCACAATAAACCGCCTTGACTTATCAGGTGTATTCTGATCTGAGGTAATTTCTCGAACACCAAAACGGGTAGAGATCTCATGGCTTAATGATTTATCCGAATCAATAAACTTTAGTTTAAGCGTATAAAGATGTTGTGGTCCTTTGTTTTTTGGCCACCACAATTTTGGATTTTTAAATTCTAATTGTTTAAATTCATCGGCATTAAAACTAATTTTGCGACGTTCATTTGCTAAAAGAGTTATTTTCTTGCTAAACTTCACTCCATTTTCAGGAATAAATCCTTCCAAAACACCTTCTTGTTTTTCAGAACTTTGGTTTATAACCTCCACCGAAATTGTTTGCTTTGAGACAGTTGTGTCAGGTAGTGCTAATTTGGTTTGAACAAACGGATTTTCCAAATTCACATTTCCAGTGGCAAACAACTCCACATCGCGCCAAATACCAGTATTCCTATCTCTGATGCCATCAGGAGCTGTAAAATCCCAACCAACACTCATTAGCATCGATACGTTTTTGCCGATTTCTCTGTCACCTCCATTTTTATTTTCGCCTTTTGCTCCAAATCGTTCTATTTTGGCTTTAGCATTTGATCCTGGCACATCAACTGGTAAAACATCCACAGCAAGTACATTTGCATTTTTAAAGTCTGCAATTGAAGTAATATCAAAACTTTGAGCATTGAACATTCCTCCCATTCTTCCTAATTTTATCCCATTTACCCAAATGTCGCAGCGGTAGTTAATGCCATGAAATTTTAATCCTATTTTTTTGCCGACAAATTCTTTTGGAATTTTAAACTCCGTACGGAACCAGTAATGATAAAATTCAATACCTGCTTCAGCAATGTCGGGGATGCGTTTATTGGTTTTTTTGTTGTTAACGCCAAAATATGGTTCAGGATAGACATTGTTGTACACTAAGGTATTCAAAACCGTGCCGGGAACAATGGCGGGAAGCCAAGAATTGTCATTATAAACTGCACTCGAAATTTGTTCGCTTTGTACTGTTATTTCCGACGCTTTTTTAATTTTCCACGCACACGATCCGTTGAAACCTTTTTCGGAACGCAGGAAAATTGATAATTGAGATGATGGCTCACTCAGATGTAACTCTTTCTGTGCGAGCGTACTAAGCGAAAAACAAAATGTGACTAATACAAAAATAATTTTTTTCATTGAAATAAATATTAATTAGGAAACAAAAGCTGAATTATTATATAAATGGCGTGAAGAATGCTCTTAATACATAGAAAAAATCAGAAACACGTTTTGGTTTCTGCTTTTTTGTAAATAAGTTATTGTGATAAATATTACTCAACAATCGGTTTTTTAATCAGTTTTTTGTCGCCCGATTCAACCAAACAAGTATCATTTCGATACCAATATTTTTGTAGCACTACAACCACCAACTACAAAATAATATAATCCTGAATTTAGGTTGTTTAGAGTAATCGTATTGTTGTCGCACTCACCTTCTAACACTTTTACTCCTGCAATATCAAAAATTTGATACGAAAACTTTTTGTTTAAACCATTCTTGATGAATAAAATATCCTTTGCCGGTTGTGGATAAATGATTAATTTTTCTGCATCCTTAGTAATTTCATCAATGGCTGTAGTGCAATTTCCTGCAAATTTTATTTCGCCCATTGGTACAGCACTTAAGCCCGGATGCCTCACAAAAACATTTTTCGTACCACTCAAGCCGTTGATTTTTAATGAACCTACATTGTCGGGAGTTGAATATGGATATGTAATTCCACCATCGAAGCTAATTTCAATAGTTGATTGTCCTACAAAATCAGGGAAGATAAACTCAACTCCGCAGTTTTCGGTATATCTAATGGTCATAATGCCTTGAGCAGGAGTTCCCAAGCTCGAAGAGTTTGGTTGGTTTTTCCGGAGTATTTCAGCCGTTTTCCCTGCACATCGAAGGTACCAATCGCTAGGCAATGGCGTTCCATCGGCATTCAAATTTAGCCAATACCTTTCGACTGGAGCTTGCAAAGCATTCTCAGAAGTCTTAAACATAACCGTACCTTCATCCATTTCGTCGAACATGGCAATATAAATCGATTTTGCGCCTTTAACCAAAGCCCCGTAGGATTGTAACCAATAAAAACTACCGCCGGCTCTTGGTATTTGGTTTTGAGGAGTAGTTTGACCCTTTAAATTATACCACGAAAAGCCAGGAAAAATAACCGGAACATACAATATCCCTCTACTATTACACCAGCTCATTCCGGGAGTTATTTGATTGGTTGCATACGAATTGTAGCCACTTTGGTTTGAGTACCGACCTACACTCCACGGACTTATAACTTCCACTTTGGCTAATGCATCCAACCAGTCTTGTGTTTTACTAAACCAATTATCATTCACGCCCAGTTTTATGGAAGCACGGTATTTTACAATCGGATTGTTATGAAACCAATCTATCAATTCCTCTAACTCTGCACATGTTGCAGTGCTACGTACAGTAAATCCCCATAATGCAACCAATGGCAATCCTTTGTGATTTAAATAGGATGCATTTTTAGTAATCCCAAGGTCATCAACAAGATGCATCCAATCTAGTTTGATATTGGCAACATAATTAGTACTACCCATGCCATCGTACATGATTGAAAAAACCCTGCCATATTTTTCGCACCCTTCTTTTACACCCACAGTAACTTGATCGCGATATGCCATAACAGACCTGTCAGCATATTCACTTATAAATCGTTGTAAAAATACGCCATCGGTGTTATAATCTCTCACCCATTTTATATGGCGCATCACAGTGGCTTTGTTTGCTGAAGCAAAAACTGGAGCCATTTCTCCTGTTGGCAAGGTGTAAGCTGTAGTATATTTCTCAGTCGAACCATACTCTCTCAAATCAGGATACATTTCAACGGCTAGGCCTCCAGTTGTAGTTGATAGAGTTCCCCAATGCCACCACAACCGACGAGGGCTCGGACAGTCGGGATGTGAAAACCAACCCTGATAGCCAAACATTACTTTTCCTTCTAAGCTGGAATTATCGACTACCGGCACATTCAGTGTTTGAGCAGAAAGTTGACCATTGAAAGTTGAGAAAGTTTGCAAAAAAAGCAAACTGAAAAAGATATATAAAAATCTGTATTGCATGAAGACGTTTTTTTTAATCATAACCCTTACTATGATTAAATATTTTAGGCATCCAAACGGATACTCATATTTTTAAATACTAATTTTTAACTCTTAATAAATCGTACTGGTATTTTAGTACCATCTATAAGAAAATAAATTCCTGGCTCCAAATTACTGACATCTATCGAACCCGAAGTTTGTATTTTTTTTACAATATTTCCTGTAATATTCCGAATGGTTATTTCAATAATTTTATCAAGTCCACTAATATATACCCTATCTTTTACCGGATTGGGATATAAAAGCGGTTTCGAAGTCGTTGAAATTTCTGAAACAGCACTTGGTATAGTTGCACCTCCTTCTATTTCAAGTGCATCTATTTTACTAATAATACTCCCCGATTTTATATTGTACATTCTAAACCAATTGATGGCATTTAGGTTTGGTGTTCCACCCGAAATTCCAGCTTTATTAGTATTCAATACAATATAATTCCAACCCGTCACCAATCCTTTCAGTGACCAATTGAATTCAAAAAGGTCTGGAGCTCCGCCACTGCCCAACTCAACCTGATTGCTAGTGCCAAGTAGTGAAGCGTTAGACACATAGTACCAAAATTTCAAAACGGCATTTGCCACCGTTGCATTTGAATTATAAGCCGGATTAAATAACTTTTTGAATTCATCAGTACCACTTCCATTAAATTCCAAACAGCTGGTTCCTTGCTTCTTATCCGCAGTATTAAGCGTTAATGAAACCGATGAATTCCACCCGTTCAACGCATCACAATCATCCAAATATAAATAATTAGCAGGAACAGGAATATAAGATGCGGTTACCGTTGTAGCTGTTGCAGATATAGTGATATTCGTTTTGGGGTTATAAATATTTTCAACAACAGCTGCTCCTGAGTTAACTATCCATTTATCAAATACTTGTCCCGAAGGAGCAGTATTTGCAATGATTGGCACCACTGCACCAGCTGGGAAACTGCTACTTCCCATGCCACCGTTGACTGTTAGTGGGTAGGTAATCAGATTGTCAATAAATTTCAATCCTATCCAACTCCAAGCAGAAGATGCACTGTAAAATGTGGCACCAGGCATATCTTTCCTTGTTCTATATTTTGGCGAATAACTCCAGAAATCGGCCGTTCCAATAAATGTATCGAGCTCAGCGATACCCATATACGTGCTTTCTCCCGCACCGCCTGTCTGATAATCGGTACAAACCACATACACTTTGTTACCATTGTCGCCTGTTAATTCCAATCTATTTGAATTAACATGGCCGCAAAACATAAATAGTATATTTGAAAACTTTTTCATTCTATTCCAAATAATAGTTCCCTGTGTGGAAAGTACGCCACTTGTACTAATGTCGTGCGAAAGAATGATCACTTTCCTATCGGGATTGGCTGTAATCAAGTTTTCAGCCCAAGTAAGTGCTTCATTAGTAGGAGCATTTCTGAGTGAAACAACTAACCATTTAACATCAGCATTGTCGAATTTCCAGGCGTTATTAGTAAATCGGTCGTAATTACTTACAAATGCGGGATTCGTGTTGTAATGGCTTAATGGGAAATATTGATTGAAATTATTGGCATTTGCGTCGTTAATAAGATCGTTATTTCCCACAGTCATCACATAATTAACCACATTATCCATCTTAAACATTGCGCTCTGAGCTACCGGCCAGTTGGTAGCATTACTGTTTTCTGTAAGGTCGCCCATGTGGAGCACGAATGCAATTTCCTGACTGGCAGCATTATCCACAATCCACTGAGTCATAACGGAATAATCTGCCGGAGCCAAATCAGATACTTTTTGCGTATCGCCTATCAATAAGATTTTCATTTTAGCGGCATTAGCCACAGATGAAAATAAAACCAATACAAAAATCAATAAAAGTAACGTATTTTTTTTCATTCTTAATTTTATATTAAGTGAGATTTAAATGACAAATTGAATTGGGGTACAAATATATGTTCTTATTATTATTTATCTCTTAATGCGAATCAGGAGTTGAAAATGATTAAAAACCTGAGTCTCTTTTGTTTCATTTATACGAATAGAGATATCAGGGCTACGCCCCTATACTACCTCCACTCCAATGCACCCAACTGTTTATAGGGAACCATCGTCCTTACAATTAAACCATCCTTGATAACCAACAATAAGTTTACCTATAATATCGCCAGCAAAAGAAAATTGGGTTGCTGTTACGAAAAGTAATAAAATTGAAATGGTGATTTGCTTCATACAATAAATAGTATTAGATTTTATATTTTGAAGCAAAGATAGGATTGACTAATTAAAAAATGATTAATAATACATTAATCAGCTTTTGAAAATCAGTAAATTAATAAAAAACATTCAAACATATTTGAGATTTGGAATGAAAAAGAACTCCTCTTTTGAAGTGTTCAGTAACTTATCAGATAAGTATCAAAGAATGACTATAAGTTTACAACTAATTTCTTTGTAATTTTCGATTGTTCTACTTCAACGGTCACAAAATAAATTGATTCTTTCAATATTTCCGTAGCATTAATTTCTACACCATCAGTATTGTCAACTCTTTTTTGAAAAACTGCTTGCCCCAGGATATTTGTAATTTTTACCTGAACATTTCTAACGTTCTGAAAATCGGTCAGATCAATTGACAATGTGTTTTTCGTTAGTGGATTTGGATAAATGCTGAATGATTTTTCGTTAGCATTTGTCGTTTTGATTGCAGACAATGCGTTCGTTCCTAACTGTATGGCATCTACTCTTGTTTTAATATTTACGCCTACAACTTTACCGCTTGAATAAATCCGGAACCAATTGATTGCAGTTAAATCAGGCGTTCCTATCTTGGAAGCTTTGCTCACTTCTAAACTTATCAGATTCCAACCCTCTGTAAGTGCAGGCATAGTCCATTGGTATTCATCAACATCCGATTTTCCTGAACTACTTAACTCCACCCGAACAGCTCGGGTTCCCAGTTCTGCTAAAGATACCCAATACCAAAATTTTAGCAGTCCATTTTCAGGTGTAGCACCAGAATTAAACGAAGGAACAAATACTTTGCTAAATTCAGTAGAGATGGAGCCTAAGTTTTCGAGACAGCTTGTACCTTGTTTTTTATCCGCAGTATTTATTGAAGCAGTTGAATTCCAACCAAGTACAGCATCGCAATTATCCAAAAAATCAGATGCTATTTCTCCTTTTGTAACAGTGATAATAGCTGTTGCTTGTTTTCCTCCATCTTCGGTGGTGGCGGTAATATTGCATGTTCCAACAGCTACTGCCGTGACTAATCCACTTCTATTAATCGTGGCAACAGAAGTATTATTTGACACAAAAACAACTCGCTGATTTAAAGCCGTCAGGGGTAAAACTAATTGCGATAACTGCTGAGTAGTGCCTACTGCTATTGTTGCTGTTGCAGGAGTTAAACTTACTCCTGTAACGGGAGTAGCGGAACTTGCCAAGCCACAATATTTATGCTGACACCAAGCCATCAGTTGATCAGTGCAGTTATAATTTATTACGCTAACAGTATTATTGCTAGTGCTTTTGTTGGCTAAAATTGGAGCGGTTTTATCTGCAGGACGATAGACTTTTAAATTACAATTGGTACCACCACGTGTGTTTACATCTACACCAATATTATCGTAACAAACTACTGAACCAGAGATGTTTTCAACAAGATTATGTGTGGTGCTATTGTCATTTTCCATGCCTAATCCGCCTTCCCAAGTACTGGGATTGCCACTTTGTGTTAAGCATTTGTTGCCGTAGCATACAATATCCACAACATTATTTTTTATAATGCCGGCTTCTGCGTCATCCTTGTTTCTAAAAGACACACCACTGCTATTATTATCATAACATACTGCCTGAATAAAATTATCTTTCACAATTCCGCCCGGACAATTTGACGAAACATCAAAACTGAAACCTGAACTATTTTTACTTCCATAAGCCACACAATCGATAAACCGATTGCCTGTAATTACGGCCCCAACATCTCTATTGTCGGCATAACCTTCCTCACGGGCATACATTCCAAAGCCAGGACCCGTATTATTCGAAGCAATACATCTTATAAATGTACTATTTCTGCATTTGGGCGTCCAGCCATCACTACCGCCCAGGTCAGCAATACAATCAATCCAAGTATTATTATTGCCAACATCGGTTAAAGCATTACCCCCAATTTTACTGACCCTTCCTCCGGCATGACGGCCGGTAACTCTCTCAACCGTATTATGATGACTGACAGAACCCAGCGTGAAACAATCGTCGGATGAATCTTCCACCGTAAAATCATGGAAATAACAGTCTTCGGCAAAAACAAAATTTACGAGTCGTACAGAGGGAAGACCGACAGCTTTTCCATTGAAATCACCATTTCCATAAATAACACCACCAAAAAACTCCACATTTTTCATCTCAATGGGTGAAGCAATAGCAGTTGACCGACTGTTATTAAAACCGGCTCTTATCTCCCCATATTTATCAAGATTTCCTGCACTATTTTTAGCTAAAGTAAGCGTTCCGCGTAGTTCCCAAATCATGTCCGACTTGAGGTAAATAGTTTTGTTAAAAACAAAATCACCGTTCAACACCAATTTATCGCCTGATTTTAAGCTATTTATCGCTGTTTGAATAAGCTGAGTATCATCAGCACCTGTTGGCGTAATTGTAACTGTTGCTGCAAATGCCGAAGTGGTAATCAGTAGAAATAAGATTACAGTAAAGAAATGGTTCATTTTGGACATGATAAATTGATGTTTTACTTACTCATTCTTACTGGTAATTCCTTAGGAAAAGCCTTTCCACTTTTAAGGTATTCACTTGCTAATCCGGTGAGCCACAAGTAGTGGTCGGAAGGCATCCCGTCCATGCCCACAAATTTGGCTATATTGCTTACAGGTGGATTGTCGGTACATTTAAAAATGGCTGTTCCTTCGTTTACTTCATCAAACATGGCCACATAAATCATTGGAGCACCGGCATTAATAGCTGTTGCCATTTGTTGCCAGTAGAATTTTCCACCTTGGCGTGGTATCGATCCTGGAGGTTTAATATCATCAGGAAACTCAAAGCGACTTAAATTGTGCCATGTAAAACCGGGTGTAACGCAAGGCACATAATCCAGTTTGTTGGTTTTACACCATTGCATATCACTTTTGATAATATCTCGGTAACGATCCATTTCGTTGTGAAGCAGGGGCGTAAAGCGTTGCACCATCCAGGGCAACACAATATCGCATTTTTTAATAAGTTCATGCAAATAAGGGTCTGGGTTGCAATCGGCATTTAGGTCACGCCAATAAGTTGGGACGCCTAACATGACGGAACAACCACCATAAACAGGGTCGTTTTTCAGAAAATCGATTAAGCGCTCGAGACCAATTTTTTGGATATTATAAGGTCTGTCGGGAAAACCTACACCCCAAATGGTTACGAGTGGCTTGTTGTTGTGATAAAGATATGTTTTTGCACCTTGCTGATTGGTAACTTTCAATGAATCAACCAAGTATTTCCAATCTTCGATAATCGACGAACAATCTTCACCTGATGCTTTCAAACCCGATAAATCATACATAACGGCTATTGCCCGTTCGTTTTTGGAGGCAGCTTCGAAAGCATTTTTTAAGACTACTGTTGTTTCGCTTCGTGGACCTTTAGGTTTCGTACTATTAAAAAAGCGTTGCATAAAAACACCATCAATGCCATATTCTTTCATCCATTTAAAATGAAGATCAATAGTACTTTTGTCGGTTGAACTGAAAAAGCGAGCCGTGCTTCCATCGGCATGTTTTAGTCCTGTAGGATATGTTTGTTCGTATTCTGTCACATCAGGCCACATATCAATGCGCACTTTTGTTTCATCGGGATACAACATGCCGTCTTTCGCCTCCTTGAACCAACCCTGATAGCCGGCCATAATCAAACCTTTGTATGTTGGATATTTTGTTTGTTTGGCGTGTTTGGTTGCTTCAGCGCTTCCAAATGATACTGTAAAAATTAAGGCAATTACAAGAATAGAATTGAGTTTGGTGAAAGTTTTCATATTTTTTAATTTTTTCAATGATGTTTTATTGGAATTGTATTTGGGTTTATATAATCTGAATATCTATTATTAAAAACAGTTAAACGCAAAGTACGCAAAGATAGAATATACTTTTCTTGTATCATCAAATATCCGCAAAGTACGCAAAGTGAAAAACTTAAAAGTTTTTCATCCGATTCTCGGATTGTTCCATTAGCGGCTTAGCGACTTAGAGTTCTTCGCGTTCAACATAATATTTTCTCCCGTTTATTGAACTTATATAAACTTTATTGAATGAAATTATTAAAATGTAAATTCATTTGTTTTGTGTATTTATCACTGTCGTTTTTTTACTAGTTGTAATTTTGTTAATAATTCAGTTGCAATTTCGGGATATTGCAAGTACAAATTTTCTTGTTCCAACGGATCGGTTTT
>CAYXQZ010000070.1:0-14868 GCA_964466415.1 uncultured Paludibacter sp.
CAAAAAAAATTACCGGCTTGGTAACCGATGAAAAAGGCGACCCGATTATTGGAGCTTCGATTGTAATTAAGGGTATAAATACAGGAACTATTACCAATGTAGATGGAAAATTTAGCCTGGAGGCATCTGAACAGGCGGTTCTGTCAATTTCGTATATCGGATACGTGAGTACCGAAATTAAAGTTGCGTCAAAAAACAACGTACAGGTTGTGCTTAAAGAAGATTCGAAAGCATTAGATGAAGTGGTTGTTGTGGGATATGCTACTACTACCAAAAGAAAGTTGACTACCGCAATTACATCTGTAAAAATGGATGATATTGACAAAGGTGCAAGCAATAATGCGCTACAATCGCTGCAAGGCAAAACTGCCGGTGTAAACATATCGTCAGGTTCGGGTGTACCCGGTTCCAATCCGAATGTAATTATTCGCGGTGTAGGTTCGTTTCAGGGTAATAGTAGTCCGCTCTATGTTGTAGATGGAATTCCAATGGAAAGTTTCCCAAACTTAAATCAAAATGACATCGAAAGCATTGATATTCTGAAAGATGCATCGGCCTCCGCAATTTATGGGTCGAGAGGCAATTATGGTATTGTGCTCATTACCACCAAATCGGGAAAAGCCGGTAAAACGAAAGTGGATATAAATACCCGTTACGGTGTGGGGTCGGTAGCCAATGACATTACGATGGCTAATTCGACTCAGTATATTGATGTGATGCAGGCAGCGGTTAATAATTACAATGCTCAGAAAGGTACTGCTTTAAACTTTTATATTCCAACAACAATTGAAGAAACCGATTGGGTGAAACTAATTAGCAGACAACAAGCTGTAAACTCGGAATTAAATATCAATATTAGTGGTGGCGATGATAAAACAACTTTTTTCGCATCGTTTGGAAATAATACGCAAGAAGGATATATCAACACAAGTCTTTTCCGACAATATAATTTCAGAACCAACCTTACACACAAAATCAATAAATATTTTAAACTGAATATTAACCTTGGTGTAAATCAGAAATTTAATCAGAGGGTAGAACAGGAAAGCAGTTCGTTAAAAGTGCTAAGAACAGCAAGAGAAGAACAGCCATGGTATAGTCCTTACGATGAATTGGGAAATTATAAAGTGAATGCAGGCTTAAATATAGTACGCCATAATCCGGTAATGCTTATCAATGAAGAAAACTGGACCGTAAACGGATTAACGGGTTTAGGTACAATTAGCCTCGATTTTACACCCATCGAAGGATTAAAATATACACCAAGTATTAGTGGCTATGGCTATTTGTCGGATGAAATAAAAAAACTGACCGAAAAACACGATGCACGAAAAAATTCGTGGCCGGCCATTACGCAGAATAGGAATGAAAGTTACAGATATGTAGTAAATAATGTGTTGAGTTACACCAATAATGTGGGCGATTTAAATTACACAGCCCTTATTGGTCATGAATTCTGGTATCGGGCGTTTAATGATTTTGGAGCTAAAAGCGAAACTTACTTAAATGGAGCATTTCCATCTTCAAGTTTTGATTTGCTCAATGCTGGTGCTAACATATATGCAGATGGAATTGGCTATGGTGCTTATGCTGTTGAATCTTATTTTAGCCGATTAACGCTTGATTATAAAGATAGGTATTTTGTAAATGCAAGTATTCGTAAAGATGCCAGTTCTAAATTAACCAAAGAAATACGCGATGGCTATTTTCCATCTGCATCGTTTGCCTGGAAAGCATCGAGCGAGAAATTCTTCCCAAAACAAAACATAGTTAACGACCTGAAATTACGTATCAGCTGGGGACAAACCGGAAGTATAGACCCTATTGGTAATTTCAATGCATTGTCGTTAGTTACGGCAGGAAAAAGCTATTATGGTAAAGCCGGTTTTTCGTTAAGTAACGATGCGCAACCTTTAAAATGGGAGAAAACGGACCAATATAACGGCGGGCTCGACATGGAATTATTCAATGGGAAAGTAAGTTTAAATGCTGACTATTTTTACAAACACTCTCACGATTTATTGTACGACCGTCCAATACAGTATACAAGTGGGTTTACAGCCATCACAGCCAATATTGGTTCAATCGAAAACTCAGGTATTGAGCTAGCAGCTAATTACAAGTTACTTACCGGAAAATTCAAGCTAAATATTGGTGCTAATATTTCATTTAGCTCTAATAAATTACTATCCATCTATCCGGGTGCTCCAAACCCGCTAATTCTTCCTTCGGCAGGTGGTAGTAGTTTGTATGGCGGTTCAATACATGCGCTTATAGTTGGGCGACCTGTAAGTACTTATTATTTGTACAACATGCTTGGGCTTTACCAAAAAGACAGCGATGTACCAGAAAAATTGTACAACAAAGGCGTAAGAGCAGGCGATGTTCAATACGAAGATGTGAATGTGGATGGAGATATCAGTGAATTAGACCGAAAAGATGTGGGGAAAGCTACTCCGGATTATTTCGGCGGTGTAAATACGTCGATGTCCTGGAAAGGTTTCGATTTATCCATTGTAGGGCGATTCTCAGTGGGTGGAAAAGTTTTTGCATCGTGGCAGGGTGCAAATGGAGTTGAAGGCACCGATAATCCTGCTATGTCGCCGGCTTCTACGTCGGTTGGCGAACAATACTACAACGTACGCGAATTTTATGCTTTAAACTATTGGAAAGGGGAAGGCACCAGCAATACTGTTCCACGTCCGATAAGAACAGGTGTTCATACAGGATATTCCACAGGTTATAACTCGCTTTCATCGACCCGCTATTTGGAAGATGCTTCATTTTTCAAATTGCAAACCATCACGTTTGGTTACAATTTGCCTTCAAGTTTGCTGAGCAAAATTAAAATCAATTCGTTGAAATTGTTTGTCACTGCCGAGAACATGCTAACCTTCTCGAAATATTCTGGTTACGACCCCGAAGCTTCATTCAGTAGTAGTCCAGCCAACTCAAACTATGGTGTTGATTTTGGTCTGGAACCTAATTTGCGTGTTATTTCAGGTGGTATTAGTATTAAACTTTAAAAATTAAAAACGATGAAAAACACTATATATATTGGTTTATTTGCAGTGATTCTGCTTTTTAGTTCATGCGAAAATGTTTTAGATTCAATTGTTCCAAAAGATAAAATTGCTCAAAGCACTTTAACTGTAAATGATATCGACCGACTTCGGAATGGGGTTTATAACGAAATGGAAGATTTCGTATGGTCGGTGTATTTCGACTTTGATATCAAAGGCGAAAACTTCAAGGCTGGCCCCGGCTTTAGTTTGATTGACCCTGTTTCGATGATACCTGCGGGTGCCGACGTTGATGGAATTTGGAGAAGTGCGTATTTAAGACTTCGAAGTGTGAATTTTATGATTGAAACGCTCGATAAATTAAACGACCCGAAATTTGCAACCGTTCGGGGCGAAATGTATTTCTTCAGAGCGTTGATATACTATCATCTGGTAACTCGTTGGGGTGGAGTGCCTATTTTAAAAATGAGAACGTACGATGTGGTTCAGCGTTCAACCGAACAAGAAGTTTGGGATTTTATAATCAGCGATTTAGAGGTTTCTGAAATCAATATTGGAGAATTTAAAGAAAAATGGTATGCATCAAAACCTGCCGTTTACGGCTTATTGGCAAAAGTATATCAGGTGCAGAATAACAAAGAAAAGGTAATTGAATATTGTAATAAAGTAATTGACCTGAATAAGTTTGTGCAAGCTACATCGGCTAACGAATATGCTACTATGTTTGTAGCAAGTTCGGCAAGTAAAGAGTTGATTTTTGGACTGTTAAATAATAATTCCACCAATAAACATTTAATTTATCAAAAAGTAAATGATGTAGATGGAACATGGGAATATGCTGCTGAATCATCACTTTTCAGTTCACTTTATGCTGATTATACCATTGGTGGAGCAACATTTGCAGGCGACAAACGCAAAACAGCTGTGTTTAGCACTGATGCCAATCGGATTATTAAATTCCCGAACGGAAAATCAGGGCAACAATTGGTTTCAACAACAAATGCAGATTATACGCCATTAAATGTGTTGAGATATTCTGAAATTTTGCTAATGAAAGCTGAGGCACAGGGAGCTGGTGCAGATGCAGCTGCAACACTTAAACCCTATTTTTCAAATAGATATGCCACGTCACCTGCCGAAGCAAACATTGCAGCTTTGAATGCAGCCGATTTTCAAAATCTGATTTTGAATGAAAGACGAAAAGAATTTTTTGGCGAAGGACAACGGTGGTACGACCTGAAACGAACTGGTAGAACCGATTTGCTTACTACTCTGAACGGGCGAAACTTTCTAATGTATTATCCTGTTCCACAAAGTCAAAAAGACATTGCCGGATATACACAAAATGATGGATATTAATTTATGTATGTTGAATTTGTGAAAATTATGAAGATAAATAGGTTTTTAAAGTCAATGCTTTTATTATCAACTATATTAATAAGTAGTTGTAAAACAGATGAACCCGAACAGGCCGTAATAAACTGTGTGTTTACTGTAGAACCACAGACTTACGCCACAATTAATTCGGAATTGGCTTTTACCGACAAATCATCCATAACTGCCGGAAAAATTGTTAGTTGGAGTTGGAACTTTGGCGATGGAATCACTTCGACTCTGAAAAATCCGGTGCATACATTTACGATAGCTAAAACTTACGATGTTACACTAACTGTAAAGGACGAAAAGAATAATTCTAAATCGTACACTAAAAAGATGGTGCTGAGCAATCCCAACAAAGGATTGCGGCGAATAATGTATCAAACTTCCGATACGGTTTACGTTTGTGCACACAGAGCCCTTCACCTTACTTTAAGCAACGACGAATATCCTGAAAACTCGACGACAGCAATAAACAGGTCAATAGATAATAAAATTGATATGTTTGAATGTGATGTGCGAAACACAGCTGATGGGGTTTTGGTTTTGATGCACGATGCAACTGTCGACAGAACAACAAATGGCACAGGCACGCTTAATAAAATGAATTACTCGGATGTCAAAAACCTGAAATTAAAAGACCCATCAGGCAAATTGACCAACGATACGATTCCAACACTTAAACAAGTATTGGCATTATCAAAAAACAAAATATTTATTGCACTGGATATTGATGGAAAAGCACCCGTTGCCAATGTTTTGAAAATGGTGCAGGATATGGATATGCTTGATGATGTTTTGTTTTTTACAGCCTTACAAGCCGATGTAGGTTATTTGATAAGCAACGGAGCAATGGCAATGCCTTCGTGTTACAACAATAGCACTTTTGGCACCTTTATACAAAACAATTTAAAACCATTAATATTTCAAACAGATAAAAACGGATACAGTGAAGAATGGATTTCGATGCGGACAGCGAATATCAAAATATATTGTAATTTATATATGCTAGACCCTATATTACCCACTGCCGACAATTGGACGCAGCTAAATGCCAGTATCCAAAATGGGGTCAATATTGTTCAAACCGATTACCCCATCGAAATGCTTGATTATCTGAAATCAAAGCGAAAGCATTAAAACCTGAATTTTCTTTCAAAATACCTTAAACACAAACCCATTGTTATGGGATTGAGGGACTCGTTTTTTCAAAATTGAAATATTTGCATAAGAATTACAAGATAAATGTACCGAAAAAATCAAATAAAAAATCTCGCGAACATAGGTTTTGGTTGGTCTAAGACAGCGATTGTTATCGTTTTCTTGGTTCAAGTGTTCATGGGTTTCAGTCAATCTACTTTGTTGTTATACGAGCCGTTTAACTACCAAGCTGGTTCAAATTTATCCGGAAAAGGTGGCTGGGTATCAATAAATGATTTGACGGGCTTAAGAAAAAAACTTTCTGAAGTTTCAGACTCTGTATTGGTTTGTGCTCACAGAGGTTTGCATTTGACAACAAACGATGCCAATTATGCAGCTGAGAATTCAATGACAGCTATCAAAGCGGCTATTACTAATCATGTTGACATGTTCGAATGTGATGTTCGTGCTTCGGCAGATGGTGTTTTATTATTGATGCACGATGCAACGGTAAACAGAACTACAAATGGTTCTGGAACTGTCAGCGCTATGACTTATGCCAATTTAAAAAAGCTCAAATTAAAAAAATACGGTACAAGCATAGCTACAACAGATACAATCCCAACTTTGGAACAAGTTCTTAAGTATTGTAAAGGTAAAATATTTATCACTCTTGATATTAATAGTAAAGCACCTGTTGCAGATGTTTTGGCAATGGTAAATAAGACAGGAATGATTGATGAGGTGATGTTTTTTGTATCACAACAATCTGATGCTGCTTATTTACTGTCAAATGGCGCTATTCCATTACCCTCATGTTACAGTACAACTACTTTCAATTCATATATTCAAAACAATTTAAAACCACTCGTATTTCAATGCGACAACGGTGGTTATACTTCAGAATGGATGTTGATGAAAAATGCAGGCTGTAAAATATATGATAATGTTTACTTACTGACAACAACACTTCCAACAATTAATAACTGGGCAGAACTGGATCCCGATTTAGCAAATGGAGTCAATATTGTTCAAACTGATTACCCAATTGAAATGATTAATTACTTGAAATCAAAAAACAAACATTAAAAGTATATGACAACAATATCGAAAATACTCAAACTGCTAATTGTTCTGATTGGACTACCGCTACAAATGGTTGGACAAAGCAATTCGGTACACACTTTCATAGGAGTTGATAGTGCCCTTCAAAACAATGAAGTTTTAGTAGCAGCTCATCGTTGTAGCTGGCGAACAGCCCCCGAAAATTCGATACAAGCGCTAAAAGACTGCATCGAAATGGGCGTGGATATTGCCGAAATTGATTTAAAGCTGACCAAAGATAATCAGCTAATTATTATGCACGACAAAACGATTGACCGAACTACAGACGGCAAAGGAAAACCGCAAGATTATACATTGGAAGAAATTAAAAAATTCAGACTGAAAGCTGCCACAGGACATTCAACGAGGCATGCAATACCGACTTTTGAAGAAATGCTACTTGTTGCAAAAAACAAAATTCTTGTCAATATCGACAAGGGCTATCCGTATTTCGAACAAGCTATGGGTATAGTTCGGCGACTAAATATGACTCAGCAAGTAATTTATAATGTATCAAATGATTTGCCTTACGATAGTGTGTGTGCTCAATATGGTAAAATAGATTCGCTTCTGTATTTGATGGTTGTTGTAAATCCATCAAATCCCAACTCCGATGCAATCATTAAGAGTTATAAATCTCACAAAAGAACGATTATTCAAACGGTATTTGCAACCGATACAGTTCGAATACTTGCCCGAATACCCGAAATACATAAAACCAATGCTGTTTGGTTCAATGCGCTTTGGCCGGAACATAGTGCTGGACACGACGATGACATTGCAGTTGAGGAGAAAAAACCAGATGAAACCTGGGGTTGGTTGATAAAAAAAGGAGCGAATATTATTCAAACCGACCGACCAAAGGAATTAGTTAAATACATAGAAATTCAAAAATATCACGATTAACAAAAAGTATTATAATTAAATCTCACAATTAAAAATTACAAATATGAAAAAACACTTTGCTCTTTTAGTTGCATTTCTTGCAACAACTGCTTTCATTTACACTCAATCATATTATTATGATTCGTTTGATTATCCCGTTGGAAATCTTGGTGTTGCAACTGGACAAGTAAGCCCTGCTGTAAATCCAGCTACTAGTCTAACAAGCTCAAATTGGAATTACGGCTCTACAAAAAGTGCAAAAGTCCAGGTAGGCTCTTTGACATATCCAGGACTTTTGACTTCTGCAACAAGTTTGAATGATGTTAATCTTGTAAATACAGGAAGTGCAGTAAATCAAAAAATAATTCTGAATACTATTACTACTCCAGTTTATTTTTCATTTCTAATGAAAGTGAAGGCAGTTCCAGCTTCATCGGTCCGAGTAGCATCGTTGAGTGGTACAACAAACAGTACTGGTACATTTGCTCCAAATGTTAATGTTGCTCCGGGCACTTCTTCGGGTTATAAAATCACTATAGATGGTGGATCTGGAGCTCCTCTTTCATCAACCAGTGATATGACCATCAACAACGTAGTACTTGTAGTGGTAAAATACACACCCAATGCTTCATCTGCTTCAGCAACTACCGATGTATGGATTAATCCTGCAGCAGCTAATCTAGGAGCAATTTCTGATCCTACCCCAACATTTGCAGCAATTACAGGTGGTGTAATAAGTAATATCTCTGGTTTCACTTTTAAAACCGGACTTGGAGTTGTAAATGCGGATATAGATGAATTGCGTATTGGAAACACATGGGCAAATGTTACACCTCAGGGTGGTGATCCTGTTGATTTATCAATCACAAAATCAATTGATAATTCTACTCCTGATGTAGGCTCTACTGTTAACTTTACCATTACCGCTTCAAATGGAGGTTATAATACAGCTACAGATGTGTCGATAACTGATATATTACCCTCCGGTTATACTTTTGTAAGTGCAACACCATCAACTGGTTCGTGGACATCGCCTACATGGACAGTCGGTAGTCTGGCCAGCGCTGCAAGTGCCACACTTTCAATTGTAGCAACATTAAATGCTTCAGGAGATTTCAAAAATAAAGCTTACGTAACTAAAGATGCTACAGATAGCAAACAGTCAAACGATACAGCATCAGTTACTCCTTCGTCGATAGGAGCAGCGCTTCCTTTCTATGAGCCATTCAATGAGTCTGTAGGTTCGTTAAGCGGTTCAAATATACGAAACTGGACTGTAGCTACTACGTATGCTAATGTAGTTTCTAGTCCGTTGGCATATACCGGTTTATGGTCTACCCCCAATTCTAATTCAGTTTCTTATGGAGGGAATATTAGTGAAGCAATAGCATCTCAAAAAATAGGATTTACCCAACAAACTTCGGGTACTGTGTATGCTTCAAGCATAATTAAAGTAACTTCATTGCCCGATGCAACTTCATTTATGTATAAATACAATTTTGGCTTTTATAATGCCGCAGGTACTTATGCCGGTTGTGTGAATATTTTCCCAGACCCAGCCGACCCAACCAATAAATTTTTTATAGGAGTTTGTAAAAAAAATAATAACAGTTATACCGGCTCAGCTCCATATACAACGGCAAACACGGCTATCACATGGTCTGCATCATCCTATTCAATCAACACACCTATATTACTTATAATGGGATATGACCTTACTACTGCTGGTGAAGTCATGAATCTATGGATTAACCCTGATCAAAGTACATTTGGTGCAGGTTCCGCACCTACAGCTACGCTATCAGATGCAGTTACAGTTTCTACATTGACGACTGGTAAAAATCTTATCGGTTTTTTATTTAGAACTGGAGCGGTGAGTCCTGGCATGAATATGGATGAATTAAGAATTGGTTCGAGCTGGGCAGATGTTACACCACCAACCCCTACTTTTTCTTCAGTTGGCTCTGGATCAACTACTTGGAGTAATCCATTGGAATGGACGGGAAATGTTGTTCCTGTTTCGGGGGCTAATGTCATTGTAAATAATGCTCTCACTATTGATCAAAATGTAACACTTAATTCAATTGAAATAAGTTCGGAAGCTAAGCTTACTTTAAATTCAGGAAATACTTTATCAACAAGCACATTTAATATCAATAGCGATGCTACTAATGGAACAGGAACATTTGTAGACTTGAATCCCAATGGAGGTTTAATTAGTGATAATATCAATGTTCAGCAATATTTGAGCACAGCCCGTAACTGGTATTTATCTTCACCTGTTAGCAATCCATTAACAACTGCAGGTTATACATATTACAAGTACGATGAGCCTGGAAATAATCCACATCTTCCTATAATAGCACCCGAAACAGCCTATTGGGAAAAAGTAAATACAGGTGCTACTTTTTCTCCAGGTACTGGTTATATTGCTTTGCCAAATACTACAGGCACTACACTGACCTTTTCTAACCAATCTGGTGGAAGTATTAATGCTGGAAATGTTCCTGTAATTCTGACCGCTTCGGGAGCACCATCTACTGGTTTTAATCTGATTGGTAATCCGTACCCTTGTCATTTAGGTTGGACTTATGATTTTGCAAATGCTAATTCATCACTGATTGAATCAAGTATTTGGATTCGCACAAATGGAGGAATTTCGAATAATAGTGGACAGTGGTCATTTGCAACATATAATGCTGCTTCATCAGAATCTGTTCCTTCAGTTGCTAACGCAGGTATCATAGCACCTATGCAGTCATTTTGGGTGAAGGCAAAAACAGCAGGTACTTTAATATTGGATAACAAATTGACTCGTTCGCATCAATCTTCAAATTCATTAAAAGCTCCGGCTGCTAAAAACTCCGACCGTCAACGGTTACGTATGGAGGTATCAAATGGTATAACAACAGATGAAACACTGGTTTATTTTGATTCTTCTGCTGACAATGGGTACGATGTTTACGATTCACGTAAGTTTCCGGAGACCAATGCTGCAGTTCAAATCTATACTTTAGCAGGGAGCGAGAATTTAGTTATCAACGGAATGAGCAGCATTCCAAACACTGAACTTCCGCTTGGATTCACGGCAACAAGTGTCGGAACATATAGCCTTAAAGCTTTACAATTTAGCAATTTTGTTGCAGGTACACAAATCATCCTAAGAGATTATGCAGATGTGAATCATCCAGTAATTACCGACTTGAGTGATGGCAGTGCATATACCTTTGCCTCCGATGTCGCTTCTACAACCACTCGCTTTACAATGACTTTCAAAGCACCTTCTGTTGCAACTGATATTAATTCACAAGGAAATCAAAGCACAACGGTATTCAAAAATGCGAATGGAAATATTACGATTATCAAGAATAACACAATGGGTGAAGGAATTGTAACAATCTGCAATACCGTAGGACAAAAATTGATAACTTGTTCAACAACGGGAGCTACAACTGTAATTGGGAAATCACTTACATCGGGTGTTTATTTTGTTATAGTCGATATCAATAACTGTAAAATGACTAAAAGGATAATCCTTAACTAATAATGCTTCGTTCTTTTTCAAGAAAGCCTGTCCGTCAAAAAGGACGGACAGGTAGATGATAGTTTCAAATTATTTAAAAATATAAAAATATGCAATCAATTAAAGAAAAACAGATGTATAATGCACCTAAAGTAGAAAAAATAGTGCTTGACAATGAAATATCACTTGCCTTGGAATCTGTACCCCCAGGTGGACCAGGAGAAGCAGAATTAAAAGTTCCGGATTACTTCAAAAACGGTCCATTTAAAAACAATATATGTTGATAAACTAATGAATCAACATTAATCAATAAATTTCACAATAAAAATCAGTATCATGAAAAAACTTTATGCTTTCTTAATTGCATTTATTGCAACCACAACATTGTCTTTTGCACAATGGACATCGTTACCAGTTTATGAATCATTCAATTACGCCGAAGGAAATCTTGGTTTATCCTCTGCAACCGTAGCCATTCCATGGAATTACGGAAGTACCCGTTCGGCAATTGTTGTAGCCAGTCCAAATCTGACTTATACCGGAATGACAACAACGGAAAACAAGGTAATAAAACTGTTAAATACCGGGACCGCTGCCAATATTAAAACAATATTTCCAGTTCAAACTGTTCCTGTTTACGCATCATTTTTAATGCGCGGACTTAGCGCACCCACAGCCGCTTCAACAAGGATCGCAGCTTTTGGTGGAATAACCAACAGCAGTGGTACATTTAGTCCGGGCATTTTTTACGACCAGTCAGGTACAGGTTTTAAATTGGGTTTTGATGGCGCTGGTGGTTCTGTATCTGTACAACAATCGGCTGAATTTGCATTAAACACAACTGTTATGGTGATAATGAAATATACACCAAGCTCAACATCTGCTGCCGGAACTGCAGATTTCTGGATAAACCCGACAAGTGCTTCTTTGTCGACAACACCGAACATTTCATTTGCAACCGGAGGTGTAATTGGCGATGTAAGTTTTGTTACACTTAAAACAGGCCTTGGCGCAGCCGATGTTTTGATGGACGAATTGCACATTAGTACTTCATGGACAGATGTTGCTCCAAGTGTTTCTACAAAACTCGAAAACTATACATCAAAGCAGATTGGTTTATCAACTACAATACTCAGAAATCAGGTTTCGCTAACAAATTGTAACGAAAATGCAAGTGTTGAATTTTATACAATCGATAGCAAATTGGTTAAAAGCTTTTTCGTAAATGGAGAAAACTCAATGAATGTAAGTGACTTAAAAAAAGGAATATACGTGGTAAAAATAAACTCAGCCACTCAAAAATCAGTATTTAAAGCTATAAAAGAGTAACAAATTTAAAAATTAGAAAATCATGAAAAAGTTTTATACAATAATTAGTATGCTTGCACTTGTATTTGGAGTGCAGAGCCAGGTTTTGGTTTACGATGGTTATGATTACAGCGTAGGCGATTTAGGAACAAACGGTAACTGGGTGCCACGTAGTACAGGAACAGACATTCAGGTTATTGCTGATAATCTGACCTTTACAGGTTTTGCATCGTCGGTTGGCAATGCAGCTCAATTTAGTACTTCGCTAGGCGGGAAAGACCCTCAACGTGCTTTTGATTCGCAAACATCCGGAACTGTGTATGCTTCCTTCCTTTTAAAAGTAACTGATATAACCGGAGCAACTGTACCAAGATATTCGTTAGGACTATCAAATGCAACTGATCCGGCAGCTGCCTCAGGAAATTACGCATCTTGCGTATATCTTAAATCATCGCCTAATGGCTATCAAATTGGAATTAATCGTGGAACAACGGATACTGATACGCAGTGGGCTCCAACTGAAATTGCGTTAAACAGTGTGATTCTCGTTGTTATTTCGTACGATATTACTTATCAGGTTTCGAATTTGTGGATAAATCCCGCTTCTTCAAGTTTTGGGGGCACAACCGAGCCTGAATTAGCAGCTTCAGCTTCTTCGGGTAATTTCCCCGGAACAAATTCAAACAATATTGCTTCCATATTCTTCCGACAAACCAACACGCAAAATCCGGTTATGACATTAGACGAGCTTAGAATTGGAAAAACTTGGGCAGATGTAACACCCAAAGTTACTGCAGTAAAAAATGTTTTGCAAAATAATTCTCTCCGGTTATCAACCAATGTTTTAGCAGATTATATTTCGGTCATTGGTGGTAATAGTATTTCAAAAGTGGATTTCTATTCGTTAGATAGTAAACTTGTAAAATCGTACGTAGTAAATGGCAATAACGCTTTGTCAGTAAGCGGAATAAACAAGGGAATGTATTTGGTGAAAATAACTTCCGGCAATAACTTCAACGTTCAAAAAGTTATAAAAGAATAGTTTTAATTGACCTCCAACAAGTAAAGCACAAACTTTATGCTGCAATTTATTCGTAAAATATACACACCAGCGGCTCATAAATCGGTTGTTGACGATTCAAAGACGGTTACAAAAAACCTGCTTAAATACCGTTACAGTGTATTTCTCTCTGCCACATTGGGTTATGCTTTGTTTTACGTGTGTCGGTTGAGTATCAGCGTGGTCAAAAAGCCCTTGGTTGATGCTAATATTCTTACCGAAAATGAATTAGGTATGATTGGGGCTGCATTATTTTTTTCGTATGCTATCGGAAAATTAATTAACGGCTTCATTTCAGATAGAGTAAACATCAACAGGTTTATTGCTACGGGATTAATCCTGACTGCACTTGTCAATTTATCCATGGGTGCATTTCCGTATTTTATTGTGTTTCTTATCCTTTGGGGTTTAAACGGTTGGGTACAGTCAATGGGAGCGGCACCGTGTGTAGTTTCACTTACACGCTGGTTTAGTCCCGAACAAAGAGGAACATTCTATGGTATTTGGAGTGCCAGTCATAATATAGGAAAAGCTATAACTTTTTCATTATTGCCATTTCTGATTGGTATAGGTGGCTGGCAATGGGGATTTTGGGGCGCAGGAATTGCAGGTCTGCTGGGAGCAATAATGGTTGTCGCATTTCTGCATGATAGCCCCGAAAGCAAAGCACTTCCATCGGTTGTTAGTAAAACGTTAGAGCAAAGCAATACTAAAAACACAGAACAATCAGTTTCGGCTTCTCAAAAATCTATTCTCAAAAATCCTTATATTTGGCTCTTAGCACTTTCCAGTGCATTAATGTATATCAGTCGATACGCGATTGAAAGTTGGGGAATTTTTTATGCTCAGGTAGAAAAAAATTATACCAATGTAGAAGCTGGTCAAATTATCGGCTTAACAGCCATTACCGGAATTGTAGGCACAGCTATTTCTGGATTAATATCTGATAAGTTTTTCAGAGGAAGCCGAAATATCCCAGCCTTGGTAGCGGGTATATTAAATATCATTTCACTTTCTGTATTTCTTTTTTATCCCAACGGCAATGTTTGGGTTGATTCTGCCGCCATGTTGATTCATGGATTTGCCATCGGGATTCTTATCACTTTTTTGGGTGGATTGATGGCTGTGGATATAGCACCCAAACAAGCCACAGGAGCAACCATGGGTTTAATTGGCATTGCAAGTTATGCCGGAGCCGGCATTCAGGAACTGATTAGTGGTTTTTTAATAAGCGATAAAAAAGTTATTATCAACAATATCGCTACTTACGATTTTTCTATTGCGCGCTATTTTTGGTTTGGAGCTGCATTATTATCGGTTGTTATAGCTTTGATGGTGTGGAACGCCAAGATAAGAGAATAAGGTTTAGTTTAATAAAATAGTTTTTTTGAGGTATGTAAGAATGCCCGAGATTCAGCAATGAGTTTTCGGGCATTGTTTTTTTGCAT
>CAYXQZ010000071.1:0-14690 GCA_964466415.1 uncultured Paludibacter sp.
TCAGATTAGTACTCCAGTTAGCATTTTGCCCTGCTTGAGGCCAAAAATAATTAATGTCTTGAGCAGAAATTGATGTTACACTTAGTGCCATCATACATAGAGAGAAAATAATTTTTTTCATAATGAGTAATTTTTTTTGCATGATTAATAATATTAATTGATAAATATAAAGTTTTTTAATTCTAAGGTATTATTGTTTTATAATTGATGTTACCTCCTTTCTTGATTTTCCATCAATTATCAAAAGATAAATTCCTGATTGTTCATTGGTTAAATCTATTGTTTGTTTTGTATTTAAAATATTTCCTGATTTTAATTCTTGTCCCAGCATATTGGTAATTGTATATTTACTTCCCACGGCTTGGTTCGAAACCGTAAAACTACCCTTAGTTGGGTTTGGATAAACTAACGCATTGTTTTTTTGCGTATTCTTTAAACCGGATGCAACTGTAAAAAATGTTTTTGTTCCACCTGCTACCGAAACCGTTGGAATTCCTGTTCCACCTGTTCCGGGAGTACAAGCTGCCTTTACAGCCGTTAAATTTTTCAGTTTAAATCCGGCAAAGCTGGTGCAAAACAAAGCAGGGCGGTTGGCCGGAGTAGCAGTATTCATAGGAGTAGCCCATGCATTACCGGCACCATAAGCTCCCGGGCAAGTATAACCGTTCAGGGTCACAAAAATGGCACCGTCCACAGTTACTTCAATTTTAATTGTATTATAGGCATTTCCTATAACTTTGGCTTGATAGGCAGTTGCATCGGTTGATAAAACAACAGGAGCGGCCACCCATAGGTTTGGAACAACTTGAGCTGAATTTTTAGTGATTTGAATTAAAATACCTCTTTTGCTCGCCCATACATCTTTTGCTCCTAAAACCACACTCAGCGTATCGTTAGTATTATTTGAAAGTACGGCGTCGAAAGTAAGCGTTAATCCGGCATAATAACTCCATGTATCGGTGGCAGTTAGCCCATCGAAAGTGGTAGCAATTACAGCAGGATTACCAACTGGTTCGGAGCCGTCGTAGCTTAATTCGTTGGCACTGGTTACCGACCATTGTGTGTTAGGCGATTGAGGTACCCACGGTGTGCCAGCACCAATCACATCATTGGCAACGACATTGCCACTAAAAATAAGTATGAAAATAAAAGGTAATATTTTACGCATAATATCGAACTATTTTTGAAAATATAACTCAGGTAGCACTACAAAAGATATAGTACTACCTGAGTTGATTTTTAATTTTTTACAATCTGACGTACCGATTTGCCATTTTTGCCTTCAACAGATAGCAAATATGTTCCGGCTTGTGCTGCAGATAAATCCAACACCTGTTTATTGCCTGATATAATTCCGCTTTTAATTTGTTGACCTAAAAGGTTTGTTACTTCATATTTTTGACCAACAGCTTCGCTGGTAATGGTGAAATTTCCCTTGCTTGGAACAGGATACACATCGAAATTAGCTTGTTTATTGGTTTTTACCGCTGCATCAGGGTTGCTAAAATAGCTATTGGTAACACTGCCTTTTTTTACCACTAAGTTTTTCATTTTCCAACCGGCAATGTTATTTGCAAAAACGACTGTAAATTGAGAAAGGGCTGTTGGTTTTAAAATAGCCGTTCCGGCTTCGTAAGGAATAGGGCATACATAGCCATTTATAGTAGAGGTAATTTTACCATTGGCATCAATATCAATAATAAAATGATTGTATGTATCCCATTTAACAGCTGCTTGATAATCTGATGGGACAACAGGCACCATCCATTTTACGTTAGCATAGTCGTAATTTTTTGCTGCCTGACACAACCATTGATTGTAGTCGAGGTTTACACCAATACCCTCGGTAGCACTCCATTTTCCATTCCATGCTATTACTAATGACGTGTTTGTTGGTTGATTGAAGATGTAGGCATCAAATTCCATTTTTAAGCCTGTAAAATCGTTAATTCCGTTTCCATCGGAAACCAATCCTTCGAAAGTGGTGGCAATAGCTCCGGTTGGGGCAGCTTCACTTTTGCCGGCAAAAACCAATTCGAATTGTTCGTTAACTGACCATTTAGCTTCGTCGCCAAATTGTGGGAAGAAAGCTTCCATTTGCGCATTGGCTGTCATAATGAATGACAAAGCCAAAAGAGAAAGAGTAATTTTTTTCATGATAATAATTTTTAAAAAGTGAATAAATTGATTAGATAAATGTAATTTAATTGTTTTTTAAAAGGTGAATAAACTGTTTTTTATCGGGTAATGGGTATATTTGTTTCTTTGAAATTAGTTTGTTAATGTTGCCTGATGCTTTTATTCCGGCTGGTGCTCCACTAAGCGTAACTCCATTTTGCTGAGGTGTAACTGTTGCGCTCCATGTAGCCCAGTTGGCATTGCCCAATAAATCGGCTGGTATAGCGCCTGTCAATTTGTTTTGTTGCAAAGTGAGTTTTTGCAATGTCGTTAAACTACCAATTCCGGTAGGTATAGAACCTGTTAACTGGTTGTAATCCAAAGCTAATGCTTCCAGTTTGCTGTAAGTAGCAATGTAAGTAGGAATTGAACCTGTCAAAACATTTCCGTATAAATAAAAATACTTCAACTTCGTAAGCGAGCTCCAATCGGCTGGTATTTCACCGGTTAAGTCGTTAAGACCCAAATCGAGAATCATAAGTTTTGTCATATCTTTTATGGAAACTGGTAAGGTTCCTGATAACTTATTTTGACCCAAACTCAAATATGCCAATGAATTTGGCAAGGCTGGAACATTGCCTGTGAGCATATTATTTTTCAAGTCCAAAACTATTAGTTTGGTCAATGTAGTTAAATTTGGAATTGAACCACTTAAATTTAGTCCCGACAAGTCAAGGTAAAGCAATTCGGTCAGGTTTTTTATGGAATCGGTAATAGCTCCTGTAGCATAATTGAGCGAATGAATATCCAGTTCGGTAACACGACGGTAGCCATCTACTTGTTCCACTTTTACACCCGCCCATGTATCAAATGGTTTTGTAATATCCCATTTTGTTGTGCCGGTGTTTAGTTTCACCAAAGCCAAACTATCTCGCTGCGAAGGCGTTAGCACAATGGGAATATAAACTCCGGCAGCTTGTGTGATTGAAATTATTGACGTTTTTTTTGTGGTGGCAACCGTAATTTTTGCTTTACGAATTATGGTTCTGTAATTTTCAGATACGCTAATTTGAAAAGATTTATTAGCTACATTTGGTGTAACGGTACACCATGTAGAATCGGATGTAACTGTAAAATCGGTTGCAGTTGTAGTTACACTTACTTCGTAGGTATTCTTTAGTGCTGAAGCCGAGATGGAGGCAACTGATACCGTAAGAATTTCTTCGGGCTCCGTAGGTTTACAGCTATTGAGACTTAAACCGATAAGCGTAAAAAGTAGAAAATAATATTGATTGTTGAAGTTCATACAGTTGATTTGGTAAACGAGCTAATTCTTAAAAATTGTTTTTGTAAAACTATTTTTTGTGCCTTTCATTTTCAAAAAATACATTCCATTCAGTTGATGAGTCATATCTAAAAAAAACTCATTTCCAGCATGTTGACTTTGTTCTACTAATTTTCCTGATACATTATAAAGCTTTACATCATACATATCATCATCGGCACTAACTATTTCATTTGTATTGTGTAGCGTTTTCGAAAACGACACCTTTACATTTGATTTTACAGGATTTGGAGCAAGATTCGCTGAAACATGGCTTCGCGTGTTAGCTTCCAATTTCTCGGGAACTGTTTTTAATGTAACTTTTGCTGATGTAGTTGCCGATTCGCCCATCATATTTTTCACTTTAAAATAAATGGTTTTTAATCCATCGGCTGGCGATAAATTGAAGTTGACACCCGATTTATACACCTCCCAATTCGCACCCGAAAAGTTAGCGCTTTCACTTATCATAAAACTCGAGGCTGCACCTTTACTTATATCGCTATTTAAAATAATGGCAGGTTTGTCGGTGAAAGCAATTCCATCGTTAACCGAAAGTGCTGATACAACCGGAATAGCAACTTTACTTGCTGTGGCATTATAAGTATAGGTTTCGCCCAAAAAACTTACTGTAATGGGTTGCGCGGCATCATCCAAATAATATATATCGTTGTCGGTAGCCGTTACATAAGTACGGTTGGTATTGTAAAAATTAATGGGAAGGTTATCTTTATTGGTTTTACGCAAAAAGGAAATATTATTTCGTACCACAATGTCGGAATGTCCGTCGATAGGATTGGATAATTCCAACTCATCTAAAGAAGGGCTACTCTTTACATTTTTAGCAAAAAGGTTTTTTTGAATTTTAATGCGTGTACACCCACCGAATGTTCCACCGTTCATCATTAAAATGGCGTGACCGTCATTGTTGAAAAACTTAGAGTTCTGGAGCGTTACCTGATTATCGTTGGTTTCAAAATCGAATCCGCAGCCATCAGGATTTCCTTGATTTATTATTTCAGAGAATTCACAGTTGTCAACCAAGAAATTTTGAGTGTTCGAAAACATAACTCCCGTTGTACCATCGGGCCACGATCGGCCAGGAACGCTTGAACCCATTGTTACTCTGAAATTCTTTATTAAGCCCCAGCCATTTGCATCGGCCTGCATAACACCACTTGCATCGGGAACGGCACCGCCATTCACACCATCGAACGAAATTGCACCACTAACTGTACCAACTGAAACACAATCGGTTATCTTCACTTTATGTATAAGCTGCCTCCACACATTGGAGCCATTGTTATTGCCAATTAACGGAAAGTAGAATGAGGTTGAAATGCTGGCACACACATCGTTGAATGAGCAATTTGAAACTTCAAATTCAGTTAAAATTGTAGTATGATTTCCGCTTACTGTTTGTGGCCCAAAAGTTTGACCGCCAATAAAAATGGCTGCGGGAAAAATGTATTCGTAAACACCGCCACCAGTAGCTGTGTAAGCTGTTGGTAGGTTGCCTTTTACGGCTTTAAGCTGATTGTCTATAACTATGTGTTTTGCAGCTCTATCGGCTCCGGTATTACAAGCAATCATTACCTCGTCGCAGTTAATATTGTTGAAAGTGCAATTTGAAACTCTAAATCCAGTATTTACAGTTCCCATTATGGAGCGATAGTAAATTCCCAAGCGAGTATTGGCAATTTCCAAATCCTGAATTTGAATGTAGCTGATATTTTGCGAACGAGCAGTAGCTGTTGTTTTATCTAAATCGCTAATTAAAATGGCAATATCATCTTTGCTGTTTGTTAACGAGATTTTTGGTTTTACATTGCTTATGCCATAAGCACCTACCGTAATCCAATTGGTGGCAGTTCCGGCACCTTTAATTTCTAAGCGTTGATTCCATACTTCGCCTCGTTTCAGCAAAATTTTTGTTCCAGCCGATAGTAAATTGCTGTTGATTTTTGAGAAGGATTTCCATGCCGTAGCCTCTGTTCTACCGGTCGACAAATCGTTTCCATTTGTAGCATCTATATAAAAAGTACCCGATAAAGCAGCATAAGCCGAACTGGTAATTATGACAAAAGCGAGCACGAGTAAAAGTCTATAGTTGACTTTTAAAAACCTCGTATTCACTTTTATGTATAATTGCACTATCATTTAAATATAACTTTTTTTACGAAACAAAGATAAATGGATGTCACATCATAATAAATCACAGATGTATCATTAACGCAACTTTTTTGTAACATCTGAAAGAATTGTTAGTTAAATATAAAACCTAATCCATTACACAACGCACAGAACATCCTGTTTCGTTGAGATAATTGGTTGTATATAAATTAGACCAATCGGCATCTACCATCCACATATAAGTAGTTTGTGCATGAAGTGGGGTAGAACTCCACCAAGCTGCCCTACCACCATAAAATGAGCCATTGGCTGCGCGGTATCCAGAGGGTAAGGCAGTAAAGCCTGTAGCATTGTTTTTTGACAAATCGTTGCCCGGAGAACCAACTATAGTGGTGTTTTCTACCCAGTCGGTATTGGCTGCCAAGGCTTTATTGAGTGAATTGTATGTAGAAGGAGGATTAAAATTATATCCGTTTGAAATTAAAAAATCTTCAAGTGTTTGCCATTCTTCTCTCGAAGGAATATGCCAACCGGCAGGGTTGATTCCTCTTACATCGTTCGCTGCACTACTATTGTATATTTTACCATATTTAACATCGGTAGTAGCATCGTTAAATAAATTACACCATCCCGGCGTTTTTCGAATGGCTTCTAAACCAGCCCAAACAGCATCGCTTGTGTAGTTATTAAACGAGACCCCATTGTTGAATTTTGAGGTTCGGAGATTATCAACCATCCAAACTTGTGTGCCAATGGTTACAAAATTATAATAGTAATTACCCGAAGCATCTTTACATTCGGCATATTTAAAATTAACCGTTTTACTAGATGCAGGAACATCCGCAACGGTATTGCAGTATTGACCTGAATACCCTTTGTATTGCATTTTGTCGCCCTGTTGGTATTCCATACTTATAATTGTACTTTTGCTTTTTTGCATTCCTTTTGGCTGCGTTTGCTCGGCATTAGTTAGTTTAATACTTGCTTGGCTTGTATTAGCCGATAGACTTAACGCTTTTGCCGAATACGAAAATCCTTTTCCATCAATAGAAATTAAATAAGTTCCCTTTGGTAGTGATAATTGGAACGAATTAATACCAACTGATACATTATTTGTAGCTTGTACGACAGTTTTACCTTCCAATGATATTGCTTTAACTACAGTAGCTCCTGCATTTTTAGCATAAAAACTAATAGTCGACTTTTCAGTTGTTGGATTTGGATAAATACTGATAACTTGGCGATTATCGGATAGTTGATTTATGGAGGCAATAACGTTTAAACCTAGCACATCGCCCTCCGCCAATTTAACTTTAGTTCCTTTGGTGTGATTAATAACAACAATGCTATCCAACGGACTTACGATTCCTGATTTTGAAAAGGTAATGGCATATTCACTTGCTATTGACTGTTGAGTTGTGAAACAAGTCAAAAATGCTACCAACAAAAGGTATAAGCTGTAATTTTTATTCTTTTCCATAAGTTCTTTTTTTATAAAGAGTTTGTTTAATTTTATTTTAATCAAAAATCAAGTTATCGTATCACTTTTATCGTTTTCGATGTTTTACCATTAAACTTAAAAATGTAAATACCCTTTGATAATTTTGATGAAGGAATAGTAAAATTGCCTGTATAGGGTAGATTATAACTTCCAATTTGCTGTCCGGAAACATTCATTATTGTTACTGATTGAAATTCATTAGAATAACTTAAATTAAAACTATTGTTTTGACTTTGTACTCGAATATCTGACGAATTAATATCTGTAATTCCTGTAATCCTGTCTTGTTTAATATTTAAAACTAAATCAGAACCATAAGTTCCCAATTTTACGACAGCATCTCTACTTTCCACTCCATCGGGTAATGCTTGTGCAGTGAATGTTACACTTTTTACATCCTTTTTAGCATCATAATTATATTGTGCTGACAACCAATTGGGTAAAGCATCATTTAACCACCAACTGTCTGGGGTGTAATTTGATTTCACAACGATTGTATTGCTACTGGTGTTTGATAAATGAACAGTACTATTGTCAACATGCAAATAAGAGTAGGTTGCTCCTAAATTGATTAACAAGGACGTGTAACTTCTTATATATTGTAGAGATGATATCAGTGCGCGGCTATTGTTCAGTTTATAAATTACGTATGCATTGCTCTCGTCACCGGAAGTATTTAATGTTTGTGAAAACACCGAGAGTGTAATTTCTTTATTATTCGAAAAACCAGTAAATTCAATCAAAATTGCATCTTCAATTTCAAGATAGTCTTTGGTAACATCCAAGCCTATTTTGGGATCAAATTTGGTGAACCCCTGAAAATTAAGGGAGTAAAAACCGGTAACGGGATTTTTAACATCCTGTGCAAGTGCAGTGGAAGTGGCAATAGTATCACCGAAAACCATTAAACCTATATCATTGGTTTTGTATTTATGAACTATCATTTTAAACTCTGTTTCGGGCGGTGCAATAAAAGTTCCGAAATTTATCCAGATATTTTCTAATACATATTTTTTAATTGGTTTTGCGAAATAATTAGCCACCGAAAAAAGACGGTTGGTAGAATCTGTTCCAAATACATAATCATTATCTCCAAATTTGTAAGGGACAAGTCCTTTTGTCCTATCATAATTTCCTACACCAATTTTTCCCCAACCAAAATCGGTCTGTCCACCCGTCAGAAAATAGCTTCCTTTTTGCGATGACCCCCAAATATAAGTTGAATCGTTCAAACCCACTGATGCTTTTAGCAAAGGCATTTTAAAGAATCCATCAGGATAATTAACTTGCGGGTCTTTCTCAGAAGTAGAAAATGTTTTATTATCAATAATTGGGTCAGGAAAAGTCCAGTTAAATGATTCTGCTTCAGCTCCCGATTTATTAATCCAAGTAGCATTTTCGTATGCCGGTCCATAGGTAAAATCAACCGCCGAACGAAGGAAGTCTTGTGTATAACCTAAATAAAAGTAACCTTTGGGGCGTACATAAAAAGCATCAGGCGACATACCACGAACATCGATATTATCAAGTCCCATCGAATCGCCATCACGTCCTACATATCGGAATGCAATTTTAATAGTTTTGCCACTGTATTTAATAAATGATTTTTTTACAGAATGCCATTTCCCAACTTTAAAATCGTTGATGTTATTTACATTATACTTGGCGGCATCTTCATGTGCATCCCACACCATTTCCCAACTTTGACCATTGTTGGTGCTAACATAAGCCTGCATGGTGGCAGTTGGTTTAGTAAAGTCGAATGTAATTTGTCCCGTTTGAATAAAAGCATTAAAATCCAAATACATAAAATAAGAAGAATAATGGGCATCGAAATACAAAAATTCCTCACCTGTTCCTACCTTAAATGCACTTGAAATTAACCATTCATCCTGATCTTTTCCATCTGCATAGTTCACCCATGCCATGTATTTACCATTGGATGGGTAAGCATTGCCTGAACCGGTAATATACCATGTGGGGTTTGCAGTTCCATCGTTTACAAATACATTTCCTGTTTTATTTTTTTCTGTCCAGGTAGTTGGAATCCAGTTCAAATCTGTTCCATTGTAACTTTCGAAGCTTTCAGTAAAACTTGGGGCTTTTCCAGCAACTGCTCGTTGAATTGGAGTTGAATTGTTTGCAGTAATGGCATTTTCGGGTTTATCGTCAATCATTTTTTTCGACACAGTGCCTTGGATGCCTTTTACAACTTGTAATTTGGCATTTCCTCTATTAGTGGGGTTGGAAACAACAGGGTCAATCAATAAACTTTTCGATATCTTCTCCTCAGTAAAAACATCCTGCGTTTGGGATTGTGGCAAATCAAACTGAGGTACAAAATTAGTATTCTTGTGAGCCGGTGGTCCTACTCTAAATGTTTGAGCCGTTATAAATGAAACACTTAACAGGCTAAATGAAATAAAAAATATTATTCTCTTCATAATTTTAAAAACTATTGACGCGATAATGTAAACCAAACATCAGCATCTTGTTGTTGTATAAACTTTATATCTCTCGGATTGATAGCTGTGTTGGTACTAACTGTAAATGAGCCACATAACCATTTAATCATTTGGCTCAATCCGACAATATTGGTGTAAAACGTCCGTCCATTTCTATCTCCTGTACCTTTTTCGGAACTCACAATCGAATTCACCGCGTTTGCACTAAGGCCAATATCATTGTAGCCAATGTATTTGTTTTTACCACCTGTTAAGTTCAACACCACCACAAAAGAACTTCGAGCAGCATAATACTTAACCGAAAGAACAACCTTATCGACTTTATATTTATCAATAGCCGATTGTACTAAAATATCGTAAGTAGCTTTTAATTTGGCACTTAGCGACTCGGGTTTAACAACCCATTCGTTTCTGTCGTTCCAAAAGTAATAAGCTAAACTATCAGGCCCCAGAAGTTTAATCGTATTATCTTCGACACTCACCAAAGCCGACTTATCTTCGGATAATTTCATGTTTTGAAACTTTTTGCCATCAATTTCCTGCATTTTTGAAAATCTGATTCCGGTACGTGTGATAACAAACGAAGCAGTGGTGGACGAATTTATTTCAGCACCTGCCTTCAAAACACTAAAAATGCGCGTAGCTCCATTTGAATAAATATAATCCGCCACGGGAGTTGTTAGTGTAAAAGGTGCTGCATGATTGCCTAAAACAGTAGCATTCATAGCGTCGAGTTCATCAAAATACTGCGACCAGCTCAAAGTAACAGGAATTTTTGTCATGATTATTTTCACGCCTCTTTTCTTCCCTTTTAATTCTAACTCATTTTCCGAACTTTTCAAAATCATAAACTCATAATCACCTTCCAATCCATATCCGTTAGGATTTTGAGGATTGGAGAAAGTATGCAATATATTGTTATAACTATTAAAGGTGAGAACAGGCCCGTTATCGGCAATTAGTTGATATAAGCTACTGTCCTTTTGTAGTTCATTTTTAATGGTAAATTCATTTTTACCAGCTATGGTTACAAATTTATTTGACCCGAATTTCATTAAAAAAGTATATCCCGGTTTCGCATCTGTAGGAAAATACTGCATTGCCCAACCATTTTCAGCACTTGTGAGTATTGTCTGATTGTCTATCATTGCATTATTCATACGCTCTGCCGAAGAAGATGCGAAAATATCTGCTTGTTCGGGTGAACATGCATTAAAAATAAAAGCTGTAAATGCTAAGATGTGGAAATATATAATTTTTCTCATTGATAAATTATTTTAATATTGTGTCAATGTTTTGTTCACGGAGCATAATTTCAGTTTTTAATGCATCAAGATCAATTCCCCATGCCGTTTTCATCCAAGTCGATGCAATCTTTACTTTTTGAAGTATTACCGCTCTTCCATCAATACCATCATCGGGCAATGTTTTTCCATAAATATCCAAACCCGGAGCTGAGCTTAATTCGAGAATTGTATTCCAGTCGGCATCAGATTTTACTAAATAATTGGCAATTATTTCAACGAAATCTTCGCGCTCCTGGCTGCCACCATAAGGCGAAACAAAACCCAGAGAAGCAGCTGCAGAGGTAGTACGTGATTGCCAACCAAGTGGATTATAATTTCCTTTTGAAATTTGAGCAAATTCAATAGGATACATCTTTTTTTGATGTAAAATGTGCATAAACTCATGGTGTATTATTTTAAAATAAAACTCGTTGAGTTCAGGCACATTTGTCGGATCCATATCGTTACATCGGTACAGCGTTACTTTTATACCACCTTCGGCAGTACCCAGTGTCATGGTTTGCGAAACAGGATTATAAGCTGGCGATCCAATAAGGTGAATAATGCGGGGAGCATTATCCTTAATAAAATCTACACCACCTACTTTTGCATATACATCGAACCATAGATATTTCAAAAGCTTTGCCATTTCAATTGATTTTGGCATTGTAGCAGGTACCAGATTATAAGTCATATCCGAACCAACATCCTGCATTTTGTACCTAAAATCGATATTATAAGGAGTTAAGAACTCCGCAAATAACCATTGGTCGAATGTGTAGGTTCCAGAATTTGAGTCTAAAATATCGTTAGTATCAAAAATAGTTGGTCCTAAATCAGCTTCTTTTGAACAAGACCAAAGGATTGAAGTAACAAGACTTACAAAAAGCAATTTTAAAAATATATTTCTCATATTTATCTCTTTTTCAAAACATTATTGAGCAAGAACATCAGTGTTACTTACATTTGTATTAATAGTTGGATTTTCTTCCATACCTGCTCCAATTACTTCCTGTGGAATTTGAATGGCACGGCGAGGGTCATTAATCAATAAATTTTCCACCCTGGTACGACCAATTTTGTGTGTAATTTCTATACCGTAACGCTTTAGGTCGAACCAGCGAAGACCATCGAACAGGGTTTCGATGCGCCGGAAATGTAGCACGCAATGAATATATGGTTCCTGATCTGCTGAAATTGTAAAATTTGAACTAATCAATGTTGGATTTAGTTTTTTGACAAATAGCTTATTAGTTGGCATATAAAAGCTTTTGATAATGGTGTTTGTTAGCCTATTGGTAACTAAGTGTGAAGTATTCCAACTTTCAAGATCTGCCATAGCTTCGGGTAGTCTATTCAAATAAACCAATGCTTCAGCACGACACAGAAGAGTTTCTTCTGCAGTAAATTCAGCTCTAACAATGTGTGGCAGTCCAATATTAGCAACCTTATCAGTATATTCAAACATTTCATTGTTTTTTGGAAGAAACACGCCATAATCCTGTGAATTACGGATATAAACCTTACCCAAAAATGCCGGAATCATACCTGCCCATGTTGGACCTGAACCGTAAGTTGAACCATTCATTGCATCGCCATTATGACCGTATCGAGTTCCATAAACCCGATTGTAAATAGAGTTGGTAGGCAAAATCATTAAGTTGCACGGATGATTCACATCAATATAATCGTAGGCAATTTCGCTCGAAGAACTGTATTTTTTATCCCAATTTCGGAGTAGGGTGGCAGGATTTGAACCCAATACTTCGTTGGCGTATTTAAGAACCTTGTCATATTCTCTTTTGTATAAATAGAAACGAGCAGCAAAAGCATAAGCAGCTTTTTTGTTAAAGTGATATTTCGGAATACTATATATTTCATCGTTTATCAATTCAATTCCATCTTCAATATCCTTTTGAATTTTGGCATAGGTATCGGTTACAGTTCCGCGCGTGTATTCTCCACGAACCACCGTTTCGGGCTTTGTAGCATACGGGATTCCCATATCCAATGCACTGGCAGTTTCATCTTTGTAAGTCTGGCTAAAAATATTTACCAGCAAAAAATGACCGTATGCCCTGCATAGCAACGCTTCGCCTTTTTGCGCACGATACAAAAGGGTATCAGCACCAGCTAAATCTTCGATAGCCTTTAGGGCATGATTGGCAGCTGCAATGGCAGTATAGCAGTTTTCCCAGATATAAGATGGACTATCTTGTGCAGTAGATGCAAAAGCAGGCTCCCATGCAAAAAGCTGATCATCCATTTCGCGGAGACTGTTCAAATAAAAATACTTTCCTTGTGCATTGGGTGCATTATTATCCACAAAATTATCGGAACTAAGCTCGGCAATTGTAGATATATTGGCTTGCGGATAAGCTGAAACAAGCAATTGTGTAATCTTCTTTTCGTTATCAATTTGCGTTCTATTGTCGGGCAAAGTATCCAAAAAACCCTCGCAAGAAGTTGAGAATAATACAATCATCAACCCGATACAAATATATAGATAGTTAGTTTTCATTTCGTTAAATATTTTTAAAGTCCTAAGCGAACGGTGAATGTAACTTGTTTTGGCATGGGAGTAGAAACACCACCACTATTAAAGAACTCAGGATCTTGTCCGTTAAGCTTTTTATCGGCATAAAGCAAAAATAAATTCGTGGCTTGTAACTTTAATTGCAGACTCGTAAGCTTAAAAATATCGATGACTTTTTTTGGAATATCATACGACATGGAGACTTCTTTTAGCCGAATAAAACCACCATCGGCAATACGTTCAGTTGAATAATTGTAAGCATTATATGCTTGTGCCAAATTATCATTATTCTCGTACTGACGGCGGCTGGCAATAACAGGAACGGTTGTTAAGGTCTCGTCGCCAGGCAAAGTCCAACGGTTTTTAAATTCTTTAGGCATCGACGATAAATCGTTGTATCGTGCCTTAAACGAAGGGTATAATCTAATTTTATTCCCAAACGAATAAGTAACAAATGCTATTAACTTAAAACCTTTCCAGTTTAGTGTATTTCCAAAACTACCGGTTATTGTTGGGTCGCTGGGTCCTTCGTATTTCAAAAATCCGAGCTTTTTAAACTCCTGAAAGTTAAAATCGGTAATGGTGGTTTCGTCGTTTTGGTTTTTGAATGTAGGTAAACCTTCGTCGTTTAATCCAAGAAACGGAATAGAGAACAATGAGCGTACAGGATAACCTTCTAAAGCAAATCCAGAACCGGAAATAAGCTTGATAACATTGGTGCGGGTATCTAATTCAGTAATAATGTTATCAGCTTTAGAGAATATAAAATCGGTAGACCATGAAAAACTTTTAGTAACAATATTTTTAGTAGAGATAGAAAGTTCAACACCCTGTGATTTCATCGAAGCAGCGTTGGCATATTTCTGAATTTCGCCACCCACACCTTGAGTGTAAACCAACCCAATCAAATCGAAATTCTGACGGGTATAAACATCTGCTGCTACACTGATTCGGTTTTTAAAAAAACCCAAATCAATTCCTACATTAAACTCATGTTTCTTTTCATAAGTCAATTCGCTATTTTCCAATCCTGCTATATATAAAGATGATTCGGTTACACTGGCAGTTGGTCGCCATGGATTTTGACTGATAAATACAGCTTGTGAATTGGTTACAAAACTTGGACCACGGTCAGCTGTCAATGAGTACGATGTTTTTAGCGTTGCATGAGTCAAGGTTTCATCAAAAAATCCTTTAAACCAGTTTTCTTCGTGTGCATTCCATGCTCCCGAAATGTTCCAGGTTGGTAACCAGCGAGCTGTCTGTGAGCGTCCCAATTTATTTGTTCCTTCGTAACGTCCGGTTGCATTTAGGGTGTAGCGTCCTT
>CAYXQZ010000072.1:0-2848 GCA_964466415.1 uncultured Paludibacter sp.
GAGGCGGGCACATCACGTGGTGTACTAACTCAGAAACCTACATCCTATCTGGTTTTAGAAGAAAATGGAGTGGTTGGAATAGGTGAATGCTCTACTATTCCAGGTTTAAGTATTGACCCCGAAGCTACTTTCAAACATAAACTCGACGAAATATGCCAATTAATAAACTCGGGAGTTGCTGCATTATCCTTGCCACTTATTGATTTTCCGGCCATTGCTTTTGGCTTGGAAATGGCCTTACTCGATTTAAAAGCTAAAGGTTCAAAGCTATTATTTCCATCAACATTTACCGACGGAAAAACTGGTATTCCGATTAATGGTTTAGTATGGATGGGTGATAAAGCGTTTATGCAAAAACAAATTCGTGAAAAAATTGAATCCAATTATCACTGTATTAAACTTAAAATTGGTGCACTTGATTTTGAAACAGAACTTGCAATAATCAAAGAAATAAGGCGTGAGTTTTCGGCCAACGAAATAGAAATACGTTTGGATGCAAATGGAGGTTTTCAACCTGAAAATGCATTGGAAAAACTCAAGAAACTAGCTGTTTATGACATTCATTCCATCGAACAACCTATTAAACAAGGACAATTCGAAAAAATGGCTCAACTTTGTGAGCAATCGCCCATACCCATTGTACTCGACGAAGAGCTTATTGGCATTGAAAGTGCGGATAAAGAGTTTGTTATTGCGAAAATAAAACCAGCCTATATCATTCTCAAACCTAGTTTGCTGGGCGGATTTAAGCAGTCGGAAGAATGGATTAGGCTCGCAGAAAAGCACCATGTAAAATGGTGGGTTACATCGGCCTTGGAGTCGAATATCGGTTTGAATGCCATAGCACAATGGACATATACATTGCAGTCGGCACTACCACAGGGATTAGGTACTGGTCAACTATATCACAATAATATTCCATCGCCACTCGAGATTAGTGAAGCAAAACTTTATTACAATCCTGAAATGAAATGGGATTTTAGAATTTTTAAATAATGAGTAATCAACAAATTATATTAAATGGTAATTCCTATGGCCCCAGAAATCTAGAGGAATTAAAGCAAACCAATGAGCCGGCTGACTCCTGGCAAAATGCCATTTACTATTTTCTAAAAAACTGGTTCGACGAAAGTGATTATATGCTGGTTAATACTTCGGGCTCAACCGGCAAACCCAAAGAAATTCGCCTAGCAAAAGCAGCCATGCGTAATTCGGCACGAATGACAAACGCATTTTTTGGACTTAACACCACCTCCACTGCCCTACTCTGCCTACCTGCATCGTATATAGCCGGAAAAATGATGCTCGTGCGTGCTATCATTGGTGGTTTTAATTTAGTATGCCTTGAACCAACTGCTAATCCATTTAAAAATTTGCATCAAAGTATCGACTTTACAGCCATAACGCCTTATCAATTAACACATTCGCTAATAGAAATTAAAAATTTAGAAATTAAAAAAGTAATTGTAGGAGGGGCAAAAATAAACGCACAAACAGAAGCTGAACTTCAAACACTTAAAACTATTTTTTACGAAACTTATGGCATGACCGAAACCTGTTCGCACATTGCGCTACGAGCAGTGAATGGAAAGAATAAATCAGATTATTTTAGCGTATTAAATGGTGTTAGCATCCATAAAAACGATGCAAATTGTTTGTGTATACATGCGCCGCATTTGATGGAAACTGATATTGAAACCAACGATATAGTTGAGATTCAGAACCAAAACACATTTAAATGGTTGGGCCGATTGGATAATGTGATAAATAGCGGAGGCATAAAAATTAGCCCAGAAATTATTGAGCAAAAAATCGAGAAACACATCCATACACCTTTCTTTATCAGCTCGTTACCCGACGATATACTTGGCAATAAAGTAATACTTGTAATAGAATCGACAGCACTCAACAGTCCTAATGAAGCAAAACTAGTGGATGCTATAAACAGCACACTCGAAAAGTACGAACGCCCAAAAGTAATCAGCTACCTACCACAGTTTTGCTACTCAACGAGCAATAAAGTATTGAAAAATGAAACAATGAGTTTGTTGAACTAAACAGCTACTTCGCCTTTAATGTGTGGATGCGGATCGTAGTTTATCAATTCGAAATCCGAAATTTTAAAGTCGAATATACTTTTAACTTCTGGATTGATTTTCATTTGCGGCAATGGTCGAAGTTCGCGCGACAGCTGCAACTCAACTTGTTCAAAATGATTCACATAAATATGAGCATCGCCCAGCGTATGAATAAAATCGCCCGCCTTAAGCCCCGTAACTTGCGCTACCATTTGCAATAACAAGGCATACGAAGCGATATTAAATGGAACACCTAGAAAAATATCGGCACTGCGCTGGTAAAGTTGCAAGCTTAGCTTACCATCGGCTACATAAAATTGAAAAAAAGCATGGCAAGGAGGCAAATTCATATTTGGGATATCGGCCACATTCCAAGCACTAACTATTATTCGGCGTGAGTCAGGATTATTTTTTATTGTATTTATTACTTCGGTAATTTGGTCGATATGCCCACCTGTGTAATTAGGCCACGAACGCCATTGATAACCGTAAATATGACCCAAGTCACCATTCTCGTCGGCCCACTCATTCCAAATACGAACACCATTGTCCTGCAAATACTTTACATTGGTATCGCCATTCAAAAACCATAATAATTCATGGATTATAGACTTTAAATGCAGCTTTTTGGTAGTGATACACGGGAAACCATCTTCCATATTGAAGCGCATTTGATGCCCAAAAACACTGACTGTTCCTGTTCCTGTACGGTCGTCTTTACGAACACCTTCGGTCATTACACGCTGAAGTAAATCGTGATATTGTTTCAT
>CAYXQZ010000072.1:2948-14481 GCA_964466415.1 uncultured Paludibacter sp.
CTTTACGAACACCTTCGGTCATTACACGCTGAAGTAAATCGTGATATTGTTTCATTTTATAATTATCTTATACCTTAAATTCGTAACTCGTAATTCGTAACTTAATTACTTATATGTTGTTTTTACTACTCTAAATTCGGTTCGGCGGTTAATCTGATTCGCCTGTTCTTGCTGTGCTGGTGATAATTTAAGAATAAACTCCTCGGTCAACACATCATTTTCTTTCAAAAAGTCATACTTTCCGGCAGTAGTAGCATCCACCACAAAAGGTTTTTCTTCACCATAACCCACTGGAGTAAGTCTTGCATCCGTTATTCCAGCATTTATAAGGTAATTAACTACCGACTGAGCACGCTTTGCCGAGAGTTCCTTATTCGATTCGTTATTGCCAATAAAGTCGGTATGTGCAGCCAATTCAATGGTGATATTCGGATTGTCAGTCAGAATTTTAACAAGTGCTTGCAATCCTGCTTCCGAAGCTGGCGTTAATTCCCATTTTCCAAACTCATAAAAAATATTTTCCATTTGGATAGGCTTATAAATAGTTTGCAATACAAAATTTTGGGTAAAAACCTTGCTTTGTTTTGCTCCTACAGTAGAAACGCGTGCACTCTTATTCAAATAAGCTCTGGAAGTTGCTAGCAACACACATTCGATATCTTTATCGATACGAACCCTGTAAGTACCATCTTTTTTGGCTTGTACTTTGGTATTAATACCCGTATTGCTAACCATACGAATAATGGCATCGGGTATAGGATTTTGCTTTTCATCAATTACTTTACCTTCGATAACATATTCAAAAACAGGCAATTCGAAACTATAAATCATATCATAGCCACGCACTTCGTTGCGGTTCGAACTGAAAAATCCTTTTTCGGCTTTGCCTTCGAATGCAATTCCAAAATCATCCGAATTCGAGTTTATTGGCATTCCCATATTTTCAACTATCCAACCTCCCGTTTTTTGGGGAGATGCTTTGAAAATATCCAATCCCCCTAAACCAGGCAGCCCATTCGACGCAAAGTATAAGGAACCATCGTGCTTAAACGACGGAAACATTTCATCACCATCGGTATTAAATTCTTTGCCTAAATTCCGGATTTCTTTGTATTCGCCATTTGTCACACTTGCCTCCCAAAGATCTTTGCCGCCTCGCCCACCTTTGGCATCGCTCACAAAAACTAAGGTCAAACCATCGGGCGAAATAGCTGGATGCGCTACCGAAATGGTACTATCTTTAAATAACGACACTTTTTTAGCTTCGCTCCATGAGCCTCCTGCCCTATTCGAAACAAATATTTCAGTGCCCGAATCGGAATTTGCTTGTTGGCGCGAACGAGTAAAATACATTGTGTTCCCATCGCTCGAAAACGATGTTACGCCATCTTCGGTAACTACAGTTTTAGCTTCGGTTGATAATGGAGCCGGTTTTTCCCATTTACCCGCTGCATTTTTGCGTGCAGTGTAAATTGAGCTTACTGGCAAACCAGTGATACCCGTATTTTTTTGTTGCGTTTTTTTATTTCCTGACCTATCCGTTGTAAAAAAAACAACATCACCATCGGCACCCTGATAGCTAGGACTAAAAGTATGACTTCGTCTGAAATTGAAATTATCGAATATTTTGACAGTATAAGCTGTAGGTTGCTTTTTGTAGTTTGCAGCCATTTTAATCAGCTGTAAACCATTTTTTGCACTAGCACTAGTACTGTCATTTTTTAAATATATGGCGTAATTTTGTTCAGCTTCTTTGTATTTTGCACTACGGTGTTGAACTTGAGCCAATCGTAAATACAAAACACTATCGGCATAACCATTTCTCAAAGCAAAACCATAATTCTGTTCTGCATTTGGCAAATTCAAAATACGATAACATTCGGCTTGATTGAAAACAATACGTGCCCTGAGCTCTTTGTTTTTTGCGGGTGTACGCGAATAAAGGCGCTTATATAAATCGGCAGCTGTAAAATACTCACCTATCTCATATTTTTTATCTGCTTTTTTTAATTGTGCAGCAGGTCCACAACCCTGAATTAACAGTGTTGCAGTAAGCACAATAACTATAAAAAATGAGTTTCTCATTGTTACAGAATAAATATTAGCGATAAAAAATTGAGCTGAGATATTATACTAATTCGTGAATTACCAAGCCCGAACGCAATTTAGGTTCAAACCAAGTAGTTTTTGGAGGCATAATATTTCCTGTGTCGGCTATATCAATCAATTGCTTCATCGACACTGGATACAATGCCAATGCTACACGCATTTCGCCGCTATCCACGCGTTTTTGCAATTCACCTAATCCACGAATTCCTCCCACAAAGTCAATTCGTTTATCGCTACGTAAATCTTTAATTCCTAAAACTTTATCGAGAATCAGATTCGATGAAATAGTCACATCCAACACCCCAATTGGGTCATTATCGTTGTAAGTTCCAATTTTGGCAGTTAACGAATACCAAATTCCCGAAAGATATAACGCAAAATTGTGCAATTTATTTGGTTTGTAAATACTAGTTCCCATTTTTTCAACTTCAAAATCTGCAGTCAGTTGTTGAAGAAATGCCTCATCTGTCAAATTATTTAAATCTTTCACAACTCGGTTATAATCGATAATATTCAATTGATTATCGGGAAAACAAACGGCCATAAAATAGTTATACTCCTCGTTGCCAGTGTGATTTGGATTTTGACGACGTTTTTCGTCGCCTACCAATGCTGCTGCAGCGCTTCGGTGATGTCCATCGGCAATATAAAGCGATGGAATTTGAGTAAAAATTTCAGTGATTCGTGCTATTGTTTGGGCATTATCAACAATCCAAAAATGATGACCAAAGCCATCGCCTGGAGCTACAAAATCATAAAGAGGCTCATTTTTAATTACTTCGGCAACAATCGCATCCAATTCAGCATGGTGAGGATAGGCAAAAAACACAGGTTCGATATTGGCATTGTTTACACGTACGTGTTTCATGCGGTCTTCTTCTTTGTCTCTACGTGTTAACTCATGTTTTTTGATATTTTCATTCATATAATCGTCAACATGCGCACAAACCACCAAACCGTATTGTGTTTTACCATTCATTGTTTGAGCGTAAACGTAGTATTTTTCTGTTTCATCCTGTGCTAACCAGCCTTCCATTTTGAATTTTGTAAAATTCTCAAGTGCTTTTTGATACACTTTTTCTTCGTGCTCATCGGTGCCCACTTCAAAATCAATTTCAGGTTTAATAATGTGGTATAACGACATTGGATTGCCTTCGGCTTCGGTGCGAGCCTCTTCGGAGTTCAATACATCGTAAGGGCGCGAAGCCACTTTCTCAACTAAATTTACTGGGGGACGAATACCTTTAAACGGTTTAACTACAGCCATATACAAATATTTATTGTTTGAAAATTTGAAGTTTGAAAATTTGATATTTATTGAAAATTGCTCGTAATTCAACATTTTTTCAAAGCTGCAAAGATACAAAAAAAAAAGAAGCTATAAAACTCAAATCTCGTACCTTGTAGCCTTGCTATTAATTAAATGTAAAATGCTTTCGATACCGTCTTATTTTTAAAATGAAAATCATTATCTTTGTCAACCAAAGAATTAGAAACACAGCATGAAGAAACTCGTTTTTGCCACTAATAACGCCCATAAATTATCAGAAGTACGTTCAATATTGGCACCTCATTACGAAATTATTAGCCTTGCCGAGTTAAATTGTTTCGACGATATACCCGAAACGGCTGCAACACTCCAAGGAAATGCATTATTGAAGGCTGAGTATATTTATAAAAAGTTTGGAGTTGATTGCTTTGCCGATGATACTGGCCTCGAAGTGGAAGCATTGCATGGTGAACCTGGCGTATATTCAGCCCGATATGCTGGACCAGCGAACGATGCGCAAGCCAATATGCAAAAACTGTTACTGGAATTAGGTCAAAACGAAAACCGAAAAGCTTGTTTTAGAACAGTCATTACACTTATTCTCGGAGGAGAACAATTCTATTTCGAGGGTAGAATTAATGGTAGCATTGCAACACAGCCAACAGGTACAGCAGGATTTGGTTACGACCCAGTTTTCATTCCCGATGGCTACTCACAAAGTTTTGCTGAGTTAGGCACTGAAGAGAAAAATAAAATTAGCCACCGAGCATTGGCAGTAATAAAACTTACTGAATACCTTCAAAAAAACACCGAAAATTAGTACGAATATAAAATAATTCCACTAAAAATGAGTTATTTATTTGTCGGAAATACTCACACACATCAAACATGAAGAAAACTATAATATCATTACTTATTTTGCTTACAGCTTGGAATGCAAACGCACAATTAGCCATGGGAAAATGGCGTACACATTTTGCTTATAATGCTATTAGCCAAGTAACACAAACCGAAAATAAAATATTTGCATTGAGCGATGGGTCTTTGTTTTCAATTGACAAAGAAGCCGATTGTGTTGATAATGACGGTTGCATGGAGTATTACAGCAAAATGAATGGCTTGAACGATGCCGGAATTGTGCGTATTGATTACGATAAATACAGCAAGAAATTGCTCATTATGTATAAAAATGGCAACATTGATATGATGAGCAGTGGTGGGATTATTAATGTTCCTGATTTGTATAACAAACCGCTAAGCTTAAAAAAAACGATAAATCACGTAACTTTTACTCCCGACAAAGCTTACCTTTCGTGCGAATTTGGGATAATAGTAATGAACACCAAAAAAAACGAAGTAGCTGACACGTATTATATTGGCCCCAATGGTTCCGAAATTAAAATCCTTAGCACCGCCATATTGGGTGATCAACTTTATGCCTTGACTCAAAATGCAATTTACAAAGCCAATATTAACGAGCCAAATTTGGTTAATTTTGAATACTGGTCTACATTTTCATCATTGCCTGGCAGTGGCGATTTTAAAAAGATATCGAGTTTTGCTGGCAAGCTAATATTGCACAGAGGCGATAAATTATATAGTTTTAGCACATCAAATGGTTGGCAGGATATCCTTACAAATATATCAGCACAAAACGTGAGTTTTTCGGACAAAAAATTAATTATCTATAGCTCCGAACAAGCTATGTATTTTGTGGATGAAGCACTTAATACAAAGCTAGTAGAAAACCTTGGTGAAGTTAAAGACGTAACTTATGATGCCGAAAACGACACTTATTTTATGGCTGCTAATTCAAAAGGCGTGGTATCATTATCGAACACTACAGGCGCAAAACCAAAATTCTACAAACCACTTGGTCCTGCTGTAAACAGTCCGTGGAGTATGACTTTTGCTGGCGAAAAACTATTTGTGGTGCCAGGAGGCGTTTGGGAAAGATTTTACGAAAACCCTGCACATGTAATGATTTTTGATGAAAAAAAGTTTGGGAATGATAAATGGGTAAATATTGACAATAAAAAAATAGAAAAAAAGACAGGGTATAAATGTGTCGACTTTGTATCAATTGCAGTTGACCCATTCGACTCAAATCATTATTTTGCTACAAGCTACTCATCTGGATTATACGAATTTAGAGACACAACACTTGTAAAATGGCATAATTCTACCAATAGTGGATTGAAAGAACTTGGCAACGACAGAATGTACCACATGACCGATGGGATAAAATTTGATGCAATTGGAAATTTATGGGCATTAAATTCAAATTCACCTGAAGGTATTCATGTTTTGAAAAAAGATGGCAATTGGGTGAATTATAATTATCAGGAAGCAAGAAGTTTACCAAACATGAAAAGTATTTTAATTTCAAATCAAAATGCTAACCAGAAATGGGTTAATTGCTCGCGCTATACTCCAGGTTTATTAATTTTCGACGATAAAGGAACACTTGACAACATGAATGATGATAGTAAAAGATTTATCGAAAGTTTCAATGACACTGATAACGAAGGAGGAAAAATTTCACCAGCACTTTTTTATTGTTTAGCTCAAGACCATAATGGAGTGGTATGGTGTGGCACAGATGAAGGACCACTACTTTTTTATAATACAAATAAAGCATTTGATTCTGATTACACATGTTCCCGAGTAAAAATACCTCGCAGCGATGGTACTGGATTAGCTGACTACCTGCTTCAAAGTGATAAAGTTAAAGCAATAGCTATTGATGGAGCTAATCGAAAATGGCTTGGCACCGAAAATTCAGGCGTATATTTAATGTCGGAAAATGGGCAAGAAACGTTGCAGCATTTTACCGAAACAAATAGCCCATTATTATCGAATGATATTATGTCAATTGCAATTAACCCAATTACAGGCGAAGTGTTTTTTGGCACAAGCAGCGGATTAGTTTCGTATCAAAGTAATGCGGTTGATGCTAGTGAAACATTTACAAATGTACATGCCTATCCAAATCCTGTTCGTGAAGACTATAACGGCATAATAACCATTACTGGACTTGTAAAAGACACTCAAGTAAAAATTACCGATTTAAATGGCAATCTAATTTGTCAAACCACATCAAATGGTGGTATTGCAACCTGGAATGGCAAAAACATTAATGGCAATAAAGTTAGCACTGGAATCTATTTAGTTATTTGTGCCAATCAGGACGGAACTCAAAGTGCGATTACAAAAATCATGGTTATTAATTAAAATAATCATTAAGAATGTTTTGAACGCCGACTATGAGAAATAACAATTTTGACTTTTTGCGATTTTACCTAGCATTTAATGTTGTGATTTCTCATTTTATAGGTGTTTCTAGAATTGCTGACATACAAAAATTTCAACATTTCTTTAACGCATTCACATCTGTAACTGGTTTTTTTATTATTAGCGGATTTCTTATAACGAATAGTTACATTCACTCAAAATCAATTAAGGATTATATCTTAAAAAGAGCATCTAGATTACTTCCGGCCTATATATTTGTGATTTTGGCATCTGCACTTCTATTATCGTTCACAAGTTCATATTCTCTGTATGAATACTTTACAAGCTCAGGACTATACAAATACTTAGCTACTAATCTCGTTTTTTTGAATTTTCTGCAACCATGCTTGCCTGGCGTATTTACTATCAATAATGATTTTTGTGCTGTTAACGGTGCACTATGGACTCTTAAAATAGAAGTGCTATTTTATTTATGTGTTCCATTAATTGTATTTTTGACCAATAGATTTAAAAAGAAATATATACTTTTTATTTCTATCTATGTTCTCTCAATTATTTACAAACTATCATTCTCTTATTTAAACGGAATTTCAAATTCAGGATTTTACGGAGAACTGGCAAATCAACTACCAGGCTTTATGTCTTATTTTGTTTCAGGAATTGCATGTTATTATTACAATGACTTTTTTAAAAAATACAATTTAAAATTATTTGTATTAGGAGTTTTGATTTTCGTTTTTGAGTCTTATTTCGATGTTGAGTTTCTTAAGCCAATTGCTCTATCAATTATTATTTTCACTGTTGCATTTAATTTCAAAAAATTGAATACTTTTGCAAAATATGGCGACATATCGTACGGAATTTACATATTTCATTTGCCTCTAATTCAGGTAGCTGTTCATTTTGGATTATTTAAATCAGTTAGCACAATCACTTCTTTCTCATTAATAATAAGTTCTGTATTGATTTCTGGACTTTTATCATGGCATCTTCTTGAGAAAAAGTTTTTAAATAAAAATCGCAAAGTTATCAAGATAGATTAAAATAGTTATTAAACATGAAAATTCTTTGGTCAAAAATTATCGCAAATTCCTATATTCAGATTTTGATTTTTATAATCATTAATGCAATATTTATATTTAAATACATGCCCCGATACGATATAAATCCATTTATCGTATTTTTAGGTTACACCGTATTTCTTTTTTTGGGACTATGGATTTATAGAAAATTCTCAAAGCTACTTTCAGAAATTCTTCTTAAATATATTTACTTTTCTATTATCTCACTAACAGTTGCATTAATTGCAATTTCACTTATACTTATAGACCCTTATACAATAAGAGTAGATCGTTGGTCAGCACTTTCGTTTTTTTGGGATAGTGTTTTTGCTGGAATTTATCCATACGGTACTCATACGCACGTAAGCGACACAAATTTCGCCTCACCATTTCCTATTTGGCATCTTATTAATCTACCTTTTTATTTGTTGAAAGATGTGGGTATCAGTATTATTTTCTTTTTATGCCTATTTTCTTATGCTATTTACAATTACTTTGAATCGTATCGAAAAGCACTTTTAGTCATTATCTTACTACTAGTTTCTCCAGCATATTGGTGGGAGATATTAGTACGTAGCGACGGTTTAAGTAATGCCCTTTTGGTAATGATGATAATTCTGTGGTATTCAAAAAACAACAAAAGTTTATCAAACAACTTATTCGTTTCAATTTTGATTTGTGGATTTATAGCTGCTACACGCTTTACAGCAATATTACCTCTAGCACTTTTCTACTTTCAACCTTATTTAAAATTACCAATTAAGCAAAAAATAATTTTCCCTATTTCGACATTATCTATAGCCATTTTTGCGTTTCTACCTTTTATATTTTGGGATACCGAAAACTGGGTTTTCTTCTCACGTAATCCATTTATGTCGCAAACTTACAATGGCGATTTTAGGATAATGTTGATGATGGTTTTTATTGGAATTGTTATGTCGCTAAATTGGAAAACAATAGAACAATTTTTTGCCACAGCATCAATCTTCATATTCCTATTTATCCTTTTTAATCAATTGGTTCGACTCTCACATTTCCCTGAAGCTAACTTTTTTAGCGATTCAGTAGTTGACGTATCGTATTTTACGTTGGCTTTGCCCTATAGTATTTTATTATTAAGTTCGAAATATAGCACACCGAAATGAAATTTACTGACACATTAACTAGTTTAAGTCTGGCATCTAAGAAGCTTGTTTACAACATAATTAATGAATTATTAAATAAAAAACCAATATTCTTTTTTGCTATTATACTAATTGGTTTAGTTATTAAATTATTGTTCATCCCTTTTCAATCGGGCGATTATACGGTATTTCTTAATCCATGGATTCATTTCATTACTGAACATGGATATTTTTCATCTTTAAAATATAATTTCAATAATTATAGCCCTGCATATATTTACATACTTATCCTAATCGCCAAAACTGGTTTAAACTCATTATATTTAATAAAATTAGTTTCAATCATTTTTGAATTCATACTTGCATTTTACGTTGGTAAAATACTTTTTTTAAAACATAACAACAAAATTGTTTTCCTAATTTCAGTGGCTATACTACCATTAATTCCAACAATCCTAATAAATAGTTCATTCTGGGGACAATGTGATGTTATTTATGCTACTTTTGTCACTGCTGGTGTTTTTTACAGTTTAGTAAACCGACAACTATTATCTGTAATAATGTTATCAATAGGAATAGCATTTAAAATTCAAGCAATTTTCATTTTGCCATATTATTTTATACTCTTATTAACAGGAAAAACAAAGTGGTACTACTTTTTTGCAATACCTGTAATTTACTTTTTTTCGGTATTACCAGCATGGTTGTCTGGACGTGATTTAGTAGACCTATTAAGTATTTATATGAATCAATCTGATTATTATCAATCACTCACCATGTTTATGCCAAACATATATATATTCATTGAGAATCTTGACTACAAAACTTTTAAGTTTGCTGGGATGCTTCTAACATCTGTCTTGACTCTTTGGGCTGGACTCTACATAAAAAAACTAAATATAAATCTAAACAATGACACATTAATTTTAATTGGGTTTTTAAGTGTCATTGTCTGTCCTTTTATTTTGCCAGGAATGCACGAAAGGTATTTATATTTGGGCGATGTTCTTGCATTTATATTTATTTTTTGGTTTAAACAAAACATACGTATTCCAATTAGCATTTTGTTTGTATCTTTCTACGCTTATGTGAGTTGTACAAGATTTAGAGAGTTAATTCCACATTGGCCAGCTTTTATTATTTATGCCGGGGTTATATACTTAACGTTGAAAAAAATTAAAATTGAACTAATTAAAAAGCCAGAAAAAGAAAACAATGAATCATAATGAATAAAGTCAATTTCACTGGCCAATTTATTAAATTCTCATTCGTTGGCGTAATTAATACAATTATTACGCTTCTAACAATTTGGATATTTGTAAATATTTTTTCATCTTCGCACTATCTTGCAAACATTGCAGGTTATGTGTTTGGAGTTTTGAACAGCTATTTTTTCAACAAAATTTGGACATTTAGCAACAAGTCGAAAGTGAGTGTAACACTTGTAAAATTTGTTGTTGTTTTTGGCATTTCATATCTTATTCAGTTGGGTATGCTTTACATTTTAATAAATTACACATCTATTGAACCATTTATTTGTCAAATTCTATCAATGATATTTTACACCATCATAAATTTCACTCTCAACAAAAAAGTTACTTTCAAAACTGACATCAAATGAAAAAATCACTTAGTATAATAGTTCCATGTTTCAACGAAGAAGCTGTAATTGAAACAACATACAATAGGTTAAAACATACACTCTCAAAAATTGAGTTTGATTCTGAAATTATTTTCATTAACGATGGAAGTACAGATTTAACTTCGAAAAAGTTAACCGAAATTGCGAGTAAGGATCAACGCGTAAAAGTAATTTCATTCTCCCGTAACTTTGGACATCAAAAAGCAGTAACAGCAGGAATAAATAATTGCTCTGCAGATATGGCTGTTATTATTGATGCAGATCTGCAAGATCCACCTGAGTTAATCCCCGATATGATTAAAACCATGGTTGATTCCAATGCCCAAGTTGTATACTGCGTTCGAAAATCGCGAAAAGGTGAAGGATTTTTCAAAAAATTAACTGCAAAATTTTTTTATAGACTAATCAACTTCTTTTCAGAAATTAAACTCCCTGTTGATACCGGAGACTTCAGACTAATTGATAGCAGTATCATTCGTGAGTTTAATAGGTTAAATGAAAAGGGAAAATACATTCGAGGATTAGTAAGTTGGGTTGGATTTAAGCAAGTTCCTTTTTATTACGAACGTGAAGCTCGATTTGCTGGAGAAACAAAATATCCATTTTCGAAAATGATTCGTTTTGCTGCAACATCATTGCTTTATTTCTCGACAAAGCCATTAAAAATTGCAACAGGACTTGGTTTTATTGCTGTAGTTATTGCACTTTCACTTACAATCTGGTCTGTTTTAGGTAAAATACTAGGTTATACTCATGCCGATTCTGGATGGACATCTTTATTTACAGCAATTGTGTTTTTTGGTGGTGTTCAATTAATTAGCATAGGTATTTTAGGTTCGTATATTGGCAATTTGTTTAACGAGATCAAAAATCGCCCTGAATATATTATTGAAAAGAAAGAGAATTTTGAAATATAATTCAATGTATTACTTTTAGAACAAAAAAAACCGACCATCAAAAATTAATTTGATAGTCGGTTTCAGTTCTAAAAATTGGCTTTTGAGGCAATTACATCAATTCCACACTGCGCTTTACAAAGTTAGCTAACGCTTCGCCTTTGAGCATATTGTTG
>CAYXQZ010000073.1:0-14439 GCA_964466415.1 uncultured Paludibacter sp.
CCGGACCCATAATGAGTGTATATTTACTATCCAAAAATCTCCCCAAAAAAGAATATATTGGTACAGCGGCTTGGTTTTTCTTTATTATCAACCTATCCAAATTGCCTTTGCAAATATGGGGCTGGCACAATATCACCCTCCAAACACTTACTTTTAACCTAATGCTATTGCCCGCCATAGCGCTGGGAGCCTATCTGGGAATAAAAATCGTGAAACTTTTCCCCGAAAACGCGTATCGTTGGTTTGTGTTGGCTGCTACCTTTGTGTCGGCTGCGGCGTTGTTGGTACAATAATTTCGCTTATAGCTGCTGGGAAATTGTAAATAACCTACCAAATCTACCTAAAAAAACATACATTTGGCGAATAATATTAAGATAAGCTGCCAAATCTACCTAAATAAACATACATTTGGCGAATAATAATTATATAATCTTCCAAAACTATATATAAAAACTTATATTTGGCGAATAATAATTTTAAAAATAAGGACAAAACTATTTCCCCGACTTCCTTCGGTTATCGTCTTTACAAAGCATTTGGCAATTCTCAGCACTTGTTTTGCCGCCTTCGTGCCAAGGTGTTGCATGGTCGGCTTCCATTTCGTGAAATTTCTCAGGTTTCGAGCGTGCGAACAATAGCAGAATGCTATTTAATTAATATGTTTGAAAATGTAGAGACGTGGCATGCCGCGTCTCTACGGTGTATTGAATTGCAAATATACATAAAAATCCTGATTCAGTGCAAACCATTAAAAAGTACGATTTTATACATTCATAATCCTAATTGAGAATGATATTTTTTTCTTTGGTTTGTTTAATGGGTGTTCGCCCTGCTGTTAATTTCCATTCAGTTTCGGTTTTATATCCCTTTTATGATAAAGCATAGATAATACATATATAATACTTATATAACACATATATAAACCTTATTTATAAAGGTATGTATTATGTATGCATTATGAATGCATTATTTAAATTTGACTTATATTTATACCTAAAATGGGAATAAAATGAAAGGTGAAGGAGACATGGACAGCTTACTTATCACTGCTTTTCAAGCAGAAATTTGACATGAATTTCAACAGGTATATCAACTATGATACTATGAAAAGGGCGATGAATGAGAGATAAAATGAATGCGCTATTAGTATTTCACTATCTTTTGCGAATGCGTGAAATTATTCGATTGGATTTTGAGAAGGTAAACGCCATTGGGTAGGTCGTTGATATCAACTGTTGAACTTACAAAATGGTGCGTTGAGTTTTTAAGGACACTGCCTGTAAGGCTACTAAGCGTCCAACTACAATTAGCGGCATCGATATTGCTAATATAAAAAACTCCATGCGACGGATTTGGGTAAACCTTTACAGTTGAGGCATTTTCAGGACTAGTTGGTGAGCTAGTTTCAATAAATGGTGCATACGTGAGCTGTATGGTTTGCGCTTGTTGAATAACAATCTCGTCGTTGAATGGAAACGAAATGTGAGCCATAAGTTTATCGCCCGTTTTGCCACCCCAAAAACCATAAACCGATTCAATTGTCATGTTTTTGGAATCGACCGACTGTATATAATTTACAGAGTTTGTATTGCGCCAATCGCGATATAGCGGTATGGATACAAGCATTTTAGATTGTTGATTCCCAGAATTGTACTCGTACGCATAGCGCAATGTTTGCTCCCAAAAACCACCTTTCCACCACCAATAAATCTCTTCGATAGGCTGTAACGATTCGTTGTATGCATATTCGAGTTTGGATGCATTTACCCAACGTAAACTGGTAGTATTCCAATTGTAATTTCGCAATGAACTTATCTTTTTTGACTTATAATACCATGTTGATTTAGAATAATTTATCCATTCACCTTTCAGATTGCGCTTTTGAACCACTACCGAATTACAGGTGGAATCCGGATTATAGGCATAATAAGTTTTAAAAGCGTCAGGCGTTTGGTTGTATTGAATCACAATGGTTGAATCGAGCATTGAAGTGCCATAAAAATATTGTGTACTAAGGCCTGGAACCCATCCATTGTTATATGTAAATATGCTCACTATATGCTTTTTGGCACTCAGATATTCAGTTTCGGTTTTCGAAATCGGGACTTTGATATTATTACTAAAAACAGAATTAGTTTCTACTAATTTTGCATCAATCAAACTATATTCAAGCGATGATGAATTTTGCCACGCTGCACTTTCCCATTTTCGTTCCACTTGCGAGGCAGGTAAACCCGTTTGATATGTCCACTCCTTTTGAGTTTGATTTTCGAAACCAGAGGCCGTTTTAAATTGCTTTGTCTCCACAACTATCTGAGCATTATCATTATAAATATAACTGTATTTAAATAATGAATCGTTGGTTGTGAGCTGCATTTCAGCAACTACCTGTTTGTTTTCGGCATTGAGCGCAGCCAAACAGCATAGTAAAAAAAACACAAAAGCTTTTGAACGAAAAAAATGAAACATATTTAAAATCAACATTAATCTTTTGACGAAAAATTTAGTCTAAATCGGGTACTGCTATTTATAAAAGTCATCAAAAATACAATTATTTATCGATTTTAGCAAACTACGTGAACAGTAGTGATTTTAAATTTGTTTAAAAACAAACGCTGTCTATCGATTTTTTTTTAGTATAATTGCAATCAAATAATTAAGCAGATTTAGCCAAAAAAGGTATATTCCTGATAATGTAACAGTTACATATAAACAACAATTGAAATATACAATAATACTAACGAATTATCAGCTGCATTATTACATATAATTTTAACAACAATAGCATCAATAAAAAAAGTAAAAATTCAAACCTTATGAAGAAGTTGCAAATTCCATATTATCCTCAGATTTCGGGAAAAGAACTTACGGATTTAAGTCCGCTCATTATTGATGAGGGCGCAAGCGATATGGTCGAAAAGGTGAACTGGGCACAACGGTTTCCGTATAAGCCGCTCACGCAATTTCATATACTGCGGAGCGAAAGCAGCCTATTTATCCGATTTAATGTACGTGGAAATTTGCTGAAAGCAACTTACTCTATTGATCAGGAGCCAGTTTATAAAGACAGTTGTGTAGAGTTTTTCTGTCAGGTTCCGGGTAGCGAATACTATTGCAATTTTGAGTTTAATTGCATTGGCACTTGTTCAGCTTCGCGCCGTAAAGGGCGCAATGACGATGTACAAGTATTTAGCAAAGACGAAATGCTAACTATCAAGCGCTTACCTTCTATAGGCCGACGAGCATTTAACGAGATGCAGGGAAATTTTGAGTGGGAACTTACGGTTGAAATACCATTTAATTTAATGGGCATTGACCCTGAAAACTTACCAGCAAAACTAATGGCAAACTTTTATAAATGTGCCGACGATACTGATAGCCCGCACTTTGTAAGTTGGAATGCCATTGAAACCGTGAAACCAGATTTTCATCGTCCCGAATTCTTTGGCGAATTGGAGTTTTAAAAAGCGAATTTAAGTTTAATAATAGTCAGAAATTAAATGCCAAATCCAAAAACAGCAATTTGATTGTAAATAACACTGAATAAGCCAATTACCATAATACCAAGTGTACAAATTACAAGACTTAATTTCATGGCGCCATCGCTTGTAACAGTTTCAATTGGGTTTTCGCTTTTGGTTAAGAACATAGCTTTTATGACCAACAAATAATAATACAAGGAGATAATTGTATTTAACAAAGCTATAAATACCAACACATAAAAACCTTGATCTATTGCCGCTGAAAACACAAAGAATTTACTAAAAAACCCAGCAAAAGGTGGTATTCCTGCCAACGAAAATAACGCTAACATCATTACAAAACTAAGGCGTGGATTGGTTTGATACAGACCGTTATAATCATCCAATTGTACTTTTCCGCTTTGCTGCTCAATAACCGATAAAACACCAAATGCTGCTAAATTGGAGAATACATATACCAACACATAATAAACCAACGACGACATACCTAAAGCAGTACCACTGATTATAGCTAGCAATATATAACCCGCTTGCGATATAGACGAAAAAGCGAGAAATCGTTTTAGATTTTTCTGACGAACAGCAAAAACATTGGCTACGGTAATGCTTATCACCGTTACAACCCACAAAATAGGTTGCCATTGCTCCACCAAATTGCCAAAAACCTTAACCAGCAAGGTAAATAAAACAAACACCGCCGAACCTTTTGATATAACCGAAAGGTAGGAAGTTACATTTGTTTGAGCTCCTTCGTACACATCGGGAGTCCACAGGTGGAAAGGAACCAATGAAATCTTGAAAAATAAACCAACCACAAAAAACACAAATGCCATTACTTGTAATGGGTTGGCATTGGTCATAATAAGTGCCAAATCGCTAAAATAAACCGTACCGCACGAACCGTAAATTAACGAAATACCAAATAGTGAGATGCTCGATGCAAAAACAGCAGAAAACATGTATTTAGCTCCTGCCTCGGCAGCTCTACGATTGTTTTTATCGAATGCTACTAGCGCAGCCATTGGTATTGAAGCCGTTTCGAGACCGATAAAGAACAATAAGAAATTACCCGAAGAAATCATTAAATACATTCCTAAAAGTGTAGATAATATCAGAAAATAAAATTCGCCTTTTTTAATTCCTTTATCAAAATCATTGAGGTATTTATGTGCTTGCAGCAATACCAAAAAAGTTCCGATATTTAAAATACTTTTAATATAGGTCTGCATAGGCGCATACTGAAACATTCCACCTGCTACTTCGAAAGCATCGCGTGGGATAACGTTAAGCAAGGTGTGAGCTGCAAATAAAACCAAAGCCAAGGGTTGAAAATATTTACGCGCATTTTCCGTTGCAAAAATATCAAATATCAAAAGAAAAATCATCACTCCTAAAAGCGAAAACTCCTCACGCATTTGCAAAAAACTACTATAATCCATATTTTTCTTTTTTTGTCGAAAGTCTAATGTCGAAAGTCAAATGACTTGTGACCTTTGACTTGTGACTTTTTATCTATATAATTCTATTTAACCAACTGACTTATTACCGGAATCACACTCTCGCCAATCATACTCGAAATCCAAAATGGAGCCGAACCCATAGCAAAAATGGCAACTATCAACACACTTACAGCAACTCGTTCGTACCAAACGGCATCTGTCAATTCTTCGTGATGTTTATCCTGTATAGGTCCAAAAATTATTTTACCAACAACTTTCAGAATATATACAGCCGTAATTACAATGGACGAAACTGCTGCAATTGTAAGCACACGATGAAAAGTATCGGTATGCTGAAACGAACCAACAAAAATGGTCATTTCGGCCACAAAACCACTCAAACTAGGCAAACCCAACGAAGCCATACCGGCAATAACATAACTCACGCCCAAAAATGGCAACACTTTCATTAAACCACCCATTAGTCGTATATCACGAGTATGCGTGCGTCCGTAAATCATACCAATCAGAGCAAAAAACAAAGCAGTCATCAAACCATGCGAAAGCATTTGCATAATGGCACCTGTAGCCGCTGTTTCGTTCATCATAAGTATGGCAAACAATACCAAGCCGCAATGGCTCACCGACGAATAAGCATTAATATATTTCAGATCGGTTTGGTGAATGGCTCCAAATGCGCCATAAACGACCGAAATTCCAGTTAGTATCAAAAATATCCAAGCCATTTCGTGCGCTGCTTCGGGCATTAAATACATGGCTACGCGAAATGCACCATATCCACCCAGTTTCATCAAAACGCCAGCATGAAGCATTGAAACTGCCGTAGGCGCCGAAGCATGACCATCGGGCGACCAAGTATGGAATGGAAACAAAGCACCCAACACACCAAAACCCATAAAGGTAAGCGGGAAGAAATAACGCTGCATTTCAACTGGGATGTTATGTAGTTTCGCTATTTCGAGTAAGTTCATAGTTGTAGCACCTGAACTAAAATAGATTCCTAAGATACCAACCAATAACAAGGCAGAACCACCCATAAGCATCAATGTCAACTTCATAGCGGAATACTCCTTACGCCCTGTACCCCAAATTCCAATGAGTAAATACATGGGAATAAGCGCTATTTCGTAGTACATAAACATGGTAAACAAATCGGTAGTAATAAAGAAACCATATACGCCTATAGAAAGCAAACTAAACCACAAGAAAAATTCTTTTGGAAGCGGATCAATTTTCCACGAAGCAAAAACTCCTGTAAATACAATGATAGAAGATAGAATTAACATGGCAACTGAAATGCCATCAACCCCTACCGAATAATGAATATTAAAAGGAGCATACCAAACTGTATCGGCCATAAAAAGCATTTCGGCCACATTGCCTGCAGCACGCTCGGTAAGATACATATACGTAAGTGTCGCCGACATAATCATGAGCAGCGAAGCACCAATTGTCATAACTGTTAATAGCTGCTTGCGATTATTCGAAGCGAATAAACCAACCATCATCAAAACAGGAATAAGTACAAAAATGGATAAGAAGTTCATATCTTAAAATATTAGTATGAGTGCAGCAATCAACAATGTTCCAAAAAGAAAAACGTATGCATATTGTTGAATCTGACCAGATTGAAAACTTTTAATTCGTATTGAAACCCATTGCGTAGTATTGGCAAAGCCATCCATAGTGGCATCAATTACATGACGGTCGAACCAAGCTATTGGGCGTGAGATACTATTGAAAACTATCTTGCGGGTGATAAATAAATACACTTCATCAATATAGAAACGATTTGATGCCGCTTTGAATAATCCTGAAAAGCTTGCAGCAAGTTTATCGGGCGTTGCACTAGGCTTACGGTACATGATAGTAGCTACCGAAATTGAGATTAATGCAACTACAACACTTGTAATTGCAACTTTCATATCAATATGAATGTGATAATCGGCTCCCGTTGCACTTACAAATTCGCCAAAAGGAATAAACCCTGCAACACAAGTTACTGCAGCTAAAAACACCAATGGAAATGCCATAGCAAATGGCGACTCGTGAGGTGTATGTCCATGTCCATGATCATCGTGCCCGTGTCCGTGAGCAGCCGCTTTAACAGCATAATCCTTACCCCAAAATATACTATAATACAAACGGAACATATAAAATGCAGTAAGTGCTGCTATAAATGTCATTAACCAACCAATAAGTGGGCTAAACTCAAAACTGGCTGCAAGAATTTCATCCTTACTAAAGAATCCTGAAAATGGCGGTATACCAGCAATTGCCAAACATGCAATCAGGAAGGTCCAATTAGTGATAGGCATATATTTACGTAGTCCACCCATATCTTTCATTTCGTTACTATGTACAGCATGAATTACCGAGCCTGCACCAAGGAATAACAAGGCTTTGAACATGGCATGTGTAAACAAATGGAACATCGAAGCCATATATCCTGTGCCTTCGTGCCCTTCGTAACCCGAAACACCCAAAGCAACCATCATAAATGCAATTTGCGAAATGGTCGAAAAAGCCAAAACACGTTTTATATCGGTTTGCACGCAGGCAATTACCGCAGCAAAAAGAGCTGTAAAAGCACCCACATAAGCAATGCCGTGAAGCACTTCCGGAGTCTGGAAATAATATACTGGAAAAAAACGCGCTACCAAAAACACACCAGCCACAACCATTGTAGCTGCATGAATTAATGCCGAAACTGGTGTTGGACCTTCCATAGCATCGGGCAACCAAATTTGCAATGGAAACATAGCCGATTTACCAGCACCACCAATAAATATAAGTGCCATTGCCCAACTCAATACCGAAAAGCCCATAAACGTAGCGCCTGCTCCTGTCGCAAAAACAATAGCATTTTCGCCCGTAAGAATACCAAAATCAAAGGTTTTTGTATAAAACGAAAGAACAAGAATACCGATTAAAAAGAACAAATCGGCAAAACGGGTCACAATAAACGCTTTTTTAGCTGCTGCCACAGCCGATGGTTTTGTATAGTAAAATCCGATTAACAGGAAGGATGAAACACCCACTAACTCCCAGAAAATATACATTTGAAAAATATTAGTAGCTACTACTAGCCCCAACATCGAGAAAGTAAATAACGATAAGAAAGCGTAATAACGTTGAAATCCTTTTTCGCCATCCATATAACTCAAACTGTACAGATTGACCATAAACGATACGGTAGAAATAACCACCAACATCATGACGGATATTGCATCAATTAAAATTCCAAGTTTTATGCTTAATAAATCGGTAAACCGTAGCCACTCCATTTCAAAAGGAATTACTTTTTGGTACACACCTTCCACTTTATACATTGTAAAATACTCAAAAGCAGCATAATACGAAAGTGCAGTTATAATACCCAACACAATGGTTCCAATAAGTCCGGCAGTTTTTGGCTTTAACTTCGAATCCATGAGTCCCAAAAATATGAAACTCAATAATGGAAGTACTAAAATTAATAAAGTATATTGCATATCTTAAAATGGTAAATGGTAAATACTTAAATAGTAAATGGGTTCTTATTCTTTCATTTGGTCTAAATTACCTACTTCTACACTCGTTAAATTACGATAGATATTGATAATAATAGCAATCGCAACAGCCGTTTCGCAAGCGGCAATAGCAATTGTAAATAATGTAAAATAAAAACCTTCGAATTGACCTGGATATAAATAGCGGTTGAAAGCCACAAAATTAATATCGGCAGCATTAAGCATTAGCTCAATGGACACAAGTATCATCAACATGCTTTTACGGGTTAAAAAACCATATACTCCCGCAAAAAACATTATTAGACTTACTGCTAAGTAAGCTTCGACAGGTACTGGACCTGAAAAAAAGTTTGAAAGAAATTCCATATCTCTATAATTTTATCTTTTACGTGCTACCATAATTGCCCCAACAATACATGCAAGCAATAATATACTTATCATTTCGAACGGCAAAAGGTATTGGTATTTTTCGGTACCCATCATCATCCTACCGAGTTGTTGTGGCGTAATATCGGCCATTTCAGTCAACACGCTTATTTTTTTTACATTCCAATAAATTATATGACCACAAAAAGCCAATCCAGCCAACGAAGTTAACCCCGCCACAATACGGCGAATAGGTAATTCTGTTTTTACATTTTCGCCTGGCTTATTCGTAAGCAAAATAGCAAAAATAAAGAGCACCATAATACCACCTGCATACACCGCTATTTGTACTGCAAATAGATAGTTGTAACCCAACAGAAGGTATAAACCAGCTGTACCAAGCAATACAAATAACAAATAAGTGGCTGAGCGAATTATTTGCTTTGATGTTACCGCTAGTATTGAGAAAACAGTAATTATTACTGCTAAAACGTAAAATATAATTTGTTGTGCCATAATCTTTTATGAGTCTAAAGTCGTATGTCTAATGTCTAATGTCTAAATAAATATCTCCGAACTTTTTTGAAAAGTCCTTCGACTTTTGACTTCAGACCGTTGCTTCTGCTTTGGGTTCCTTTTTCTTATCCCTTAGTTTCGAACCTTCTTTATTTAATGTTTGTATCAATTTACTGCGTGTAAAAACGGCATTCTCAAATGTGTTTTCAAATTTTATAGCATCCGACGGGCAAGTTACGACGCATAAATTGCAAAAAGTACACATTCCTAAATCCCAAACATATTTTCCAAGTACTTTTTTCTTTTTACCATCGGCAGTCTCTATCATTTCCGAAGTAATATTTATAGTCCCATTCGGACAATTAAGCTGACAAATACCACACGAAGTACATGCATGTTCGTTATTCTCATCGTGAGGCATAACCAACTCAGCTCTAAATCGGTCCGAAATGACTAGTGTTTTACGGTTTTCAGGATATTGCTGGGTTACCTTTGGTGTCCACAACTCTTTCCATGTTACCGACATACCTTTCATTAAGGAACTAATGCCGGTAAATAATCCTGAAAAATATTCTCCTATTGAACTCATCTTTTTTATTTACAATTAAAACATTTACTATTTACTATTTATTGGCATATTAGCACATTACATTATCCCAAACAAATCTTTAAGCGTCAATCCGGTTAAAACCAAAAGAACCATTACCAATAAGTTTACTAAGTTTATTGGCAAAAGATACTTCCATTCCAAATTCAATAACTGGTCGATACGCAAACGTGGAAACGACCAACGAACCCATAAGCTTAAGAAAATAAGAACGGCTGTTTTAGCAAAAAACCAAAAGTATGATGGAATAAAATCCATGATACCATTAAATCCATCCCAACCTTGTACTTGAATTGGTAAATATCCTCCTAAAAACACAGTGGTGGCAATGGAAGCTATAATAAACATATTTAGGTATTCAGCTAAATAATAAAATCCAAATTGAAGTCCTGAATATTCGGTATGATATCCTGCTGTTAATTCTGATTCTGCTTCGGGTAAGTCAAACGGGCCACGGTTGGTTTCGGCATGTCCCGAAATGAGGTAAATTACAAAGGCAATAATCGAAGAGATATGACCGTTAAATATATTCCAACAAAAGCGCTGACCTTCAATTAATTCCGAAAACTGCATGGTTCCAGCCAATACTACAATAGTCATAAGTGCAAAACCTGCCGATAACTCATAACTTACAAACTGAGCTCCACTACGCATAGCACCAATCATGGAATATTTATTATTACTCGACCAACCAGCCAGCAATACACCAATAATACCAACCGACGAAACAGCCATTACATAAAGCACACCGATGTTAAAATCAACTGCATGCAAGCCTTTGCCAAAAGGAATTCCGCCAAAAGTAGCCATCGAAGCCACAATCATAAAAAATGGCGCTGCAAAAAATAAAAATCGGTCCGAACGATTAATTTTTACAATCTCTTTCAATAAGATTTTAATCATATCGGCCAAACTCTGAAGCAATCCCCACTTACCTACACGGTTAGGACCATAACGAGCCTGAAAAAAAGCGGTTATTTTTCGTTCGGCATAAATTAGTATCAATGCAATAACAGCATAGGCAGCTAGCAAAACAACAGCTACGAGCACAAATTGGATAAGCAAAACCCAAAATTCAGGCAAAGCAGCTCTCAGTGTTGTATCCAACCAACTTGTCAGATGTGTAAATTCTAAAGGTTGTGTCATAAATATTTTTGTCAAATGACAAAGGTCTAATGACCAAAGTCTTGTTTCATTTTTATAAAATAATAGTCTAAATTCCTTGACCTTAGCCCTTTGACTTTAGACTTTTGTCTTTCGACGCTTCTTAGCGGTCAATATCCGGAATTACATAATCCATCGAACCACCGATACCGATAAAGTCCGAGATTTTTTCGTTTTTACAAATTAATGGCATGGCCGATACAAGCGCCATTGATGGTGAACGGAATTTCAAACGATAAGGGAATTTTTCGCCACGACTTTCGATAAACACGCCAAATTCGCCTCTACAAGCTTCCACACGTGAATAGTATTCGCCTTCGGGTAGTTTGATAATGGCTTTTGTTTTGGCGCAAATATCGCCTTCGGGTATATTATCAATCAATTGCTCAATAATATGCAATGATTCTTCAATTTCGTCCAAGCGATTCAAGTATCGTGCATACGAATCACCTTCGGTACGAATAATTTCTTTGAAATCTACTTTGTCGTAAAGTGCGTATGGTATATGTTTACGAATGTCGCACGACCAGCCCGAAGCACGTCCTGCCGGGCCTGTAACTGCATACGAAACAGCATCTTGTGGCGATAAAACACCAATTTTTATCATACGACCAAGTGCAATCACGTTGTGAGAGAAAAAGCGATCGTATTCTTTCAGCTTTTCGCGCATGTAAATTACAAAAGCCTTCACATCCTTTTGAAACTCATTATATATATCGAACATCACACCACCAACCACATTTTGATTGATAATCAATCGTCCACCACAGGTTTTATCAAAAATATCCAAAATAATTTCGCGCTCACGCATACCGTAAATAAAGGCGGTTGTTGCGCCAAGGTCGTTGGTCTGACAGGCCCAAGCCAAGCAGTGCGAATCAACACGATTCAATTCGTCCATAATAGTACGAATGTATTGTGCACGTTCAGGAACTTCCAATTCGGCTGCTTTTTCCACTGCCATACACAACCCATGACGGTTAATGTTAGCCGACAGATAATCCAAGCGGTCGGTGAAATGAAGTATTTGAGGATAAGTGAGTGCTTCGCTTAGTTTTTCGATGCCGCGGTGAATATAACCACTGTGAACATCAATCTTTTTTACAATTTCACCATCCAAAGCGGTGCGAAAATGCATAACACCATGTGTTGATGGATGTTGAGGACCAATATTGATAATGTAGGAATCTTCTTCAAAAACGTCCACTTTATCTTCAACCAATTTGCCATCCACTTCCATAATGCGTGGAGCCGTATCGTCCATATCAACACTTACAAGCGAAAGTGGATTTAATTCTGGATTAGCATCGTAATCTTTGCGAAGCGGATAACCATTCCAGTCGGCATTCAAGAAAAACTTGCGCATATCTGGGTTATTGATAAACCGTATGCCCAACAATGCATATACTTCGCGTTCGTTGAAGTGAGCTGTTTCGTATAAATCAGTAACTGAATAAAGCAATGGATTATCGCGGTCGAGCGTACCTGTTTTTAGTACAATTTCTTTTGATACATCTGTTGATGACGAAAGTAGGTAGTTTACTCCGAGTTCTTCGCCTCGGTCAACACCTGTCAAAAACACAAGCATATCGAACGGAAGTTCAGCGTTATCACGTAAGGTTTTTGCCAATAAATGCAATTTATCCCACGCAACTGTCACCGTCAGTTTTTGCTTTTGTTCAATAACTGCATCAGCTACTGTGCTTAATATTAGCTTTTTTATGTTTTCCATTTTTTCTTGAATGTCTAATGTCGAAAGTCTAATGTCAAAAGTCTTGTATTTTGTCCTTTGTCTTTCGACCTTTGACCTTTGACCTTTGTCTTTTGTCTTTCATTCTTACCGTTGTTTATTTCCCAAAAACTGCTCTACTTTAATCTTACGTTGCAATTGCATAAGTCCATAAAATAAAGATTCCGGACGAGGAGGGCAGCCCGGAACATATACATCAACTGGAATAATTAAGTCAACTCCATTTACTACATGATACGAATTTACAAACGGACCACCCGAAATAGCACAAGCACCCATGGCCAATACATATTTAGGTTCAGCCATTTGGTCGTACACACGTTTAATAAGTGGTGCCATTTTGTGCACCATAGTGCCAGCTACTATCATTAAATCGGCCTGACGAGGACTGTTACGCGTAACTTCCATTCCAAAACGGGCAATGTCGTGGTGCGCACAGGCTGTAGACATAAACTCAATACCGCAACAGCTCGTTGCGTAAATCAATGGCCAAATTGAATTGGAACGTCCCCAATTTATCATCTCGTCCAATTTGCTGAGAATAACATTCACACCATTGGCTTCGAGCTCTTTAATGTAATTTTCGAGATATTCGTTATCGTTAAATTCCTCAGTAGGAATATTCTGTATGTTGATATTCTTTAGTTCCATTTTAATACATTTTTCTTCCAAGCATAGGCAAGACCTAAACCTAAAATTACGATGAAAAACAATATGCTATATAACCCCTGATAGCCCAACTCACGAACAATTGTTGACCAAGGAAAAAGGAAGATAGTCTCCACATCAAACATCAGATACAAAATTGCGTACAGGTAATATCCTGACTTAAACTGCATCCACGAAGTTCCATGAGTGGGTATACCACATTCATACGGTTCTCCTTTTTGAAAATTAAAAGACTGGGGGGCTAGAAGCAACGCTATTCCGAGACCGGCAACAACTAAAACAATTCCTGTGAGGAATACTACTAAAAAGAGGGAAAGACTACTCATAATTTATTTTTGAATTTAAAGCTCAAAAAAACGCTGCAAAGGAACTACTTTTTTTTAAATTATCGGCTATAAATACTGCTAAAAAAACACCTGCCAAAATTAGATTAAATTTGCTATGCAGACATTGCAACACAACTGTATTTTATTGTATTTATGATACTTAACTTGTTTTTCAATAAATTTCAGAAACAATATAATTAATTATTTTTAACTTTCAAAATTCGCTCATATACAAAAAATGATTGCTCAATGGATGCAAAAAGTTGAAATAATCAGAATTTATTAAGTCTGCTTATATCACATTTCTTAGTACAAAGCACTAATTTTAAAAAAATAATTAGTGATACTATTGTAATTTAAATATATTATTCTAACTTTGCAGCGTCAAACCAAAAAACTGCCCCTAACCCCTAAAGGGGAACAAGAGATATTAGTAATAACAAATACAACAGTAAATTTTGAAATATATTAAATAATGAAAAAAGAAGGAGCTAACTTCAGCTCCCCTTTAGGGGCTGGGGGCAATACTGCAATTAACGAACGTTACACACAACTGAGTGAAACCAGCTGCTGCCTATCGTGTGGTG
>CAYXQZ010000074.1:0-14329 GCA_964466415.1 uncultured Paludibacter sp.
CGATTGATACTTGTTTGAAATTCATTTTCACCAATTTTAAAAGAAAACTAGATTAAGTGTGTTTTGGAAGCAAAAGTATATTCTGATTATTAATTCGACATTAATATTTGATTAATTACTGCCCTATTTTGAATTAAATTGTAGAAAAACTAATAAACAATTTATTTAGAATGTATTTGTAAAGAAAATAGCCGGGATTATAAACCCCGATCATATAAATTAAACATTTCCAATTGTTAGATTACTTGATTATTGGTACTTCTGCAATAGAAATATTCTTGGCTTTAAATGCATTTTTATTAAATGTGTCGATAAAAATTTCTTGAACTATTTCTCTTTTTAAGTTCTTGATTACAATATTATCTATATAAACAATCGCTTTTCCTGCTCCATTGAATTTATAAGTAATGCCAAATTGAGCTAATTTAGTTGGAGCAAAAGAGCTTAAACCAACGGCAATATGCTTCCAATTATTATCAAATACTGTTGGCGATTGGAGTAACTTACCAGTCTGATCGACTCCAAGAGCGCCTGTAAAAACAGACACATTCGCCTTTAAAGGTGTCAGGTAACAGAATGAAAGTTTTGCTTCGGTATCCACTTTTATATAGTACTCTATATAGGTGTCCGGAAACACTTTAAACTCCTTACCAAACAAGAAAAGTGTCTGCTTTTTAGAATCAACCGCTGAATTGTTTTCTAATTCTATCATCAATGCATTGCCTGACGGATTCGGTTTTTGGGCAACAATAGGTAGTGGTAAATGAGTGGTTGCAACACTCATTTTACTACATTCTATTTCAATCTGTTTCAACATTTGCTTTACTACTTCGGGATTCGAAACTGAAACATTTTTTGTTTCACTGATATCATTCACCATATCATATAATTCAACCTTGTTGAAATATCTGAATAATTTCCATTTATCGGAACGAAGCACATCATGATCCCTCCATATCCAATAAAAGAATCGTTCAGTTTGCGGTTTGGCAATACCCTTAATGTTCTCAACCAACGATATACCATCCAGATTCTTTGGCATTGCTTGTTTGCTTTTGGTCAATGATGATAAAGTGGGAAACACATCCAAGTAACCACACATATTGGACACATCTTTTACTGCGGTGGGCAATACTGATTTGGGTATCATCATTGCTGCGGCTGAGTGAATTCCACCTTCGTACATCGTGTGTTTATAACCTCTGAAAGGAGTATTATTTCCAAAAACAGGAACACCACCATTATCACAAAAGAACAGCACAATTGTATTTTCCAACTGTTTAGTTTTTTTGAGGTAATCCATAATTTTACCTACATTGTCGTCGAGTGAAATTTTTACGGCAGAATAAAGCATCGCCTTTTCCTCCGGCGAAAGAGGCTCTACTTTTTGTAACCATGTTTCATCTTTATATTTTTGGGCATTGAATTTCAAAAATGGAGGTGCATCGTCTAACGAAACAACCCTATAATCATGCATTGACCTCATTTTTAAAACTTTATCACGAATAGTTGCCGGAACTCTTTTCAATGCTTCTTCGGTAACATTCAGCGGTGTATGTACCGCATTGAAAGGCACATAGCAGAGATATGGTCGATTTTCACTTTGACTTTTGGTCATAAAGTCAATCGCATATTTCGAAATCAAATCGGTAGAATAATCCATTTCATCTTCCACCTGTTTATCGTCATGATACCAGCCTGTCCAAGCCTTCGAAAAATAATCAATACCACCGGCATAAAAACCAACAAAGCTGTCGAAACCATATTGATTAACAGTGATTGCATCTTTTTTGCGCAAGGGCGATTCGCTGTTGTGCCACTTTCCAAAGAGTCCGGTTTTGTAGCCCTCCTTCTGAAAATAATTTCCGATATTCGGGAGTTTTGGGTCTAAATCACCACCAACTTCGGGAGCCTGACCAATTCGTAATGGATTGATACCTGTCAACATTCCGCCGCGGGTTGGACTGCTCACATTACAAGTCATAAAATTACTGAATCGCACACCTTGATCAAATATTTTATCAATATTGGGTGTTGGGGTATCACTACCGGTACAACTTAAATCACCATGCCCCATATCATCGGCCAAAATAATAACAATATTTGGACGAGTTATTTTTTGTGCTACTGAAGCGGTGTGCAAAGAGCCAAAAGCACTAATAAACAATACATTAGAATAAGATACTTTTTTCATTTGTTAAAAATAACACTGTGATTTAATTTTCAAATTCATTAATTCGTCTGATTTACTTTTCCCGTAGTAATGCCCGGCCAGTTGTCTGTTCTGAACGGTGAAGCAGGCAATCCTTCTTTGTTGTATAAATTGCAGCCTTCAGGATAACTTGAATAAGCATAACGAACAGCAATAGGCTTAGAGACCCCCTTTGCTGAAACCACAACTGTATTACCTACAATTTCGGCTTTTGCAACTACAAAATTCTTACTTTCATCCGCAATTGTAAATTGCTTCAATTCCCCGTTTTTTGCTTCAAGACCCGAACCAAGGTTGTCGAAAGTGATAATGACTTTTTCTCCAAGCACTTTCATCGACTTATAAATCGGTCCAGAAGTAACCTGTTTATCATCTTTGTATGCCACTTTCATCGCTGCCAACGCCAAACGAGAACCCGCTTCTTTTTTGTAAATTGGATGTATATCTTTAGGTTCGCCAATGTCAATCCCTACTGCCATTCCGGTATTGGGAACTTTCGACAAAGTCATTAATTGTGCCTCCCGAAGTTCAGGCCAGTCTTGTTTTGCATTTGATTCAAAAGCTGCCAATTGCATGAAAATAAATGGAAAATTACCTTGGTTGAACTTAGTACGCCAATCACTTATCATAGCAGGAAATAGTGTTTTATATTCTTCGGAACGGTCGGAATTACTCTCACCCTGATACCACACAACACCTTTTATGGTAAAAGGAAGTAGTGGACTAACCATTCCATTGTAAAGTGAAGTAGCTAAATTTTGCACATTATATTCGCCGGGTTTTGGAGGAATAACCGCTCCGGGCTTGAATTTCCAATCTCCCGAAATTACCATTTCCTTTTCTCTAGATTTGAAAGATCTTTTATCTTCCGGAAAAAGACCACCCCTGCCTCCAAAATTCACGATACGTACTGCAATTGTATTTTCACCCACTTTCAGAAACTTAGCAGGAACCTTGTAGTTGCGATTGTTGTATCCATCCGTTGTTCCTATCCACTGGCCATTGAAGTAAGTAGAGTCGGCATCGTCCATTCTCCCAAGCACAATTGCTGCATCCAATTTTGTCATTTCTTCGGTCAAAACTATTGTTTTTCTAAACCAGAACGAACCCGTTTTATCCGTAAACCCAAATTTACTTACAAAGTCCGGTTCAGAAATTACAGTCCATCCATTTTCGTCGATATTACCTGCCCATTCGGCTTTTCCCGAAACATATCCTTTATCTTCTTTTTGCAGTCGGTTATCCCAGTTTTTCCAGTTTTTCCGAAAATCCACTCGTTTTTGTTCCAACTTTACCGGGTCTTTTAATACATTGATGTCTGTATTAAATTGCGGAAATTCCTTTAAGCCTTCTATACTTGTCCAAGCTTCAGCTTTAGTACCACCCCAACTGCTACGAATTAATCCAATAGGAACATTTTGTTGTTTGTATAATTCAAGACCAAAGAAATAGCCAATCGCGCTGAATTCGAGAACATTATCAGGATTTGCAGCCTTCCAACCACTGCTTATGCAATCGTTCATAGGGTCTGCCGACACCGCTTTCTCCACAGAAAACTGCCGAATATTTTCGTTTGTAGAATTAGCAATTTCAGGAGCATATTTGGCCTTAAAACGCTCGGCTCTGAGTTGATATTCCATGTTCGACTGACCGGAACAAATCCAGACTTCACCCATTAAAATATTTTGGATAGATAACTCACTCCCATCACCTTTTATTGTCATATTGTAGGGACCACCGGCTTTAGTTGCATCTAATTTCGTACTCCATTTGCCGGAAGCATCAGTAATCGTTTTATAAGTTTTAGCATTAAAATTAACCTGTATTTCTGAGCCTTTGGTTGCCCAGCCCCAAATATTTACTTTGACATCACGTTGCAATACCATATTATCGCCAACAATAGCCGGAAGTTTAATGGAGGCATGGCTTAAATTAAAGACTATTAAAAGTAGAAACAAAAATAGTGTTCTATGATACAATTGTGTTTTCATTTATTTGATTTTTAAAAGTTACTTTTTATCTGTTATTTATTGGGTAATTTGCTATCATAAAGTATCGTGATTTTTGAGAATTTGGCTTTTGACTCCCCTTCCACTATAAAACCGATTCTTGGCGAATATCCCCATTGAGCTACAAAAGTTCCATCAATTGTTACTGTATTATTTACTAAAACAGCGTTCCAGTCAGTCCCATTCTCCGACCAATAAAACCTCAAATATCTACCATTAATAGCTTCATATTTCAACAAAACAGATTTGAGATTCTTAATACTTTGTACGGATAAAATTTCTTTTACCCCTTTACTGACTTTGTAAAGTATTAACTCCGATTGACTTATTACAAATGCAATATGGTTCTGCTGATTGCTGTAAATTCCTATTCCTGAATGTGTTTGATTTGGTATAATCAGAGTGGTTAATTCATAATCACCTGATTGTGGTCGTAAACCGACAAATGTTGTTGCTTTTTGGTTGTTGCTAATTATTAAATAGCCCTTATCCATTTTTATCAAAGGTTTAGGAGAATTGACATCCCATTCCCAAGAATCAAGATTCTTATTGGTTGAGAAATCATCTTCCCAAATTGATACTTTCGTTTGAATTGTATTTTTAAATGGAACTTCCGAAGATACCGAAGGATTTTTCCCTGTTTTGAAATAGGGCCATCCAGTTTCATTGTTCCAAACTACTTCATCGAGCATTCCCTGACGACCAATATATTCGAAATCAACACCATTATAAGCATGATACAAATAAAAATAACGTTTATCGGGAGTGTCAACCAGTGTGCCATGTCCAGAACATTTCCATGTGCTACCACCTTCCAATATCGGATTTCCCTGAAATTGTTCCCAACCATTTTTCAGGTTTTTTGAACGTGCGACCATCACCCGATAATCACATTTATTGTCGCAACAACCTCCTACTGAATAGAAAAGATAATAAAAACCATTATGCTTCATCAAGCAATGTCCCTCATCACCTGCACCTTTCCAGCCTTTGCTGTGGTCGGTTAGGGTAAAAGTTTCGCCAGCCAAATGTAGTCCATCAGAACTCAATTCCGATGCTAAAATTTCGATCTCCCGCCCTTTTGTCAAACCATAGGCTTTCCAGCAGATATAGCGTTTTCCATCATCGTCTCTAAAAACAAAAGCATCTATAGCTTCTTCGCCCCATTCAATGATAATACCCTGATCAGTAAATCCTTTTCGGATATCCTTTGTAGTGGCAACTCCGATACAGGCTACCCGATTGTCTTTCCGTTTTGTGGTATAATAGACATAAAAAACGCCATCCTCATAATAAAGTTCCGGTGCCCAAAAATCATCCGAAGCCCACTTTGGTGGTTGTTGAAAAACTGCACCAATTTGTTTCCAGTTGACTAAATCTTTCGATTCATAAATAGGATAATTGGGTGCAAAATCAAAACTTGTACCTGTGGCAAAATAGGTATTTCCCACCCTAATAATAGAAGGATCCGGAAAGTCTCCTTTAATGACTGGGTTTCTGTACTGATTTGGAGTCTTTCCAGAACTCAGATTGCAAAATGTAAAGAGAATAATAGCAACAAATACGATGAACTGAGAATACGATATTTTAGTAGATATATTTTTCATCATCATACATTTGTTAATTTAGATTGTGGCAATTTAATTCCGTTCAATACATTTCTCTTACCCAAGCCTGAAGCCCGAATTCTATGTTTGAAGGATTATCAGTTTTAAGCTCTATAGAGAAAACATTCTGACCTTTGTGCATACTTTTTAGAACTGCTCCCGAGAGACTGAAACATTGTAATTTACCACTGCATTTAATATTTTCACCGACATTCAGGCCATTCAAATAAAACGATGCCTGACCTTTGAACTTGTACGTTAATGTCAGTAATGATATTTTATCGAAACTTACTTCAAACGTTTTTCGCAAGTAGAAGTCACCAACCTTACCATTTGTATTTGCTGCAAAAGATGCAGAATCCTCACCGTAAGCCAAATATCCATTCTGAGTGAATTGAAAAGTTGAATCATTTTTAAACCAATCCTTACTTTGTACCTTATCTGTCATGAACCAGGGAAAACCTAATTTTCCATTCGGAATCAACTGTTTTTGCTTCATTACTGTCTCATCTTTTGTCCCCAAAGGCTGAAAATATCCTTTTTGATTCACCTCCATGGGTACTATACCCGGTTGCTCGTAAAAAGGAGAATTGCTATCGAAACCAAACATGGTTGCATACCATTTTCCCTCTTTGGATTGAATATAATTATTGTGTCCGCCATGTGGAATAGCGAGATATGGTGAACTATATGGTCCATAAGGGTTCTCCGCTGAACCCACAATACTTGAATATCCAAATTCATTAATGTTCTCAGCGCAAGTGATAAAATAAGTTGAACCATTTTTAAACATCGAAATACCCTCAAAACCGATATAACCTCCCTCCTTTGTTTTTAAAACACGAGGAGTTTCAGCCAAATCAGACATGTCACTTTTCATCAAAGCAATATACATGTTCTTATAGATTAGATAGGTTTTTTTGTCGGTATCCCGAAACAATGATGGGTCGATGTAGTTAGTCAATTGTCTGTTCAGAAAGTCTTTATAGGGTCCCTGTGGTTTTCCGGTAGTACTTTTCAACAATCCAATGAATTGCGCATTTGTTGAATAAACAATATAATAATTTCCATCAATATAATGTATTTCAGGAGCCCAGAGTGAAATTTTATTCATGTTTCCTTTTGCCTTCTCCTTCAACCAATCCGGTGCCTCTTTAAATGACCAGACATTCCCGAGAAACTCCCATTTCTTTAAATCTAAAGAACGATAAACAGGAATACTTCCATCGTTTCCAATCCAAAAATCAGGATATCCACTAGTTCCAGTCACATAATACGCACCATCATGACCTTTAGTAATCGCAAAATCACGAATTGAAATATCCATGATAGGATGCAAATGACGAACAATATCATTTGCAGTAGGCATAGCGGGTATTTCGATTGGAACAGGATTAATAAACCCAATCAAACCCATATCAAAAAAGTTCTTTTTGCCACCTATCAATTCTACAGTCACTATATTGTCAAAATCCTTGAATGTTTCTTTATTCTTTGGTTCAATATTCACATAGCCCTTGGTTGGCAAATCAGATTGATAGATTTCTTTTCCATTCACTAAAACCCTTGCCGAACCCGTGTGTGCAATACGCAAAACAATTTTGTTCGGGCTGCCTCCTTGCTGATGGTATTTTCTGCGCACCCAAAGATTACCATCCGACCATTTTGTTCTACATTTTACACCAGATATTGTTGTGTTTCCTATCGGGAAGTCACCTGTTTGCCAGGTTTGGTTGTTATTAGCATCCGTAATCCAATTCAACTCAGGCGCCGATGTTTTAAAAAACCACTTTTGTGGTTCTTTCTCTCCCGTACGAATAAGATTACGTTGTGGTACAAATTCTGACAAACGATTCTCAATAGATTGTTTTGACACAGAGATATTTAATATATTACCTTTTGAATGTACGCCTCCAACAAAAAAGATTACCATGATGCTCAATAGATATTTTTTGAATCTCATATACAATTTTTTATTCAATGAATATTTTTGGTCATTTTTTTAATTTCGGATTCTCAATTCTCTATCGCAGATTTAAGTTGCTCATCAAAAGTTTTATTGTTGCTTTCCATTGTTACACGAATACTTCCTTGATTTGGCTGTGCAAATGAATCGCTTACCGCTTTTATCAGAAATTGATTCCATCCTTGTCTTAAAGGAATGCTGTTGTACGTTATTCTTTTTCGGCTATCATCTTTATCGGCTTTTGTCACTTTTAAAGGTCTTCCATTCATCAATACCTTTGCATCGCTATTTACGATTATCTGAAGGGTAACCTGTGGTAAGTCTGGACCCGAATTCAACAAATCACTCAAATCGACAGGTGAAAATACCCAGTAACTGAAATAGGTAGCAAAAACCGTTTCGGGACCCGCTTGAGCCATTTTTTTGAAAATAAACAAGTCATCTCCAACATTAGTTACCATTTTCCAGGGCATTCCGGCCTCTTTTGTATTTTGCTTGGGTTTTACAGTTTCCTCGGGAATGTATTTTGTTGAAAGTGTGGTTGCCAAATCGTCACTACCAAAACGACCCAATGACAGCGCACGAACCAAGACTTTTCCAGAAAAAGCCGAAACAGTTAAGTCTTGCTTTGCATTGAGTTTCAAACCAATGTTCTTAAACAGTTTGATATACATATTTACATGGCTGGCGCTAATGCCCTCCAATTCAATAGTAGAAACCAAATAATTACCTTTCCCCTCCTTGTATTCTGCCAAAACAGGTGTTTGTTTGTTTTCAAGTTCGGAACGATAAACACTGATTGTTTTTGAGTATTCACCACCTGTTATCCAACGTAGCCATTCTGTATTATTGCGGAATAACAAGGTAATCCCTTTATCAATAAAATCACCTTTCAATGTATAATTGCAAATGGTTTTGTTCACCGCGTCTTCGGCAAAATAGAGTTCTTTATAGGATATGGATGCAGCTCTCTGGTCATTCAAATTTGGAATTAACGAAGAAGCTTTATCGGGTACGCACTGTACGGCTGTTGGCAAAATCTGATTAACAATTTTAGCTTTTTCTGGGTTTAAACCGACCAATAATACAGTTCCACCATTGTTAATCACCTTGTCTGCTTCCTTTTTTACATCCTCTATTGATTTTTCATCTATCGTCGTTACATCAATAATTAGGAATTTATTTAATTTATCGGATTCCACCACAGGCACACCTATCGATTTTAAGTTTGAATAAATACGAGCTTGTTTGTCTCCTACAAAGCCAACCTGATCAATCGGGTTATTTATTTCTGGTGCTTTTATTTCATTCATCTGTTTGTCACGTTGATCCCATTTGCAAGCCAGAGAGCCATTGGGTGACATGGCCGATTGCATGGCCGTATAAAGCGGGTACGGATTTAATAATGGAAGTGATGAATCGTATCCCGGATTTACGGTCAATGAGTATGGGGCAATACGCTCAGGTTGAATGCCTGGTTTGCCTTCTACATAAGGTTCAAATAAAACACCATCGGTTAGTTTTAAAACTTTGGCTGCCGGATTTTTTAATCCTAAAGGCAGTGGTTTTAATCCATGCCAAACCAAATTCCAAACGTTTAAAACATCGGCACTATCTTTTCGTAATGTTCTGATAAGGTTATAATCTTCAATGGCTAATCCATCCATACGGTCGTTGAAACTGCGGTATGATCTGTCGCCAACAAATGGTTCGTAATATCCGGCCTTTCCATAATATGAACTTCCCCCTTCTGTTACTCCCCATGGTTTATTTTTTGGGATTACATCGCTATAAGCTCCTCCGGTATGAATGGTATATACACCAAGTCTGCCATCCAAATCTTTATCTCCATCGCTCTGCACCCAATCACGGGTTGGGTCTAAACTACGGGCTATTTTGGTTAAATCAAATATCTTGTCGTAAATTTTTTGTTGAAAATCAGGGTCGTTTTTAGCTTGCCAAACCAATACGCAACGAACTTCGTTGGACACACTCCAGCCCATGACGGAAGGGTGATTTCGATCTCTGCGAACTAAACTTTCTATATGTTTCTGATTACGTTCCCAAAACAAGTCTGATTCGTAGTTGAACCCGACATGGCTACCAAAAATACCGCTCTCGTCCATCAACAACATTCCCATCTCATCTGCCATATCGTAGAAAAACGAAGGATAAGGCATTGCATGTGGTCGAACCAGATTGACGTGTGCATCTTTTGCGATGGTGTACCACGCCCAAACATATCTTCTTGTTAGTGTTGGGATACCCGTAAAGTGCCATCCTTCGTGCATCAACTGTTCTCTTCTACCATTGAGCATTACGTGACCATTCTCAATCTTAATATCGCGCCATCCAAAGCGTTGATAGTATTTATCAATCGTATTTTTGCCTGTTTGCAATTGAGCAACCCCTGCATAGAGATTAGGATTGCCTCGTGTCCAAAGTTCCCACTTTTTCAATCTTCCTTTTACATCGGCTTTAAGGGTAATGTTCTTCTTCTGATTTGGTTCTAAAACTACTTTTACCGACGACAATTTCATTGCCTCTTCACCCAATGACCACGAAATTTCCGGAGCCATTAGCATATTCTGCTTAGAGAGGTCTGTTTTATTAATCCATTCATAAATCGGCAATTGTACCTGAACCTCTTGTTTCTTACCGCTATTATTAACAAGCTCCACATCTACCAACAAAACATCCTGTTTCACTTGAGGCTGAAAGAATATATCGGTAATATGTACATTCGGTTTTGCTAACACAAACACATCCTGCCAAACACCAATAGCATCCATTAGCCAAAAACTACCTGTAGGATAGGTAATAGAACCATATTTCCCTTTCAGATTATTTAATTTAGCATCACGGATTCCCAATAAAATTTCATTTTCTTTTCCCCATTCTATGGCTTCGGTAATGTCATACTCATTGGGTAATGCGTTTTCAAACTGCTGAGCAATTTCCTTATTATTCACCATGATACGGCAATCTCCTGCTACTGCCTGCAAACGTAGTGAGATTGTTTTCCCTTTCCATGACTCTGGAATAGTTACTTTTTTTCTCAACCAGCCCATCTTGGCGCTATTCCAACTTTCGGGATACGAAGGATAAGTACGACTATCCATACCACCACCTGTTTTGTCGTGTAGTATCGAATTAGCATTCCATGGTGAAGGTATTTTTATTTTTACTTTCTCCCATTTACTGTCTTCAGGGATAGTCAGTTCTGGTGGTACACCAAGGTCTCTTTTCCAATTACCCGGTACTTTCAGTGGTTGGAACTCCCAATAGCCATTTATGCAAATTTCTTCCCTGTAGGGTTTTTCAGGTGCTTTTACCCAACCTTCGGCCGGTGCCATATCGCGAGAAAATTTTACGCCTTGTCCAAAAGAGAACAAAACTACCAATGAGAATAATGTGGCAAGTGTGATTCTAATTTTCATTTTAATATTTTGCTTATATGTTATACATTTTTTCTAAATAACTGAAATACTACCAAGTGACTGTCTGCTTGGTATAACTGGGTTGATTACTGTGTAAATCGCCATTTTTGTCTATCCAAAAAGGATCTATACCCAAAAACTCAACCCGGTAGGGACCTTTTAGTTTAGCGCCTTTTGTTCCATTAGGAAAAAAGTCTTTGTACCGGTGGTCGGGGTTTTTATCATCATAAGGAAGTTCCACATGACAACAAATCCAATCCCGTCCATCAGGTCCTTTAAAAATGGTATTATGTCCACAGCCTAAATACGGACTTTGGGGGTCGCCATTGAATTTTGGATTACTCTTATTCTGAGCGCCATAGAAAGGACTATTTGCTCCCTTAGTGTACGGACCCAATGGGCTTTTTGCCATAGCATACCCTATTTCGTATCCTCTTGTGTTTGAAGAGTACAACAAGTAGTAAGTCCCATTTCGTTTGAAAACCATAGGACCTTCGATAATTCCGGCATCCCATTTCCCCGGTTCGCGATTAATTAGTTTCTTCTTTTCTCCGATAAGCTCCATTTTTTCTAAATCCACTTCGCAACCCGATATATCAGAGACAAAAAGGTAGGTACGACCATCATTGTCTGTAAACAAACTTCCATCATTTGCATTTGACCATATCGGTTTTTCTGTAGTCACAATTTTGTAAGGACCGTCTATTATATCAGAGACTGCCACGCCGACATTCATACTTTTGTATATCGTTTTACCGCTCAAATCCTGACAATTAAAAGTCATATAATATTTTTTACCCTTCTTGTGAATTTCAGGTGCCCAAAATTTCTCACGATACCAAGCTCCTTCAGGCACATCTTTACTGTCAATTAATATTTTATGAAAAGTCCAATGAAGTAAATCTTTCGAGCGCCACATTTTCACGCCAGGCGATAAATCATCTCCATTTCGAGATCCCCAAAACGGAGGTGCACTACCAATTAAATAATATCCACCATCGTAAGGAATAATCTGAGGGTCGCGAATGGCAGGAATATCTTTACTAATTATCGGATTTTGATACATAAATGCACGTTTATTCAATTGACTGAATGCGAAAATAGTAACAAGCTGGTTGATTACTAAAACAATTAGTAACTTTCGGTTGATGTTTATTCCCATATCTATTCTTTAATTATTTTTTTTCTCAAAACTTACATAATACGCACCACATAATGCGTTACCTGCATTATCTGAAAACCAAGCTTGAAAGTGGTTTTTACCTTTTGCTAATTTCATCTCAAGCTCAATGTATTTGGCGTCAGCTACTGAATTTACGTCAATTGGCGCAGCTTGATTGAGTACTACACTTCCTTTAGCAATAGCAAGTGCTTTCCCAGGCACAAGCTTAGTTCCCCCAATAGCCTGTTCAGGTCCAGCAAGCGTTAATGCTCTGTTTAAATGAAAAGGCCATCGACTCAGCTTTACTGTATAATTTCCTGCCTGAGCAACATCGATGAAAAAGGTACCTCCATGCGGCGCACCTGCTGCCTCGGCCACTCTTGATCGATTGTCCACATCAACACCCAGCCAGTTATTGCAGGTAAGTGTAACAGGATTTTCAAACTTTGAACCAATCACAACCGGAATTAGCTCATCCACTCCTCCGGCAAGTTTAGTCCACCATTGGTCATAATGGTTTTTCATTTTATCATAAATAACAGTATTTGCAGTTGCCACATTCTTTTTCTGACTCGGGTCTGTACTTACATCGTACAACTCTTTTCCATTAACCAAGCGCCACGATTTCCAAACCACACAGCCATCGCCTTTAGTCGGCTTGTCTCTTCCTCCATATTGAACTACAAACATTCTGTCGTCAAAACTATTCTTGGTATTTTTCAATAATGGTTTTAGGCTTGTACCATCAAATTGAGCTTTAGCGGGTTGCTTCATCCCAATCATATCGATAAAAGTAGGTAACAAATCCTGAATCTGAGTTGCCTCCTCTATCGTTCTTGCTTTCCCAATTTTACCATCCGGCCATCTAAAGAAGCATACAGCTCTATGTCCGCCATCATAATTGACCCCTTTTCCTCCCCGCATATTGGCATTATAAATTTTCAACCCTCCGGTACCTCCATTATCGTTCATCACAACTACTATGGTATTCTCTTTCAATCCATTTTTCACGAGCCACCGATTGAGCTTATCCATATTACTATCGATATTCTTAATCATTCCAAAAAATGCAGCAGTATTATTATCTAATCCTTGTTGTTTATAGAAGTTATAATCCTCTTCGGGCGCGAAGAATGGACCGTGTGGCGTGTTTGTAGATAGATAGGTAAAAAAGGGCTGCCTCTTTTTATTCATATCGCTCATCCAGCTAATAGCTTCATCGAACCAGAAATCGGTACAATATTTATCAGATAATTTTTGTTTAGTACCATCAAGGTATCGTACTTTATAATAGTCATTATCGTATTCCGCTTCCGAAGCCAGTCCCCAACCTTTGAACCAAACACATTTATCAAATCCTCTATCCATAGGTCTATCCGGATAGTTATCACCCAAATGCCATTTACCAAATATCCCTGTTTGATACCCATTATCTTTGAAAATCTTTGGCATAGTTGGAATATCTCTTTGCATTAGGTTCCGCCCCGCAGGAACCATACAAGCTTTGTTGTGCATGGCATCCATTCCTGTCAGTAGTTGTCCACGTGTGGGTGTACTTACCGATGCCACATGGAAATTACTAAAGCTGACACTCTCGTCGTGAAGCTTATCAAGGTTTGGTGTTTTTAGAATTGGATTTCCATTGCACGAAAAATCACCAAACCCTTGGTCATCGGTAAGTAATATTATGACATTGGGCTTTTGCTGTGAAAGAGTTGGTAAAGTCGCTGCAACAAACATATTGGCAATCAATAAACCTTTTTTACTGTTCAAAATTTCCATCTTAATTTCTTTTATGAATTAAATTCTAATACAAACCATTTCTGTTCTTTTTAAAACCCGAATGATTGTGCAAATATATCATGTTGAAATTAATATTAGATTAAGATACGATTAATGCTGTAATTTTATTGAAGTATTTTGTGTTTCTTCT
>CAYXQZ010000075.1:0-7181 GCA_964466415.1 uncultured Paludibacter sp.
TTCACAAATACAGCACTGATAAAAATTAATATATAAGTCATATCTTTTTTATTTATTAGTTTTTCATTTACTATTTACAATTTTCATTCTATCTCCTCATCATCATATTATCACATCATTAAGCCTTTTTCAACTTACTCATTACAGCTATTAAATAGCCCAAAGCTATAAATGCCCCTGGAGCAAGTACAAAAATCAACATGCCGTATTGATCTGGAAATAGCGTAAATCCAAATGCTTTACCAGTTCCAAGAACTTCACGAATTGTTCCGAGCATGGTTAATGCCATCGAAAAACCAAGCCCCATACCTAAACCATCGAGCGACGATTTTAAAACGGAGTTTTTGGCAGCGAATGCTTCGGCACGTCCCAGTACAATACAGTTAACTACAATAAGTGGAATAAATATCCCCAAACTATCATACAAGGCCGGTAAATAAGCTTGCATGCTCATTTCTACCACCGATACAAAGGTTGCGATAACCACAACATAAGCCGGAATACGGACATTGTCAGGAATGATATTTTTAAGCAATGAAATTACCAGATTTGAGCCTAACAATACAAATGTTGTTGCCAATCCCATACTTAAGCCATTAATTGCCGACGAAGTAGTTGCCAGCGTAGGACACATTCCCAAAATAAGAACGAAAGTAGGGTTTTCGTTAATAAATCCATTCAGGAATACTTTCAGATTTGAATTTTTACTCATGTTGTTTTCCTAGTTTAATTAATTGATTTGAATTGAGTCCTTTACCGAAGCTACAACTTCATCTTTATTTGATACAAACGCATGATAAGCATTACGTACCGAAAATAAAAATGCTCGTGACGAGATGGTTGATGCTGTAATTGCATCTACTTCGCCTCCATCTTTGCTTACGGTGAGGTTGGCAATAGCAGGATTTTTCCCGATAATACTTTGGTTTCCTTTGTCGGTTTTAAACCAATCAACCATTTTGGTTCCCAATCCGGGGGTTTCCTTTTGTTCCAATACCGAATAGTTGACTATATTTCCCTCTTTATCAAACCCAACCATTATTACTATTTTGCCAGCAAAACCATTGTTCGACGATGTTTCAACTGCTGCACCCACAAACTCATTTTTTGCATCGAATGCTTTGTGTACCACCATATTCTCGTTGCCATCAGCAATTTTTACTGGCTCACCTAGGTGGTCGAATGCAGGAAGTACTTCTTTTATTGCATTTTGTTGTTTGGCCACTTTCGATGCAGCAATTGGAGCTTTTGTAAACTCGTACATCGAAGCCAATGTGCCAGCAGCAAACAGAGCTATCCCCGATAGTACCAACACCATATTTTTAAAACTTGATTCTAATTGTGCCATATTTTAGTTTGTAAAGTTCGTAAAGTTCATAAGGTTTATAAAGTCAAAAGTCGAATGTCAAAAGACTTTAGACCTTTGACTTTAGACAGTTTGACATCATCACATCACCACATCATTTCGCTTTTTCACCAAAACGTTTTGGCTTAATGTATGTATTAATAAGGGGCGTAAATGCATTCATAATCAATATGGCGAACGAAACGCCTTCGGGATATGCTCCAAATACACGAACAACTACGGTAATAACTCCAATACCTACTCCATAAACCAACATACCTCGCGGATTCATGGGTGAAGTAACATAATCGGTAGCCATAAAAATGGCTCCAAGCATTAAACCTCCTGATAATAAGTGTAATACAGGCGAAGCATATAATTCAGGATTTACTAAATTCAAAATCCCAGTAAATATAAATACGGTTACTAAAATGCTCACCGGTATATGCCAGCTGATAATTTTTTTAGCTAACAAATAAATTAAACCAGCTAACAATGCCAAAGCCGAAACCTCACCAATGGAACCACCCATTTTACCCAAAAACAAATCTAATGTTGATGGTAAATCACCAAAATGACTTTTCATCATGGCTAAAGCAGTTGCGCCGGTTTCGGCATCTAAATAACTTCCATTCATTGGTACAGGTAATGGCCACGATGTCATTTGTACTGGAAATGAAATAAGCAAAAATACGCGTCCAATTAATGCTGGGTTAAAAGGGTTATTTCCTAAACCGCCGTAAGTCATTTTCCCAATTCCAATCGCCACTAATGAACCAATAATAATAATCCACAATGGTAAATTTGAAGGTAAATTCATAGCCAGCAATAAACCCGTTAAGGCGGCAGAGCCATCCAAAATAGAAGTTTCTGTTTTTAAAATGTAACGTTGAATTAAGTATTCGAATGCTACACACGAAACTACTGCGGTCAGTGTTACGATTAATGCTCCCAAACCGAAAAAGTAAAGTCCGACCAACAACGCAGGTACAAGCGCTATGATTACACCTGTCATGTTTTTCGAAACTGAATCGCCACCATGTATGTGTGGTGCCGGTGATATGATTAGTTTTTCCATAAAATAAATTTATTTTGCTGCAACTCTACTGCGAATTATTCCTCCTACTGTTGTTTTTCCAAAACGAATATAATCGAGCAATGGGCGATTCGAAGGACAAGTATAACTACAACTACCGCATTCGATGCAATCCATAGTTCTATTAGCTTCCATTTCTGGCCACATATTGCGTTCGCTCTGATTCATAAGCAGGAATGGCTCTAATCCCATTGGGCAAACTGTAACGCATTTGGTACAACGTATGCAGTTTTTAATGGGTTTTCGAAGTGCTTCTTCGCGCTTAATATACAAAATACCAGCACTTCCTTTGGCTGTAGGCACATCAAGTGTCATAAATGAACGTCCCATCATGGGGCCACCACCTACAATTTTTCCGGTATCGGCGGGTACTCCACCCGAAACTTCGGCTATTTCCGACAACATTGTTCCAACGCGAACCCAATAATTTCCTGGATTTGGTGCTGATTTTCCTGTAACGGTAATCACACGCTCCACCATTGGTTTGATTTTCTGAACGGCTTCGTAAATAGCGAAAATTGTTCCAACGTTTTGAACCACAGCACCTACTTCAATCGGAATACGACCACTTGGAACCTGACGGCGAATAACAGCATCAATCAGCTGTTTTTCACCACCTTGTGGATAGCGAACTTTCAATGGAACTATTTCAACGCCAGGATAGTTTTTTGCTAATTTGCCTAAATGGTCAATAGCATCAGGTTTATTATTTTCAATACCAATGTATGCTTTTTTTACATCCAAAACTTTCATCGTAATGCTGATGCCGACCATAATTTCCTCGCCTTTTTCGAGCATAAGAGCATGGTCGTTTGTGAGGTACGACTCACATTCTACCGCATTGATAATCAAACATTCGGCTTTTTTGCCCGGAGGCGGACTTAATTTAACGTGTGCAGGGAATGTAGCACCACCAAGTCCTACAATACCAGCATCCTGAATGCGTTTTTTAATTTCTTCGGTCGAAAGTGAGCATTCGCGTATCAACTCGCTGCAACAATCAATTCCTTCGAGCCATTCGTCGCCTTCTACATCAATAAATACGGCGGGACGACGGTAACCTGTAGCGTCGAGTTGTACGTCAACTTTACTAACTTTACCTGAAACTGAAGAATGTACATTGGCCGAAATAAAGCCATTGGCTTTTCCAATCAATTGTCCGGCTTTAACCAAATCGCCTTTTTTAACTACGGCTTCGCTAGGCGTACCAATGTAATGCGACAATGGAATAACTACCTGTTTAGGTAATTCGGCAACTATAATCTTTTTTCCGGCCGAAAATTTATTTTCTTTCGGGTGTATACCACCCATTCTGAATGTTTTCATATCTGCCCCTAACCCCTAAAAGGGGAATAATTATTTAAGAATTTGAAAATTTGAGAGTTTGAAAATTGAAAGAAATTAAGAAACCAATTCCCCTTTAGGGGTTAGGGGCTCTTCTTTTACTTTACGAGGTGGAAAATTAAGTTCCACTATGGCATTTGTAGGGCAAACCTCTACGCATTTCCTGCAAAGTTTACATTTATCGTCGTGTATAAATGCCAAATTATTACTAATTGTAATGGCTTCGTGCGGACAAACTTTTTCGCATTTGGTACACGCAATACAACTTACCTCGCAGTTCTTTTTGGCAATTGGGCCACGCTCTTCGTTGCGACAACTTACATATATTCTACGTGATTTTGGTCCTTTTTTACGTAACTCTATCAGCAATTTTGGACAAGCTTTAACGCATGCGCCACATGATGTACATTTTTCTTCGTCAACTTCAGGAAGTTTTGTTACGGGATTAATATGTATAGCATCAAATTCGCATGAAACTTCACAGTCGCCCAAGCCTAAACAGCCATACGAGCAGCCCGATTCGCCACTATAAAGGTTGTGAGCAATAAAACAATGTTTTACACCATCGTAATCGCTGGTGCGCGGACGATGGTCGCAAGTACCACCACAACGAACCACAGCTAATGTTGGAGCAGTTTCGACAGCTACTTTGCCAAGAATGTCGGCTACTTTTTTCATGGTTTCGTTGCCACCTACCGGACAGTTTAATTTGTCGAGCGTATCGGCACTAACGCAAGCATTTGCAAAACCTCTACAACCTGGAAATCCGCAACCGCCACAATTTGCAGCGGGAAGTGCTGCTTCCACTTCGTCGATACGAGGATCTTCGAATACATGAAATTTTTTGGCAACAAAAAAGAGAATCACTGCCGATACAGCAGCTATTACTCCCAATGTGATTAACGCAATAACAATAATATTCATTTTGATATTTATTAAAAACGGATAGAAAAAATTGTACAGACGTGGCATGCCTCGTCTCTACAGTTTTTCAACCGTAAACTTCAACTTGTTTTTTAGCTTATTATTAAATAATGACAATATTATAAAATACGGAACGAGTACCCCTAACGCAATAGTGCCCGAAAGCGCTTCGTTAGAAGTATACGAACGTAAGATTAATAAACTGAGTAAGATTAAAAGAAAGGGAATGACAAAGGCAAGCAGTACAGCAAAAAGCCCCATGGAGCTTTCACCCAAAAGTTGTACTTGATCGCCAATTTTGAGCGTTAAATCATTGCTTTCGACATCAATTAGTTTTTCGTCCATGTCCGAAGCCGAACAAGCACCCTTAGCATGACAAGAGCTACAAGCTGATAGTTGAACTATCTGTACTTGAATTTTTGTTCCATCGATGTGTGTGATAATTCCTGTATGTTCGATTTTTTGGCTCATTTTGTAATGTCGACATTGCAATTCGGGTGCAAAAATACAATTTATTTGTATTTAAATGCTGATTGTAAATGAACTAAATAGTAGTTTTATTTGTTAGATCAAGTTATTTTGCTGATTATTAGTGTTATAAATATTCTGATTTTTTGCAGAAAATAGTAATTTTAATGTTTTTTTGCACAGACACAGCAAGAATGAGCAAAAAATTTAAATTAAAAATAAATTGCTGAAATTAAAAATCAGTGCATTTCTAATGTTAATTACTTTATATCAAACTCACACACTTCATTTATACATTTTTCAATAGAATTGAATTGAAATTGAGTAAGTTCGATAATTTTTCGGTTTGAATAATATGCTCGGTTTGAGGCAGATTGTGCTAAACTACGGTCGAGCATGGGAGTAAATGGAAAAATTTTTCCGGCAATTTCAGAAATAGCTCCAATTGCTAGCATAATCTTTTTATTAATGCCAATTGTTGGTCGCCTTTTGCCATATCCATCTGCCATCCAACTTAAAACATCTTTATTGGAACAATTTTCTGCAACTAATATATAACGCTCTGCTGTTATAGTACTATTTGTAAGTTCAATCATTAGTTTTACTACATCCTGTACATCAATATATCCACTACCGCCATGTGTATAAAATGGCAAGCCTTTACGTACGCGTGCAAAAAGTTCAGAACTACCTTTATCCGAACCCGAATAACCTAAAATTACACCCGGATTTACAATAACCGCATTCAATCCAGCGTGTATTCCTTTCCACACTTCTTGTTCCGAAAAGTATTTGCTACGCGAATACGCCGAGCGACTTTGAATATTGACAAGTTCAGTATTTTCATCAATCAAATCAACACCATAAGTTTGACCACAAGCAGCTATGGAACTAACAAAACAAAAGCGTTTCACCTTGTTATTTAAAGCTGCGTTTACAATATTTGCAGTCCCCTCCACATTAGTGTTTATCATTTCGTTGCCTCCATTACTTAGCGAAACAACTGCTGCACAATGGTAAACAGTTTCAATACCCTCGAGTGCTTCATCAATCGATTTTTTGTCACACACATCGGCAATCCTCCACTGAATCCTTCGCAAAAAAGCATCGGCATGAGGCGTATAAAAACTGAATATCTTTCGAAGTGATTCCAGGTCACTTGTACTGCGTTTGGTAGCCGAAATAGTAATATTTTGTTGTAATAAATGCCAAAGTAGATGTCCGCCAACCAATCCGGTGGCACCGGTAACTAAAATCATTTTCGGGGTTTTTAAAATTTGATGGTCAAAAATACGGAAAGAAACTGTATTTTTGCATTTTTAAAGTCAATAATTTTTTATTTATGCAATATATTTGTGTTTACTGTGCTTCGAGCTCTCAAATTAATCCAATTTATTTCGATGCAGCCGAGAAATTAGGCAAAATACTATCGGACAATAATTTACAGTTAGTTTATGGCGGTGGATCAGTTGGTTTAATGGGGCGAATAGCTGACACAATGCTTGCTGCAGGAGGAAGAGTTACGGGTGTTATACCACAGTTTATGTGCGAACAGGAATGGGATCACAATGGTCTTACAGAGCTCATTATAACCGAAACCATGCACGAGCGTAAAGAAAAAATGGCTTTTATGTCCGATGCTGCAGTTGCTCTGCCTGGCGGTTGTGGAACTTTTGAGGAATTGCTCGAAGTAATTACCTGGAAGCAGCTGGGTATTTTTACCAAACCAATTATTATTGTCAACATTGATGGCTATTACGATCCATTGATTGAGATGTTGAACAGAGCTATTGAGCAAAATTTCATGCGTGATTTACATCGCGACATTTGGACGGTTGTAGCGAGTGCCGAAGAGGTTTTACCTGCCATACTCAATGCTCCATTATGGGACGAAAGTGTTCGAAAATTTGCAGCTATTTAGTTTGTAAAGTTATAAGGTTATAAGGTTCATAAAGTTCGTAAGGTTATAAGGTTTTAAAGATTTAAATAATGCCGGTACTGGAT
>CAYXQZ010000075.1:7281-13941 GCA_964466415.1 uncultured Paludibacter sp.
ATAAAGTTCGTAAGGTTATAAGGTTTTAAAGATTTAAATAATGCCGGTACTGGATTCCATAAATACATTCAAAGATTCAGCGCAGTTAGCGTTGGATTCCATTCAGCATAGCGATTCAATTTTAAGAGCCGATTCTATTGCTCGGTTCGACTCTATTGCCTCGGCTCGTGCCGATTCAATTTTACGTCATAGCTTAAGTGGCTTTCAAGGTGAACTTCCTATAGGAGCACCATCCGATCAAAATTGGGTTTTTTTGGTGCTTTTAACTGTATTTGGCTTATTTGTTTTATCTGTAATTCGCTCCATGACACCGCCTTTGGATATTATTAAAACGTTTTTTATCGCTAAAGAGCGTTCAAGCATTTTTAGCAAGACTTCAATCGATAATTTTGAACAAAAATTTTACAATATCCTTATAACATTTATAGTCATACCACTTTATGGATATCTAGTATATTATCAAAATGGTACGCGTTTCGATTTTGTAATCTACATGTATTTTACAGCTGCCTTAATTTCATTTTTCCTAATAAAATACCTTCTTGCAAAAGTGCTCGAATTTGTTTTTGTTGAAAAAGCATATATGAAAATGATTTTCGATAGTTATTTAAATGTCATGTCGTTTGTCTCCATTGTTTTTTACATTTTAATATTTTTAAAACTATATATATCTAGTTTTTCGGCACATTTTTTCGAAATTTGTGGTCAAATAATTTTGATAATTGCGCTGATATTATTGATGATAAAATTCATTCAGTTTTTTTTGCATAAAATTGTAGATTCTTTGTATATAATATTGTATCTTTGCACCCTCGAAATTTTGCCTGTTTTAATTTTAGTTCAGGCATTTCGACATTTAACACAGATTCAATAATTATTTAACTTACTGCTTTGAAAATAAAGAAGATACTGGTTTCGCAACCACAGCCGACATCTGAGAAATCGCCCTATTTTGACCTGAGTGAAAAGTATGGTTTCAAAATAGACTTTCGCCAATTTATAAAAGTTGAGCCCGTAATTGCACGTGATTTTCGCACTCAAAAAATTTCAATCCTTGATTATACGGCCATTATTTTCAATGCTCGTCACGGAATTGATCACTTTTTTCGCTTATGCGAAGAGATGCGCATTACAATTCCCGAAACAATGAAGTATTTTTGTGTGACTGAATCTGTAGCTGTATATTTACAGCATTATATCCATTATCGTAAACGTAAAGTGTTTTATGGTAACACAGGTAAAATGGCCGATTTGGTAACTGTGATAAACAAACACACTGCCGAAAAATACTTGCTTATCACATCGGATGTGCAAAACGAAGAAACTATTGCAGCACTCGACAAAATGAAAGCAAAGTACGATAAAGCCATTATGTATCGTACAGTAAGCAATGATTTTGGGCCAGATGAAGAATTCAATTACGATATGCTGATGTTTTTCAGTCCAATGGGTATTGCTTCGTTGATGAAAAATTTCCCTGAGTTTAATCAAGGTGAAATTAAAATTGGATGTTTTGGAGCCACCACCTTACAAGCTGCTAAAAACGTAGGACTTAATGTTGATTTTCAAGCACCTACACCTGAAGCACCTTCGATGACAAAAGCACTTGAACTTTACTTAAAAGAATACGTAAAGATTAATAAAAAATAGACTGTAGTCGAAAAAAAATAATTGAATCCCAAAAGTATCGAACATTTTCTGTACTTTTGGGATTCTTTTTGTACCTATTTCATTAAAAACATTAAGGTTCTTTTGTCTTTGGCATTTTGACACTATAAATAAATGACTTCAATATTTACATTTTCCAAAAAGGAACATTTATGCGGTGAAATACGCATAGCAAAACTATACGCTCAAGGAAAAGCATTTATAGTTTATCCTTTGCGTGTGGTGTATAGTATTAACGCTGAAGTTGCACAAGAGCCCGTTAAAGTATTAATTAGTGTACCCAAAAAGAGATTTAAAAAAGCTGTTGACCGCAACCGTATTAAACGACTTATGCGCGAAACCTATCGACTCAATAAAAATAGTTTAATAACTAAAGCGACAGAAAAAGAACTTACGTTGCAAATAGCATTTAATTATGTAGCCGATAGTGAAGTAGATTACTCTACTTTAAACCGAAAAATGGAGAAGGCACTTAGTCAAATTGCAGAAAAGATATAATGCTTAATTATTAATGGTTAATGGTAAATTCGTAATTGAAAAGACTCATTCGTCATATTGCATTACTTCCGGTATATTTTTACCGTTATAGTATTTCGCCACTTCTGCATTCCACCTGCCGATATACCCCTACTTGCTCACAATATACGGTAGAAGCGGTAATGAAACATGGCATTTTTAAAGGTGGATGGATGGCTGTTAAACGAATTTCAAGCTGCCATCCTTGGGGCGGAAGCGGGTATGATCCGGTGAAATAAATAAGATTGGCAACAACAGTTGAAATGAAAAATAAAAATGCGATTATGGAAATTAAAAAAATACAGATAATATTAGCAGTTATTTTCTGTTCTATCTATTCATTTTCTTCCAACGATATTTATTTTTCCAAAATTGGTATTGAACAGGGGCTATCGCAACTATCGGTAAACAATATTTACCAGGATGAACTTGGTGCTATGTGGTATGCCACGCGCGAAGGGCTGAACCGTTACAACGGAAACGGAATGCAGATATTACGCCCCGAACCTAACGATACAAACTCACTTGGCGAAAACCTGATACTCACCGTTTGTGGCGACAAAAATGGTCATGTGTATATTCGTACGCAAAACGGTGTGAATGAATACACGCTAAACACATCCTCGCTCAAAAGCATTCAACGAAAAGGTATAAGTGGAATGTATTACGGAATTCAGAATTTATGGATTACGGAAGGAAACAAACTTTACAGTTATAAAGATGGCGTAAAAAAAATATATTGTACTGTAAATCAATGTGCATCTCCTATCGAAAAAATTTTAGAAACAGCCGACCAACGTATTATTTTGGGTTCACTATCGTCGGGTGTTTTTGTGATTGACCAAAACAAAAAAGTACGCTCACTCCTACCCGATTGCAGTCAGGTGTCGCACTTATTCGAAGATAGTAAAAAAAACATCTGGATTTCGACATGGGAAAAAGGCTTGTTCAAAATGGATCGTTCAGGTACACTAACGAACTACGTCTACAACGCTAAAAATTCCGAAAGCTCGGTTTCGTCAAATTTCGTGCGTGTGGTGTGCGAAGACAATAATGGGTCGATGTGGATAGGTACAAAAAAAGGACTTGACTGTCTGGTTGCAGGTACTGGTCAATTCAAACATTACAATTCGGAAGGGCAAAACAGCCGTCAACTTTCGAACGAATCGGTTTGGGCTTTACTCAAAGATAATCAGGGAACTATATGGGTTGGGACGTATTTTGGTGGTATTAATTATTTTAATCCCGACATTAATTTTTACACACAACACACTTTGCAGGATGGCGTTTTCCGCAACAAACCTTTCCCCATTATCAGTAACATTGTGGAAGATGAAATGGAAAATCTTTACCTCTGTTCCGAGGGCAATGGTTTGATTTATTACAATAAAAAAAACAATTCGTATAAAACTTTTGGTATTGCTGATGGATTAACGTCCGAAAACATTAAAGCAGCTTATTACGATCAGCAACACAGTCAATTATGGCTTGCAACGCATCTGGGTGGTGTTTGTGTGCTGAATACCAAAACCGGATTTTTTACAGCCTACAACAAAATTAAGCCCGAATGGGCACAAACTGACATTCTAAGTTCCATTATACCATACGGTAATAATCTGGTAGTTGGCACGCATGGAGGTTTGTTTTTGTTTGATAGAGTAACAAAAAAATACAGCTTATTTTCCGAAAAGTTACATAAGTTGATTAATTACATTCAAGATGTAAAGATAGATAAAGTGGGAAATATGTGGGTTGCCGGATTTAACGGAGTGTTTAAATACAATCTTATAAATAAAACTATTAAAACCTATCGTTTTGATGGCAAGGATTCTACCAGCCTGAGTTTCAATAATGTTTCGAAAATAATGGTTGATAGCAAGGGGCGTGTTTGGATAGGAACCAGTGGTGGCGGACTTAATCAGTATTTACCAGAGTCGGACTCATTCCGGCATTTTGATCAGAAACACGATGGATTAATTAACGATTTTATAAGTAATATCCTCGAATCGCGTTTTGGGTATCTGATTATTTCAACTACCAAAGGCTTTAGTATGCTCGATGTTGAAAATAATAAAATTCATAATTTCAGTGCCGAAAACGGATTGCCCCTCAACTCGCTTTACAGTGGCGGACAGTGTTTGACCCGAAAAGGCACTATTTATCTGACCGGCATGAACGGTATGGTATCGTTCAACGAAGAAAACTTATCCATACCGCATCGATTATTCAACCTGAATCTGATAAATCTGTGGATAAACAACAAATTGGTACAACCCAACGATGAGAGCGGAGTTCTTGAAAAATCATTGGCTTACACCAAACTTGTGGAACTGAATCACAAACAAACCATGTTGACCATTGAATTTGCTTCGAACAACTATATTCCTGCCAATCAGCCTGTTTACAGATATAGGCTCGAAGGTTTTTCGGATGCATGGACCGAATTACCACAGGGCATTTCCAAACTGAATTTTATGAATTTAGGTTCAGGTAAATACAAATTGGTGGTGCAAGCCCTTTCGCCTGTCGATAAGCAAATTCTCACGTCAACCGATTTGAATATTCGGGTTTACCCACCGTTTTATTTTGCATGGTATGCGTTTTTGGTATATGCGTTGCTAGTTGTTTTAATTGTATCGTGGTACATTCGTTTCAGTCGTTCGCGCTTGCTGCTAGAAACTTCGCTCTCGTACGAAAAGAAAGAAAAAGAACATATTGAGGAAGTTAATCAATCGAAACTGCGTTTCTTTACCAATATTTCGCACGAGTTTCGCACACCGCTTACGCTTATCAAAGGGCAAGTGGATATGTTGTTGCAAATGCATAATATTCAGCCAGCTGTGTACAACCGTATTTTGAGCGTTAAACGTAACACGCTGAATATGCAAAGTTTAATAACCGAACTGCTCGAATTCCGTAAGAGCGAACAAGGACATTTGCAACTGAAGGTGAGCCAGCACGATTTTGTGAAGTTTTTGTACGAAGTGTATTTGTCGTTTGCCGAATATGCTAATTATCGCGAGATTAAGTTTAATTTCGAATGTAAAGAAACCGAACTACCTCTGTGGTTCGATGCCTCACAAATGCAAAAAGTATTTTATAACCTGATTTCCAATGCATTCAAGTATACTCCCAAAAATGGTTCTATCAACTTGCAGGTGGAACTAGCAGGAGAGACGGTACTAGTGTCGATACTCGATAGCGGTGTGGGTATAAGTGCCGAAGCCGTGGATAAGATTTTCGACCGCTTTTATCAGGCCGAAAATGGTTTACAAACCAGCAATATGGTGCCGGGCACAGGGATTGGGTTAGCGCTTACAAAAAATATTTTAGAACTACACAATGCCGAAATAACTGTCGAAAGCCAGCCACAGGTTGGAAGTCGGTTTACCGTAACGTTAAAGAAAGGTTCGTCGCATTTCAAAGAGGAAGATATTGTGGAAGTGGAAGATATTGACACCAGCTGCCTGCAACAGCTGAACGAAATTGACGAAGAATTTATGCAGGAAGTTATCAATCAGCAAACCGAAAACAACGAACCGCATTATTCTATGCTTATTGTGGAGGATAATGACGAGCTGCGCGAAATGCTGAAAACGGTTTTTGAGCCAATTTATAAAATTTATACGGCCTCCGATGGCGAAGAAGGGCTGGCAATGACCATTGAGCATCAACCATCTATCGTGCTGAGCGATGTAATGATGCCGCGAATGTCAGGTACCGAAATGTGTTCGAAAATTAAAAACAATTTCACGGTTTGCCATATTCCGGTAGTGCTGCTTACAGCGCAAACAGCCGTAGAACACAACATCGAAGGACTACGTTTGGGAGCCGATGATTACGTAACCAAACCATTCAATATCAAAACATTAATTACGCGTTGCAATAATTTGGTAAATGGCCGTAAGTTGTTGCAAGAGCGCTTTAGCAAGCAAACCGACTTTTCGCCACGCCTGATTGCCACCAATAATCTCGACCGTGAGTTTTTGGAAAAAGCACAGCTCGTTATCGAAAAGTACATGGACAACAGCGAGTTCGATGTACCGCTTTTCGCCAGCGAAATGGCTATGGGGCGAACCAAACTTTTCAGCAAAATTAAAGGCATCACGGGACAAACACCCAACGACTTTATTATAACCGTAAAACTCAAAAAAGCCGCCGCCATGCTTACCAACAATCCCGAATATAACATTTCGGACATTACCTACATGCTCGGCTTTAGTTCGCCTAAGTATTTTGCCAAATGCTTCAAAGAGCAGTTTGGAGTTTCACCTTCGGCATTCCGCAAAACGGAAGAAACAGAGGAAGAAGGGGAAGAATAAAGTATTTATAAAATAAACCTTAAGCTTTTCGTGTAATCTCCTCCATCACAGCCGTAGTCCTTGCGCCGCTTATCCCTGTGCTTGGAGAAATCCCTACGCCACGTAGTTCATTAACAATGGCTTGCACAAGATGCTGTTGGATAGGTTGTTCGTG
>CAYXQZ010000076.1:0-6999 GCA_964466415.1 uncultured Paludibacter sp.
TTTACTTTACAGTTATAGTTTTTAGCTCGTTATTTGCATTAAACACTGGGAAATACATTAGTTCCACTTTGGCTGGGTTTAATGTAAATAGGCCGTTGAAACGTGGAATAAGGTTTATTTCGTAGTTGTAAATACCTTTGGCGAGTTTCTGACAATAAATAATTGTCTCGTTTTTAAAATGTTCGCGGTATTCATTCCATTTATATCCGTCCGATTTACTGCTGTACGAACATCCACCTGGAATGGGGACTTTAATCATTACATAGTTGGCATCTTTTTTCACTTCAACGGTAGCTAATAGTTTTACTGACTTACCTGCTTCAAGCACATTCGTTTTGTTTTCGAACTGCGTAGTAATTACAAAATTATCCGATTTGGGAAGTGGTTTTTTATTCCATTCGCGCTGATAAGTTGTAAGATATACAGCATCGAATCCTTTTTTCGAAATACTGATTTTGGCATCGGGAGTCAACGAAAGTTTAAATGGAAACTTAGTAACAGTCTGATTCACATCACCACTGATAACTAATTCTGCTTTTTCCCATTTTGTTTTATTTTTCATAATATCGGGTAAAACTGTTTGTAGAATCTGAGCCGTTTCGTAGGTATTCCACCAACCACAGTCCTTTTTGGATTCGAGCAAATAGCGTCTGATTTGAGCCAACACACTATCGGGTTTATTTTCGGCGCGTAAAATACGATAGGCAATGAGTGTATTTCGTAGATTAGGGCTCATTAAAAAATTATATTCGTTTTTGTCGGCAAAATACAGGTTGCCAAACATTGTCGTTTCACGTATTTCGTTCAGCAAACTACTATTGTATTTTAAACCACATCGTTGCTTGAGCTCTATGAGTTGTAAACGTTGGTTTACAGTTAGGTTCTTCAAGGTATCCATTGCCGTAATGTAAGCCCCATAATCAATTACGCACTCAAAAGTTTTAAGCATGCGGAGCATTGCCAAATTAGTTGCAACTGCTGGTGTTGTTCTCCTTTCGAGTTCCGATACACAGTTCATAGCTAGTTTTGTTTTGTCAATATCCACCGTAAATCCCTGCAAGCTAGCCTGCATGAGTGCTTCCATAATATGCGCACTAAACTCATAATGTACATCGCTTCCTGGCCACCAACCCCAAAGTCCTTGTTCGTTACGGTTTTTAAGCAATAGTTTTATAAGTCTGTTAATTTCAGCATCGTGCTTTGGTTTTTCGTTTTTATATTTCAAAATAGTACGATCCGATAACATAGCAATGAGTTTTGAGGCCATTTGCTCGTTGCAGTTATATTGATATCCCATTAAATATCCTGCCTCTTTTGCCATAATATCCAAGTAATTGGCATCGGCATATAGTGTTACCTTTCCTTTTGAAGCATCAAATTGAGGTTGAATTGTACTATCTTTATCCAAAACATAAAACGCACCTTTTGTCTCTTCGAGTCCTATGGGGAAAACGGGTATTGTGCGTTTCTCACCATCGAAATAGCCATCTTCTTTGCGTAACGAATATTGCATTACCAACGAATCGGCAGGCACACGCACTGCCATTGTGTCGACCAATGCATTGGGACAAGATTTTACAGCTAACTCAGTTATTTTACCATTTATCACGTACTGCCTGCTTACTTTCACAGTATCGGGCATGTAATTCAGGGTTTTTCCAATTATATTACAACTATCGCCAGCAGTAAGGAACACTGGAACAGCCAATTGTGCCATAAGTGGTTTGTACGATTTTATACTTCCGCTGGCTTGACCGCTTTGTTTTTTGCCATTCATGGCCAAAACGTAGGTTTGCCAATTGGTAACATCGTCGGGGAAAGTAACTTCGAAACGCGCTTTGCCTTGAGCATCAGTGGTGAGGCGAGGCTGCCAATAAGCATAATCCGAAAAGTTTGAACGCATAGTATTGGCTTTGGATGCAGCCTCCATAAATTCAGTATCAAAGCTTGCTCCTTTGTTGTTTTTAGCCAAAGCTGTGCGTAGGGCATTGCCTTTGCTGGTAATCACTATCACACCATTAGCAGCCTGAGCACCATAAATTGCAGTTGCATTTTCATCTTTCAACACTTCCAACGATTCAATAAGTGCAGGGTCGAGCTGACTCATATCGCCTGTATAAACCATTCCATCAATTACAATAATTGGAGCATTGGCACCACTTTTCATGGAACTAATTCCTCGGATGGTAAACTGATTGTTTTTACTCACCGATATACCTGCCATTCGGCCTTGTAAGCTATTACTAACGCTTGTAACAGCCCCAACTAAGGTTGATTTTCTTTGCATACCATAACCCACTACTACCACTTCCTCCAATGCCAAAGAGTTTGGTTTTAGTCCTACATTTATATTAGGTTCAGTACTCAAATCGATGGTTTTGGTTTCATAACCGATATACATTATTCTAAGCAGGTACTTTCCAAAAGGAACTTTTAGTTTGAAATTCCCATTTATATCAGTTATTGTACCCAGATTTGTACCTTCAACCATTACGGTTGCACCAATTAAATCTTCGTTTGATTCATCATACACATGCCCACTCACAATTTCTCCTTCGCCTGTATAAGGATATACCTGCAAGTAATTATCGTGAATTATACTTTGTTGTTGATGCGTACTTGTACCTGAAATTTTCTTTTCGTACACAAAATTAGCAATCAACTCCTTAATGGTTAACGATAACTGATTTTTCAACAATTCATCGGGCTGACTAATGGTTACAAAAGTTTTTCCATTTGCTTTAACATCAATGTATTCCGACACAAAATGCGAAGTGCCAGGATACATAAATATAAGTTTGTAAAAACCTGGTTTAAGTCCGTTAATGGTACGAGCATTGCCACCGTATACTTGCAAAAAAGTGTTCGAATCATGACGCATAAGCACCACATTGAGCGGCTTATTGGTTTTCAAGTTTTTATTATCAACTAATGTAAACTGCAATACGCTTCTACCATTGGTTTCGGTATTGTAATAAAAATGGTTGCGCATATTGTTTTCATAATCAATATTATCCTGAATTCGTTTAAAACCATAAAAAGCGTTGGAAGTCAGTACCGAATCGCCCAAGTTTTTAAGATAGTCGCCTGTGTATAAGGTACGTTTAATTGGCAAAAGCTCATCTTTCTTTTCTCTCATTTTCACCAATTTAGGAGCAATATCGTATTCAAAATTCGATTCATGGTCAAAACTTACACTATAATCATCGGCAATACCAGCCTTTAAACTTCCAGATACAGGCCCTGCATAGGAAGTTGAATAACTACCGTTCGAACTTAATGATTGAAACACATCATTATCCTGTAAAAATGCATAAGCATTATTAAAATTATTTCGATACGGAAAAATGTATTTTTTCAGATTTTGTTGTTCGAATACTGTAAGTGTCGAAGGTTTTTTCTCAATTAAAACGCTTTTCTTTTTAATATTTTCAGGAATGCTGAGTATTGTTTTTACTCCTTTTTCGAATTCCATTTTAGCCAAATATATTGACTTGTTTTGCAAACGCAATTGAATTTGATGAACACCCGCACCCACCGCAAACGAATAAGGCTGTTTGTTTGTTGACCAACTAAAATAAACGGGTCTATTATCAATATAAATAACATGTATTGGCAGCACTTCGCCTTTGTCCGACATTACAAAAGGAGCAAATTGAGTTATCGCATCTTTGGTTTTGTACTTGTAGGTGTATATGCTATCGCCCGGATAAAGAAACTTATAATATTCAATGGAGTCAATTTCGGCCAGTGTTTTCCAAGCTTGGTAATTCAGTATTTTAGTTGAATTTTCAACTTTATCTTCGTTTATCCTGAAATTATTAATCAACTCTTTGGTGGGTCGTGTTTTGTCGAACGACGGTAAAGTGGGTGGCTTGTATTTAAACTTTCGCGTAAGCGCATAAGCAGTCAGATCAACACCTTCAACGGGTCTTCCGGCCTGGTTAGTAACGGCTATTTCCATCGCTGTTTTTTGCCCAGGATACACCAATGTAGGTTGCATTACGCTCACATTCAGTTCTTTTTCTACATAAGGTATATTGTAGGTCTCTTCCTTTACCTTGCCACCCCAGAGGTAACGCAACGAAATATAATGGTTTTGTTTCGAATTAGTAGTTCGTTTAAAGTTTAATTCGGTTCCTGAACCACGGTAAATTTCGGTATTGTAACGGTAAATATTATATACTAAATTTAATTTGCGTGGATTACTTATTTCCACAAAAAGAGAATCGGCTACTCGTCGGGCATTGCATTGCACACCAGCCGATGCAGCATTAATGTTAAACAAATTCGATTCTTTTTGGTAACGTACTATATAATTGCTGTAAAACGTATTTAAGGGAAACTTGCAAGGCGCCGTTACTGTACCAATAGTCGTTTGATTACCAAAATTATCGTTAGCCACAAGCATTCCTTGCTTGGTTTTTTCGGCACCATTCTCAAAATACTTAAGCAAAACTGAATCGCCTACAGCCTTAAAATCGAAGTAATTGCTATTGTAAAAATAGTTTACTGAACGTGTTTGCTGATAGGACTTATTGTCCGAGCTTAGCATACGAGCATTGATTTTGTATGCCACATCAATATGTCCGAAAACGGAATCGGGCAATTCAACTACGGTTTCGCCCGAAGGTTGTAGTTTTATTTTTTTACTCCACAACGTATCAGGAACAAAAGTATAATTATCGTATAATTTGTTTACTTTCTCAGTTGTAAGCGAAAGCTCCAAACGTGCATCTTGCACATTCAAATCATTATCGTCCACAGCTTTGGCATATATGTTATACAATTTTCCAGCATACTGTTTATCGCCATCAGTCCGAAATTCTAATCGTACATTATTTAATTCATAAGCCTCGTACTTAAATGTCGACGATAAATAATCATCCCCATCATTTTCTTCGATTGTAACTGTATAAAATTTGTCTAATTTAAGTTCAAGCGAATCGTGCAAGTAAAAACTACATTCGTAAGCACCCGGATAATAAGGTTTTAGCACCTTGAGTTTAATGTTTTTTGAACCATTATTAAGCGTTACTATTACATCCTTTTTAAGTGCCACACCTTTTTTATTTATCAAATAAGCTTTGAGTTTTACCGTGTCGCCTGGCTGAAACATGGGTTTATTAAAAACCAAATATCCTTTATAATGCAGCGTACTAATATCATCGCGATAATACCAATCGTTTATTTTAGTTCCAATGCGTCTGAAATACCACTTAGTTTGATTTATAACTCCATAAGCTCGACCTCTTACTAACGAAATAACCGCATCGAAAGGCAGACTAACGACATAACTTATTGGTCGCCAAACATATCGCAAAGGTGTTGACCACATTGTTTTAGCATAAACCCGTCGCAAAAGTGGATTATTCCTATTGCGATTTAATTCGTAGTAGCATTTTACACCATCAACAGTTACGAGCAATCTTCCTTTGAGGTTCGACTTGCGGTCAATATAACATCTCGTTTTTTTGTCGTAAGCCAAGGTTTTTAATCCCACTTTTACACGAGCATTTTCAATCACAACTCCAGTTAAATCGTACACCCGAATGCACAAATCAGTATTATTATTCAACACTTTAACTTCGAAACTAGGCACAAAAGTGTAAAACAATTCCTGTTTATTTCCGCGAGCATAAGTTTTGATATAATGCCCCGTTTCAAGTTTTTGGTGGTTAATACTATCGGTAGGATATTCAAGCACTAATGTATGAAAATAGGTAGAATCAACTTCATACATCCCTTTACGATGAATTTTGGATGCTTCTTTATCGGTGAGTTTGTAAATATAAGTATTGTAACTTGATCGGCGACTTTTAAGTAAATTTTGAGCAGGTAATAATGTATTTATTACTAATAAAAAGGAAAGTAAGACCAGATTCTTCATTGGTTAACAGTTTAATTTATTATAATTACAACGAAATAAAGTATTAAAGGCTCAAAATTACATATTTATTTTAAATATTCAGTTCAATTTAAATAAATATTAAAAGGCTACCATTGAAAAATTCAATGACAGCCTTTTTGATAAGAAATCGATATTTTAAAAATTCAATGTAGCTCCGAGTGATACTGCTTGAACTGCAGGGCCTTTTTGTGCTTGAAATAAACCGAAAGGCGAATATTTTGCGTACACACTCCACTTACCATAACCTATTTGCGCCATATAATCGAGTGTAATAGGGGCAACATTTAAGCCTTTGCTTTCCACGCGGTTTTCTTTATCGCCATCAGGTTCGGTGTATTTAACTCGGTACGACGACGATGTATTTACGCCACCAACAACTCCTGCCGACACAAAAAATGTGTGTTTCGTTCCTAAATTATGCTGAAACTCCAACATGACTGGCACTGTAAGACTAAATACTCGTAAACGACTAAAATCATAATTAACTCCAACAGGCGCATCTTGAGCACTAACAACATTATTCGTTTCTACTAAATGTTTATTCATATCCAAATGATAATTGCGCCAATTTAAACCAAAACCTGTAGTTATACCCAAATTATTGCCAATAAGTGGAACAATTTTTTCGATTGGATTGAAGTAAAATTCGTTGGAAAGTTCGGACTTTAACGAAACACCATCTATATTGTTGAGTACTAAGTTTGCGTTTGTAAAATTGGCAAATCCCCAACCCAAACCTGCCCAATGAGGTTCCATTTTGGCTTTTTTCTTCGATGGTTTATTCAAAAATGGCAAGTTAATACCCCATTCTTCCATAACTGTCCATTTTTCGAAACTCTTTTCGTCGCTAAAAACGCCTTCATATACAGTTTTGAACTCGTTTTTATCTTGATCAAGAATCTTAACTTTAATTTTCCCAACACTGTCTGTTATTTGTACAGTTTTGTCCTGATACGTAAATGTTGTATCGGTAAGTACTTCGTTCGATGCACTTGCATGTAGCAATCCAACAAGGAATGCAATAGTTGTAATAATAATTTTTTTCATATTCAATATTGTTATTTGCTTCGCGTTATTGGGGCTTCGCC
>CAYXQZ010000076.1:7099-13682 GCA_964466415.1 uncultured Paludibacter sp.
GCGTTATTTGGGCTTCGCCGTTATTAGCTTCGCGTTATTTGGGCTTTGCCCGTTATTGTTTTATTAATTGTTATTTATTGTTTGTCTTTTGACCTTAATTTTATCAACATATCAACCCATCATCACATTATCACATCATCATATCAACTCATCACCACATCATTTCTTCTTCAACACCAACTTCAACACATCATCGGCAGTTTCGTCCGATTCTATGTAAATGAGTGTAATTTTGGGTGGACTACTGCTGCTTTGGTTAAAAAGAATTAGTCGGTTCGACTCATCTTTGGGTGCCAGTTGCAGTATGATTGCTGTAGCTTTGCCATTCGAAACTACTTGCTTCACTTTTTTAGCACCAATTTCGTCCTTGGCTAAACATTTTCGGATAAAATCGCCAGCTTCGGGTATATCGCTTATAGATATGCTTTTAAAAGCTGTAAAATCATAATCTTCCAACATTTTCCCTTTCAGTTCAACCATTACAACTCCCTTACGGTTGCCGTATTCGTCAAAAACCTTTCGGATTTCTAAATCGGACTGTGCATTGGTATATGCTCCAGCCCAAAAAGTAAGCAGGATTAGTATGCAATACTTTTTTATTGTTTTTATTGTTCTCATTTTTATTATTTTAATTCATCTAGTCCATTAAACACCTCGAGTTGTTGCTGAACTATTTCGCTGTTATTTATTGATTTAAGCCCTTGTTCCACTTCATTGTTTGTCGACGATATTTCACGAAGCGACTTCATGGCTATTTTTTTAATTTCGGTTGTATTTGTTATTTTTTTTCCATTTACTATGGCATAACCACTCCCCCCTGCGTATACAAATGTTTGTATGGTAAATGCAGCTGTCAGTACCAATGCCACCATAGCAGCCTGACGTAGATACACTGGGAATACCATTTTGGCCTTTGTAGGGACAGGTTTTAAATATCCAAACATAGCTTTTTCGGCTTTGTACTTTTCGGGCAACTTGGCTTGAGCCAAAAATTGTTGGAGTTTTCGTTCCTCTTCAACCGTGCTTAGTCCATCGTAATACTTTTCAATAAGCCTATCGGCTTCCAAAAAGTTTATTATTTTTGATTTATAAAGTCTCATATATTTGTCCATTTAAGATATTCGTCGCGTACTTTTTTGCGTGCCCTGGATAGATTTACGCGTACTGCATCCACTTTTGTTCCAGTAATTTCGGCTATTTCTTCTACTTCATACTCCTCCATATCCTTCATTCTTATTATGGTTTGTTGTAAAGTGGGAAGCAAAAGAATTATTTTTCGGATTAGCTCCTCTGAGCTTTTTCGTTCGAGCTGTAAATGTGGATTATCAGTCCCTGCTCGTATGTTGTACGATTCATCGAGCGATTCGGTTCTGTTTTTAGTTTTCAACCTATCCAAACAATGATTCTTTGTAACCGTTGTTGCAAAAGCCGCCACGTTATCGTAATCGCCAAGCGATTCTCGCATATACCAAAGCTTCAGAAGCACTTCCTGAACGGCGTCTTCAGCATCTTGCTCATCTACCAGATATTTTTGCGCTAAGTAGAAAAGTTTATCGCGATTGGGCAAAACGGCTGCCTTGAAAATCTCCTGACTCATTTAATAGTATGACGATTGAAACATCAAAAGTATAACATTTTAGTTTAAAAAAAATATTTTACATAAAAAAAACAGCTCCATTTCAAATGTTGAATGGAGCTGTTTCTTCTTAAAGTTTCGACCTAAAAACTAATTTAGGAATACTTTACATCGGTAAGTTTTTCGGAAACCTCCCAAAGTTTAGCAATATGTTCTTTGTTAAGCGCATGACTGTTAGGACTAACAATTATTGGATAACCTTTCATTTCGTTACTTCCATCGGGACCATAATATTCACCACCTTTAACCGATGCATCAACTGAAGCGCGCAATTGTGGTAAGGCGCCCATGGATGCAGGTTGAATGAAAAGTTTGAAAAGGGGTTTTAGGAGCGTTTGTAAAAACTGACCGCCAATTTTGCTAAACAAATTGGTGTCCGAAACACCAGGATGTGCAGCTATCGCTTTAATATCCAAATTGTTTTTTGCGAAATACTCCTGTAAGCCAAAAGTAAATAGCAAGTTTTCGAGCTTTGACCTACCGTAAGCCGACATTGGACTATAGCCATTGCCTTTATCGTAAAGCAAATTATCGAAATCCATTTTACCTTGTTTATGTGCAATACTACTTACATTTACAACCCGTGCGCCTGGTGTGGCTTTGAGCTTGGGGAGCAATAAACCAGTAAGTGCAAAATGCCCAAAGTGATTTGTACCTTGCTGACTTTCGATACCATCTTTTGTAAGTTGGTAAGGAGGCATCATAATTCCGGCATTATTCAGCAAAATATCGAGGCTCTTAAATTCGCGACTAAAACGTTCGGCAAAAGTGCGCACCGACGACAAATCGGCTAAATCGAGCGTCATTACAGCTATTTGAGCAGCTGGCACTGATTTCAGTATTTCGGCACGAGCTTCTTCACCTTTAGCAAAATCGCGACATGCAAGCACCACCTGAGCACCTTTTTCGGAATATGCTTTAACCGATTGTAGCCCAAGACCACTATTTCCACCTGTTACAATAATTATTTTTCCTACGAGCGAGGGAATGTTATCTATTGTCCAATTCATGATAAGAATTTAATATTATGTTAGTTATGATATACTTTTTGTTTATCAAACAACATTCTGCTATTAAAAGTTTGGTGACTACTCAAAATAGAGTTTAAAAAGTATTCGAGGCATCAAATTAATTATTTTTAAGTGGCTCACAAAAACAATTTACACCTAAAAACAGTTTATACAATTAATAAAAGCAAGAGAGATTTATCAATGAATTCAACTCAGGAAAGTGCATCGAAATGGTTAGGTAAATCTTTAGCCGAAGCAAAAACAGCCTACCTATCGGCTTCGGCAATGACTCTTTTAAGCGCAGGTTGTTTTGTTGTTTTTAGCTGGTATCTATCGAGTTTTGCAGCCACATGGCTCGACCACGGACTGGTGCAACCCACCAAACTACTTTATGCAGCTGCATTTATTACCGCCAGATATGTTTTTGCTCATTTTGCGTCACTAATAAATTATAAAGCTGCTAATATAATTGTAGGTAAAATCAAAAAAAAACTTTATCCTAAATTACTCAACAACAATCAGTCCGACTCCATATCGAGCACATTATTAGTTACCAGAACAACCGATGATTTAAAACCTTTCTACTCATTCTTTATCCCCTATACCATAGCTTCCGTTTTGGTGGGCATACTTATTTTGATAGCAAGTTTCTGGGCTGACGTGTGGGTTGGAGCTATACTGCTAGTTGTATTTCTGGTTATTCCGTTGCAAATGGTGGTTATTGGTGTTGGAGCAGAGGCGCTACACAAAAAACACATCAATCTTTTTATGAAGTATTCTGCCGTTTTCTATAATCGACTGCACACCATATCCGAAATTGTAAATTTAAATAATTTCAACCCTCAATACAAATTTTTATCAGCAAAAAGCAAAGCACTGAACAAAGCCACAACCAATGTAATGAGTGTTGCCATTTTATCGTCGGCAGTATTGGAGCTTTTTGTAACCATAGCCATAGCCGCTGTGGCTATTTATTTGGGCATGAGTCTTCTTGGCATAATTCCAGGACCAACGTATGGCAAAGGATACGATTTTCAGAAAGCACTCTTTCTACTGATGCTTTCGCCTTATTTTTTCTTTTACTTACGCAAGTTTGTAAGTGCCTACCACGACAGAAATAGAGCTCTAGCGGCTGCAAAATTACTAATGCCAATACTAAATGATATTAATGAAACCACTCCTATAAACGCCAATGAAAAACTTGAAACGTTGGAAATCAAAAATCTAAACTTTGCATATCCAGGTTCGTTGGTGAAAGTTTTACACAATATTGAATTATCGCTTCCACACAAAGGACTAGTGCTAATTAAAGGTATTTCGGGCTCAGGAAAATCAACTTTATTAAAAATTTGCGCGGGAAGCTTAGGTGTCGACGAAGGTTCAATTTCAGTAAACGGTAACGATAATAAGTGGACAAATGAGTGGTTAAAGCAAAATTCGCAATACATGAACCAATTTCCATTTATTTTTGACGGTTCATTATTATACAATGTATTTTTGGATAAAAACAATGGAGAAAAGGTTGATTATCCGACATTTTTAGATAAAATATTAGCAAAAAAAGAGGCTGGTTGGCAAACCGAATTAAGTCACAATGGCAAACAGTTATCCGGAGGCGAAAAACAATTACTAACACTTGCCCGCATGTTGCTGCACCCAAGGGCTATAGCTATTTTGGATGAGCCTACAGCCAATTTGGATGCGACAACAACAGGAATAATTCTTGAAGAAATAGAAAAATTAGCTCAAAACACACTTGTTATTGTTGCTTCGCACGAAGATAAGTTTGATTCAATTGCAACAAAAACGCTGCATTTAAACTGGGGTGAACAGATGATAATTAATCCATTTACGTCGACCAAAAATTAGCAAAACAAGAGCAAAGCAATCAAAATGAATAAGTTTCTAAAAAAACATATATTTCAGCCTTTAGCCAAGCGATGGTTGCTTGGTATATCGGTATTAATTTTCTGGACTGTAGCTTTTGTCACATTACCTGCAATTTCAGGATGGTTTTTGGCTGCTTCGAGTGTAGCTTTTGTTACGGCTAATACTATGTTTGCCTACTTAATACCGTCGTCAATCATTCGCTTGCTTACCTTACTGCGAACTGCTTCGCGCTACTTTGAGCGATTGGAAAATCACAAAACCACACTGGATGCTCAAAGCAAATTACAATTAACAATATTTCGGTCAGTAGCACGACTTCCATATTTCAAAAAACAAGTCAATAACAATTCCGCCATACTCGAAAACAGCACGCACGGTATTGATTTAATCCTGAATCATATACTACTTTGGCTTTTACCTTTTACTGCTCTAATTATTGCTATCGGTTTATATGCTCTGTTTATTGCCTTTTTTTCGCAAGTCATAGCTTTCGAATTTCTAATATCATCAGCCGTACTTTTGTTTCTTATTCCTCAATATATTTTTCATAAAAACAGGTTATTATTTGCAAAACTCAAGACCCAACGCGAAGAAAACAATCAGGCGTTAATTCAAAGTTTTAGAGGCCGTATAGAAATTTCGAAATATAATTTGGAGGAAAAAGCAATAAATCAACACAAGCTACGAACATTGCAAATTGAAAAATTGGAGAATAAATTACAAAGCAATTCTTTTACATTGCAATCTATCATAGGATTGGGATTTAGCTTCGTTGCATTATTTATACTATGGAATAGCACCAATTACAAAATCGACACTTCGCTTGCCATAGGTATATTCTTTGGCATATTGGCGCAAGCGGAATTAGCCGAAATGCTTTTTTCAGGAAAATCAGAAAAAAGTTCGGTAACACATCACATCACCGACTTGGACACAATCATAACTCAATGCGAACAAGCCAAAGAAACTGTAAATGTGCAAACAAATTTCGAAAACATAAGCCTTAAAAATAAAAGTGCTCAAATACCCGAAACCAACATTACCACAGAAGCCATAAACTTGGAAATAAAAAAGGGCGATTGGATAGCACTTTATGGAGAAACAGGAAAAGGAAAAACAACATTACTGAATAGCCTTTTTTATCCTGAATATCATTTGAGTGGTAGCATACGATGGAATAATGAATCGGATATTTCGCACTTACCAGTGCCAGCTTGTATATACGTAACACAAAAAGCATATTTACTCACTGGCACTTTACGCGAAAATTTTGAAGGGTACACCGACAATGACATTATTCAAGCACTTGAAATAGTTGATTTAACAAGTTGGTATTTAGTACTGCCTAATGGTTTAGACACATGGCTAGGCGAAAATGGCGAAACACTCAGCGGTGGGCAACGCAAAAAACTATTACTGGCTCAAGCATTACTCAAAAACCCACAAGTACTAGTTGTGGACGAACCAACAGCAGGCATTAGCACCGAAAATGCCATTTCAATTTTCCAAAAAGTCAGAAGTAACAATCCCAACATGAGTATTTTAATGGCTACTCACTTAACTGCATTCGAAACTGTGGTTGATAAAGTAGTGAGGATTTGAACCCTCTGAGCTAAACGCCAAAACCGCCGATAAGTTGTTCAATGTAAAGTCTACTTTTTTGAGATTTTATATACATCTCGGCCTTAAAAGCCTCTGATTTTGAATTGTAGGTTTTGAAATAAACTAATTTCCACGGAATACCACGTTTTGTATAAATACTTCTTCCTGAATTGTGTCGAAGTATTCTATCTTCAATATTCGAAGTTGAACCAGTGTAATAAGAATCTAGCTTTTCAGAGTAGAGAATGTAAGTGTAAAACATAACATTAAGTTTTTATTAAAACAAAAAAAGCACCTACAAAATTAATTGTAAGTGCTTGATTTTCAACTGTGGGCGTTGACGGATTCGAACCGCCGACCCCTCCGATGTAATCGGAGTGACTGAACCAGCTGAGCTAAACGCCAAAACCGCCGATAAGTTGTTCAATGTAAAGTCTACTTTTTT
>CAYXQZ010000076.1:13782-13878 GCA_964466415.1 uncultured Paludibacter sp.
ATTGTAAGTGCTTGATTTTCAACTGTGGGCGTTGACGGATTCGAACCGCCGACCCTCTGCTTGTAAGGCAGATGCTCTGAACCAGCTGAGCTAAAC
>CAYXQZ010000077.1:0-11339 GCA_964466415.1 uncultured Paludibacter sp.
TTTCAATTTTCAAAATTATATAATTGTAAAGTGATTTTTAGGTGACAGAAATGTATAAATTTACTTAATATGCTTGAATTATCCAGATTATAATATTTATAGAAGTATAATACTATATGTATACTGCTAGAAATAAGCTATTTAAGTAAATTTTGAATCTCTGAGAATGCGATAAATATATTTACATGAATATATGGACATGAATACAACAGTATAATACAAAAAAAAGAGCTCGAAATTAATCGAACTCTTTAATATAATAGAATCTATTTTTAAATAATTATTCTGTAGGAAGTGCCACCCCTGCTAACTCTTGGTCAACAAGAATGCGACCACAATATTCACAAACAATAATTTTTTTACGAAGACGAATATCAAGCTGACGTTGAGCAGGAATTTTATTAAAGCATCCTCCACAGGCGTCGCGTTGAACATAAACAACAGCTAAACCATTACGAGCATTTTTACGTATACGTTTGAAAGCTGTAAGTAAACGTGGTTCAATTAATAATTCAATTTCTTTTGCATGTTCACGAAGTTTTTCTTCTTCTTGTTTTGTTTCTGCTACAATTTCGTTTAATTCACCTTTTTTCTGTTCAAGGTCTAATTTACGCTCCGATAATTTATCTATTGTAATTTTTTGCTCCAATGTTTTTGACTCCTTAGAAGCAGTAAACTCTCGAATACGTTTGTCGCATAATTCAATTTCAAGGGTCTGAAATTCAATTTCCTTCGATAAGTTATCAAATTCGCGATTGTTACGTACATTTTCTTGTTGTTCTTTGTAACGATCAATTTTTACGCGAGATTCTTCTATTTCAATTTTTTTACTAGCTATATTAGCTTGAATATCTTTCAATTCAGCATCAAAGTGCTCTAAACGAGTACTTAAACCAATAATTTCATCTTCAAGGTCTTGCACTTCAAGTGGAAGTTCGCCACGTAAAATTTTAATTTCATCAATCTTCGAAACTACTTTTTGTAGATCGTACAAAGCAAAAAGCTTTTCTTCAATTGTAATTTCTTTTTCTGTTTTGATTTCTGTAGCCATATTGATTACAAATAGTTTATAGGATTTGTTTTTGTTTCTGAAATTCGGACTGCAAATGTAGGCATTTTTTTCGTAATTATCTCATAAAAAATGTGTTTTGTGAACTGTTCAGTCTCAAAATGTCCTAAATCGGCAACAATAATTCTATTTTCGGCATTAAAAAACTCATGATACTTAAAATCAGCACTTATAAATATATCTGCATCGGCATTTATTGCATCATTTAATAGAAAACTTCCCGACCCACCACATAATGCAATTCGTTTAATTTTGTCACCTTTTAGGTTTGTATGTCTGATTAATTGACAGTTAAATTCTGATTTAAGTTGATTTAAAAAATCAATATCATTCACAGCAAATGGCAAATCACCTACTATCCCCGCTCCTAGCCTTTTATCAATATTTTCAAGCTTAACTAAATCATATGCAGGCATTTCGTATGGATGTGATTTTAATAAAGCATTAATTACAAACTCTTGTAAATGAATTGGTAGAATTACCTCAATTCGTATTTCAGCTTCGGAATGTAAAACATTTGCTTCGCCTACAAAAGGCTTTGCATTAATATTGGCTTTAAAAGTACCTAAACCTTCAACATTATAGCTGCAAGAATCGTAATTTCCAATTTTACCAGCTCCAGCTTCGAACAATGCATTTCGAACTTGAGTTGCATGAAGCTTAGGAACATAAGTTATTAACTTGAGATATTGATGCTTTAATGTAGTAAGTACACTTCTGTTGATAAGTCCAATTTTATCAGCAATTTTGCCATTAACCCCTTCAATAACATTATCGAAATTGGTATGAGCTGCGTAAACTGCAATATCGTTCTTTATTAATTTAATAATACAACGCTGTGTTTCATCTTTTCCTGTTAGTTGTTTAATGCCACTAAAAATCAATGGATGATGCGCAATTATCAGATTACAATTATTTAAAATAGCTTCATCAACAACTGCTTCAGTAATATCAATCGTTACTAAAATAGCATTTATTTTCATGGCTTTACTTCCAATTAATAAACCCGAATTATCGTAACTCTCTTGTAATTTTAATGATGCAAAATCTTCAAATAGGTTACAAATTTCATTTAAGTACATAATTTTATCAATTTATTTCACGAAATTAGTAAATGATTTTGTATTTTAATAATTGTAAAAAATTAACACCTTAAACACACAAGAATGGCCTAGTTAAACATTTTAATTAAGACTGTTCGCTTTTCTCTACTTCTGAATAATCAGTTATACCACTATTAACTAAAATGTTATACCATAAAATTAGTTTACGTATGTCGCTTGGATATACTCTGTCCTTATCATATTCAGGAAGAATTTCTACCATATATTTTCGCAATTGATCATTGCTAGCTTTAGAATCGATACTACATGGAGCACCATTTTCATTTAATTTAATTGCTTCGAGAACAATTCCAAGTTTTACCTCAGCTGTTTCGGTAAAAATTGCAATATCGCCTAATGAAACAACTTTATCTTTTGAATAAGCTGGAATTCTTTTAGCATCTAATAATGACTCAACAATAAGCATGTTTTTTCCGCTTGATACTAATTTGTACAGTCCGGGTTTTCCGGAGATAGATAAAATGTCTTTTAACATAAAAATGTCTTTTTAATTAACTAGTTTAATTTGAAATTGTAAAAATATTAATGTAAGTAACGAGCTAAATCTTTTAAGTTTATTTTGCCCTCATAAATTGCTTTACCTGTAATAACAGCTGGTATTCCTGCATTGTTTAATTGTTCAATATCATCGATGGAACTAACTCCCCCACTAGCAATTAGATACATATTAGGTTCGATAGCTATCATTTTTTTATACAAATCGATTGATGGCCCTTGAAGCATTCCATCTTTGCTTATGTCGGTACAAATAACTTTATTTAAACCTTGATTTAAATAGCTACTTACAAAAGGCATAAGTTCAATATCAGTAGTTTCGATCCAACCTCCAACTGCTATTTTCTCGTTTTTTACGTCGGCACCTAAAATAATACGCTCTCCACCAAATTTATTAATCCACGATGAGAACACTTCCGAATTTTTAACAGCTATACTCCCACCCGTCACCATTTTAGCTCCAGAATTAAATGCAATTTGTAAGTCGCTGTCTGATTTAAGTCCACCACCAAAATCGATAATCAAACTTGTTTGAGTTGCAATTTTTTCCAAAACTTTGTGATTAACAATGTGATGTGCTTTAGCTCCATCTAAATCAACCAAATGAAGTCGAGCTATTCCAGCGCCTTCAAACATTTTTGCAACTTCGAGCGGGTTTTCATTATAAATCGTTTTTTGTGAATAGTCACCTTGTGAAAGTCGAACACATTTACCGTCGATAAGATCAATTGCAGGAATAATTTCAATCATTTAACTTCAATTTTTGCTATAATATAAGTACAAAAATACAAAAAGTAAAGCTATAATTATCTTTATAAAATTTATTATTTGTTTTTAAAACAACAAAACACTGATTATCATAAAGATAACTGAAATTTATCCATTGAATTTTAATTAATTTTGAACTAAATCGAATAAAATACTACCTACAAACATTTTAGCCTTAATTCTAACAATGTTTTGTTTATGGTCATTTGTAAGCCAAACATCTACAGAATTTCTTCCATCAAATACGGCATTTTTCGGAATTATTGGTTTTATTTTGTAGCATTTTATTGCTTTATTGTTTAATTTGATAGTTTCAGTTCCACAATTAACGATATCAATTTTATAACCTTCATCTTCGTAAAAACCATTGATAGTAAATATTTCGCCCTTTTTCATATTTCCAAGTTCAACCATACGAACTACCATAAAACCGGCTACAATATCTCTAATATTTTCAGGAGTGTCATATACTTTTTTCAATCGAAATAATTTCTGATTTTTATCAAATACTTTTACACTAGCTTTTTTATTAATATGATCAAAATCTACCATTTCGTCGAGTTCATATCTACCTTCACGAATGCTTCGGGATGACTTGTGAGTTAATATATGCGATGAATCTACATAAGCTGTCCATTTATCGCGTACATAAAAAAGTTTAGCAAATCCATTTGTACGCCCCTGAACATCAATTTTATAACAAATATTTGAACCAACTTTATATAATTTATTGTCAATAATTGTACTTGCTGAACCAATGGTAAGAAAACCCCATTGAGCTGTATAATATAGTTTCTCGCCAGGAATTATTCTGGAATAGTTCAGTTTATAGTTGGTATTTGCTGTAATAAATTGTGAAATGCAAGTAAAAGCTACTACCAAAAGTGTATTAAGTTTATTCATAAAATTAAATTGATTTCATAAAATTGACTAAGTTCGTAAAATACAAAAAACATGCCTATAATTTTGAACATTAAATATCATGTTTATTTATATATAAATATCTATTAATCAATTACTTTATTCAAAATTATGTTAGTTCTTCTACCACATATATGGTATAAAAAATGCATATAATATGGTATTGTTTAGGGTGAATTTACGCAGTATTTTTGCATTACAAACAATTAAAAAAAACAAAGCAATGAACTCAAATGCAATATGCCCAATTTCGAATATGAAGATTGATGAAAATGTAGCACGCTTGAATGGTCTATTTACAGTAATATTATTATCAGTTTTTGCAATTACTCAAAACTTTATTCCAATAGTATTTTTATTGGTTGATTTTTTTCTTCGAAGTGCTGAACTATCGACATATAGCCCTCTAGCAACTTTATCTAAGTTTATAATTAATGTGTTTAATATTTCCAAAAAGCCGATTAATGCTGGACCAAAGATTTTTGCAGCACGAATAGGTGTACTTTTTAGTCTGGCAATACTTGTTTGCAGTGTAATTAACTTAGAAACAGCGTCTTATATTTTTGTTGCAATTTTCGGATTATGTGCATTTTTGGAGGCTGCATTTAGTTTTTGTGTAGCATGTCAGATTTATCCTATATTATTTAAATTGACTTACAAAACAAAAAATGCATTTTTATAGATTCTTAATTTACTTAGTATTAATAACGAAAACAATCAGATATTAAATATTTGATTGTTTTTTTTAATGCTGTTATTGCCTCACCTACTATAAAATTACTACCAATTATCAGTACGAGGTCGTCAGATGCAGCAGAATTAATTGCATCTAAAACTGCAAGTTCAACAATTGAATATGAATTACCTACTAATCCATGTTTTGAGGCTTGAATTTGTAATTCGTTGGCTGGCAAAGCACGAGCAATATTGGCATTTGTAAAATAATACATTGCATTGATAGGTAATAGTTTTAATACCGAAGAAATGTCTTTATCATTAACCATCCCGAAGACAATTCTTAATTTTTTGAATTTTAATGATTTTAAATGTTTCGAAATTTCACCTATACCTGCTTCATTATGTGCTGTATCGCATATTATTAATGGATTTTTTCCAAAGCATTGCCATCTACCCATAAATCCGGTTAACTCAGTAACAGACTTAAATCCTTTGTAAATATCCGATTTTGATATTTGAAAATTTAATTTTTGTAGAATTTGAATGGTTTTATAAACAGTAGAAATATTCTTAATTTGATAGGTTCCACCTAATCCAACTTCAAAAACATCCTCGTTATTTATTGACAGAAGCTGTTTATCAATACTTTGTTCCATTATTTTAATAAAAACCTCATTTTCAGCATAATATATTTTTGATTCATTTTGCGAAGCAGCATTATTAAAAACTATATAGGTATCTTCGTTATACTCTCCTATTACAACTGGAGTTTTTGGTTTAATAATTCCAGCTTTTTCGAAAGCAATTTTCTGAAGTGTATCGCCCAGAAATGCAACATGATCGAAACTAATATTGGTAATTACCGACACTTCGGGCTTTATAATATTCGTACTATCGAGTCGCCCTCCTAAGCCAACCTCAATTATTGCAATATCAACCTCTTGGTCAGAGAAATAGCTAAAGGCCATTGCCATTGTAGCTTCGAAAAATGAAGGTTTAATGAGCTCAAAATCAACATTGTATTTTTCAATATAATCTATAACGTATTGATTGTCAATTGGCTGTCCATTCACTTTGATTCGTTCTGAAAAATCAACTAAATGTGGTGAAGTATAAAGTCCAACTTTGTAACCAGCCGATTGCAAAACTGCAGATAAAAGGTGCGATACAGATCCTTTACCATTCGTTCCGCCAACATGAATTGTTTTATAATTCAAATATGGGTGCATGGTTAAGTCCATTAACTTCAATGTATTAGTAAATCCTGGTTTATAAGCATCTGCTCCAGTTAAATGAAAAACTGGCATACTATTATACAGATATTGAAGAGCTTCGCTGTAGTTCATATTCATTATATTGTAGTACAAAAGTACTAATTTTAAAGACATAGAAATTGTATTTTAGTTGTTTTTAGCTAAACAAATAAATATCGACTGTTTTTTTGTAAATTTGCATTTATATTCAACTATTAATCTCCATAATGACTAATAAAAAAACATTACAATTTATTCTAGCACATCAAAATGACGATGTTAATAAACTTGTTTTAAAAAAACGAACTGACATAGAGATTGATTATGATTTTGCATTTAAACAAATAGCAGGACGACAAAGAGTTAAATATAAACTTCCATCCTTTTACAGCAATAAGGAACTAATTTACCCTCCACAATTAAATATTGAGCAATGTTCCTCAGAATCAACAGCTTTGTATAAAAAATCACTTTGCGAAGGTATTTCAATGGCTGATTTAACTGGGGGGTTCGGAATTGATTTTTATTATTTATCAAACAATTATAGAGAGGCATTTTATATAGAACAAAACACTGAACTTTGTGAAATAGCAAATCATAATTTTAAGATATTAGGAAGTAGAAACCATAAAATTATCAACAAAAAAGCGGAAGATGCGATTGATAATTTACCAGAATTAGACTTAGTTTATATTGATCCAGCACGAAGAAATAAAACTGGTAGTAAAACTGTTTTTATAAGTGATTGTGAGCCTGATATTTCAATTTTGCAGGAAGCAATTTTGCAAAAATCGAGAATGTTAATGGTTAAGCTTTCGCCTATGCTTGACATTTCATCTGCAATTAAAATTTTAAAAAATGTACACGAAGTTCATATTATATCAGTAGCAAATGAATGTAAGGAGATTCTGTTAATTTTAAAAAAAGAAAAAGTCGACCGTATTAAGTTTAAAGCCGTAAATATTGTAAATAATAGCAAAACAGATGTTTTTGAGTTTTTTAAGGAAGATGAATCGGCATGTAGAATATTTAATTCACAGGAAATTCAACATTTTTTATACGAGCCAAATTCGTCCATTCTGAAATCTGGTGCGTTTAAATCAATTTGTCTACAATTTAATATACTTAAACTACATAATAACACGCATTTATATACTTCGAACAATTTAGTTTCTGATTTTCAAGGTCGAATTTTTGAAGTTGTTGATTTGGTTGGAAACAGCAAAAAGGATATGATTGAAATCAAAATCAAATATCCTAAAGCCAATATATCAACTCGAAATTATCCTTTGAAACCAGAAGAACTAAAGAAAAGACTCGGAATTGAAGATGGAGGAGATATTTTTATTTTTGCCTGTACCATTGAAAAAGATTTAAAAGTATTGATAATTTGTATAAAAGCCTAAAATTTTCAATTATTATTGTTTTCAGATTAAACTACATATCATATTTTAAGTCAACATTAAAAAAATCCATCAAAAAATTTAAGATATCGCCAATTTTTATGAAAAACTTCAAATTACTTCTTATTTTTCTGTTGTTTACAACAATTGTTCAAGCCCAACACTCAATTCAATCCACTGTTTTAGATTCGAAAAATAATTTAGCTATTGAAATGGCTACAGTACGACTTCTTCGAGCAAATGATTCGTCGCTTGTGCAGGGAGCTCAAACCAATGTAAAAGGTGATTTTATTTTAAATAAGATTAAAGCTGGAAATTATATTCTGAAAGTCAGCACTATAGGTTATAGCGACTACAACAAAAACATAATTGTTGATAAAAAGGATATTATTTTACGAAGCATTTTATTGTCTGAAAATGTGAAACTGCTTCAAGAAGTAGAAGTAAAAGGAACTGCAGCTCAAATGGTTGTAAAAGGCGACACATTGGAATATAATGCTACTGCTTTTAAAACACAAGAAAATGCTGTTGTCGAAGATTTATTAAAGCGATTGCCAGGAGTTGAAATTTCATCGGAAGGGAAAATTACTGTGAATGGTCAGGAAGTTAAAAAAATACGCGTTGATGGGAAAAAGTTTTTTGGGAACGATGTGGAAATGACCACCAAAAACCTTCCAGCAGAAATGATTGATAAAATTCAGGTTTTGGAACAAAAATCGGATATGGCATTGTTAACTGGTTTTGAAGATGGAGAAACTGAACGAATTATTAACCTCACTCTAAAACCAAACCGTAAAAAAGGAATGTTTGGTACCTTTACAGGAGGTGCAGGAGTTGATACAAATGAAGATGTAAGATACGATAGTAATATGTTTTTGAATATTATGCGTGGTGAATCGCAAACAGCATTTACTGGAGGTGCCAACAACATAAATGCATCGCGAAGTAGCAGAGGTCGATTTGGAAGTGGTAGTCCTTCGGGTGGAATTACAGCGACTCAGAACTTAGGAGTGAACAATAATACTGAGGTAAATGCAAAACTAAAAATAGGAGGCGATGCAAGTTTTAATCATTCAGATAATTTTAGCGATACCAAAACCAACAAACAGAGTTATTTATCGGAATCAGTTTCGAATGATACCACAAACACAATTGCAGGTAATAATCAGTATTCTGGTAGTTTAAGATTTGAAGCTGAATGGAAAATTGACTCGTTAAGAACTCTTGTTATACAGCCAACTATAGATTATTCTACTTCTGAAACCTATAGTAATAAAGAATATGATTATTATACAAATGGTAGCAGACGAAGTTGGGGAGATACCAATAATTCAGGTACTACAGATAAAATATCGGGTGGTTTAAATTTGATATATAGTAAAAAATCGCCTATTAAAAAGGGAAGAGCATTTACAACAAGTTTAAATACAGGGTTTTCGCAAAGTAATAGCGAAAGTTTTAATATATCGAACAGATATACTATTAGTGGTATTACGAATGTAAATCAACGAACTGATAATACTTCAGATAGATATAATGTGAATTTGCGTGTATCGTTTGTAGAACCTCTTTGGAATGTAAAAAACATGCTTGAAACATCCGTTTCGGTAAGAGCAGCCACTAGTACATCGGACAAAATGCAATACAATAATTTGAACGAAGGTAAGCTCGATAGCACTTATAGCAATGTTTTTAAAAGCAATTTCTATAACGAAACATTGGAATTAAATTATCGATATACCGAAAAAAACTACAATTTGACTTTAGGTTTCAAAGGTGAGCCTTCGCAAACATATAGTTACCGTACTTATGCTAATGGAGTTATACGACCATACGAAACAGAGGTAATAAATTTTGCTCCAAATGCACGATTCCAATATAATTTTGGTAAAAAGGAATTTGCTCGTATTGATTATAGGGGAAATACAGACCAACCAAGTATAAGTCAGATGCAGCCAGTTAAAAACAATTCGAACCTAATGAACGAAACAGTTGGAAATCCAAATTTGAATCCATCGTTTTATCAATACTTACGGTTTATGTATAGCAGGTTTAATGATAAAAAGTTCTCATCGTTTAGCGCTTGGTTTAGCGGTGGTATTACCAAAGATGCGTTAGTAACAAATAGTATATATAACGAAACAAATAAACAATACAGTCAGACTGTGAATGCATTACAAAACCCATATAACTTTAATGGAAATATTATGTTTAACACTCCACTCATAGCTAAGCGTTTACACTTTAACACAAGTACTTCGGGTGGTTATAATATGCGATACGGATATACTTCAAGAAAAAACGAAATTGATATCAATACTGAAAATTTAGAATTAGGTGATTTAAGTAAAACTGGGCGCGTAAATGTAGAGCAATCTCTTTCGCTTACATTTACACAAGATATAATTGAAATTGGAACTCGAGGTAATTTTAAATACTCTAATACTGTAAATAACCTTAATCCAACACCATCAAGCACTTATGACTGGACTGGAAGTGGAAATTTGGTTCTGCATTTACCTTATAGCATCAACATAAGCTCAGATATAAATTATACTACTCGTAAGGGCTATAGTAATTTTGATTTAGACGAAACAATTTGGAACGCTTCAATTGATAAAACCTTGTTTAAAGGAAAAGGGGTTTTAGCTCTTAAATGGAATGACATTTTACGTCAACAACTTAATATTCGTCAAATTATTGGTGATAATTATATATCGTATAGTAAATTCAATACGCTTACTTCATATTTTATACTAAGTTTTAGTTATAAACTAAATCAATTTGGTGATAAAAAATCAGGCGACAGAGGCAGTAGAATTCCAGGTGAACATCGACATGATGGCATGAGTTTTCCGCGTGGAGGCGAAGGTGGTGGTGGCTTTGAACGACGTGGATTTTGAAATAGTGACTCGTTTAAGTGTTTAATTGACATTATTTAATAAAAATTTGATGTATTTACTTGTTTCAATGGCATTTATCTATTAATTAATGAATTATATTTGTGCAATTATTTATTCTAATTTACTTGCGTTATAAATAAAACAATTTTTATGAAAAGAGGACAAATTATCATTGCCACAGTCGTATTATTTTTTAATTTTACAAATTTATTTGCGCAAGACCTTGTACAATGGCGAGGCGCAAATCGTAGTGGTATTTATAACGAAACAGGATTGCTAAAAGAGTGGCCAGCTGAAGGCCCAAAACTCAATTGGAGCATCGACGGCTTGGGACAAGGGTTTTCATCGGTAACTGCAGTTGGAAAAAATATTTATACAACAGGAATTTCAGAAGGCAATGGATTCGTTTTTTGCATAAGTAATGATGGAAAACTTCTTTGGAAAAAAGAATATGGTAAAGATTGGAAAGAATCATTCCCTGGTACACGAACCACTTTGGTTTATAACTCTAACAAACTATATTTAGCAACTGCCTATGGCGAAGCTCTCTGTATGGATGCAGCAACAGGAAATAAAGTTTGGTCGGTAGATATGGCTACAAAATATGGTTCACGTACACCAAAATGGGGAATTGTAGAAGCTCCAGTTATTTTAGATAATAAAGTCTTTTTTACTCCCGGAGGAACTGAAGTTTCAATTGTGGCATTAGATTTAAATTCAGGCAA
>CAYXQZ010000077.1:11439-13597 GCA_964466415.1 uncultured Paludibacter sp.
TGTTTAAAATTGCAGAGGATGGAAAAAGTGTAACTGAACTTTGGCGCAATAAAACGTTGGATAGTCAAATGGGTGGTGCTGTTTGGATTAATGACCTCATCATTGGTTCAGGACAAACAGATCGTAGCTGGCAAGCGCTCGATGCCAAAACAGGTAATGTTCTATTTAAAACAACAGAAATTGGAAAAGGCGTTGTAATCTATGCCGATGGATTACTCTATTGTTATGCTGATAATGGTGAAATGGGAATTTTGGAGATTGCCGATGCTGGTTTTATATTGAAATCAAAATTTCGCATAACATTAGGTACTGAGCAACATTGGGCGCATCCGGTAATAGACAAAGGAGTGCTATATATCCGCCACGGAAATACGTTAATGGCTTATAATGTGAAGAAATGATAACCCCTAGCGCCTCCCGACACATCGGGATAAATTGCAGGGAATAAGAAATATGTGAACCTTATAATTAATTGATTTTGAGAGATAAAAGAATCAAAATATTTACAGCAACAACAGCAGGCATCAGTTTGCTGTTGTTGCTTTTTTGGCTTTTATACGACCCTACTGGGCATTTTTTTGTGTACACGCCCGGCATGGATAAATTAACAGATAGCGTTGGAACAAAAGGCAGCGAGGAAGTGAAAATCGGGGAAAATTTCAAACAGTTCGAAACTTACACTTCTGCGCTTACCGAAAAATGGCCTACATTCAGAGGTGTTAATCACGATAATATACTAAATACCTCCTACCCTATTAATGAAAACTGGAATGCTAAGCCTCCAAAAATAATTTGGACGGTTGAAACAGGCGAAGGTCATGCTGCACCGGCAATTTACAATGGGTTGGTTTATTTTATCGATTACGACGAAAAAGACAAAGCCGATGTTTTAAAATGCTTTTCGCTCGAAACCGGCAAAGAGCTTTGGCGACGTTGGTACAGTGTGCACGTAAAACGAAATCATGGCATGTCGCGCACCATACCCGCCATAAACGAAAACTATGTGGTTACTATGGGGCCTCGATGCCATGTAATGTGCGTGGAACGACTTACGGGCAATCTGCTTTGGGGAATTGACCTCGAAAAACAGTACAAAACTGAAACACCGCTATGGTACACCGGACAATGTCCGATTATTGATAATGATATTGCTATAATTGCAGTAGGTGGTAGTTTGCTTATGATAGGTGTGGATTGTAAAACCGGAAAAGTACTCTGGGAAACGCCAAATCCCGAAAACCGCAAAATGTCACATTCATCCATTTTACCACTAACCATTTCGGGTAAAAAAATGTATGTTTACCCAACGATTGGAAGTGTTTTAGGTGTTTCTGCAGAACCAGCCGATGCTGGAAAATTACTTTGGGAAATAAGCGATTGGGCACCGTCGGTTATTGCGCCAATGCCCGTATATTTAGGAAATAATAGCATTTTTGTAACCGGTGGTTATGGTGCAGGAGGAGCTGTAATTCAAATTTCGGGAAGCAATGGAAATTTCAGTGCTAAACTCGAAGAAAAATTCGGACCGCACGAAGGGCTGGCATCTGAACAACAAACGCCGATTGTTTTCAATGGAAAAATTTATGGAATTTCGCCCAAAGATGCAGGTTCCAATCGAAATCAGTTTATTTGCTTCAATGTTACCGACGTAAAAACGCCTGTTTGGCAAAGTGGAAAAGAGCACCGCTACGGACTTGGTCCGTATATGATGCTGAATGACAAGTTCTTAATTTTGAGTGATGAAGGCGTGTTGACAATGATTTCGGCAAAAGCGAATGGATTTGAATTGATTAGTGAGAAAAAAATGCTCGAAGGACAAGATGCCTGGGGACCGTTTGCATTTGCCGATGGTTATTTGTTGCTGCGCGATTCGAAAAAGATATATTGTGTGGATTTGAAAGCCCCCTAAATCCCCCGAAGGGGGACTTAAAGACAACCAAATGAGTTTTTATATGTTATTTTTTGAGATTAAAATACTATACAATTGTAACTTCAAGACCCCCTTCGGGGGATTTAGGGGGCTTAAAATATGAAAAATATTCTTACATATTTACTTGTTGCTCTGGTAATTATCATCATAATTATCCTAGGTTATTTTTTCATAAAACCTAATCATACAGGTAATGAAGAAAATTCGTATTCTATGAAAATGGATAGT
>CAYXQZ010000078.1:0-13549 GCA_964466415.1 uncultured Paludibacter sp.
GGAAAAATTGAACGCCGTAAATTAGAAAAAAAATAGTAGAATTAGAGTTTTACTTGCGATTTCCTTTCCCAATATTTAACCCCACTGTAATACCGAAACGCATAATAAAACTAAAGTATTGGTTTTTGCGGTATTGAAGCACATTATTATCTACTATGTTGTGGGTAGAACTGTTGAAGGTTGTATTGCCGCTATTGTAACGATTGTAACTCCAAATAAGCGAAACGTAAACTGGCGATAATAGGATTAGTGTTCGAATCATAGAAAATATTGCTTTTTAAAATGCAGATTTTTACCTTTTGGCAAATATTTTTACCTTTTGGAAAACCCATTAAGCAGGTATAAACTATTTTTGTGGCCGTTAATACTTAAAAGAAAAAGTTTTGTAACCCATAATCGTTCAAAACGGATAAAATGATTATTGATTTTATGAATTGCTTTGTTGAATAAATAAACGTTGTTAAAATTTATTGTTCCTGAAAATATTTACAACATGACAAGAAGTGAATTTAATAAACGATATTTGGTAGAACCAATATTTACAGAATCACAAGTTCTTTTCTATGTATATATAAGCCAGAAGGTTGATTATGTTACTCCTGCAATTGATTTGCAAAAAGTGTTTGAGTTAGACCAAATTGATGATAATACAATAAGACTAGAGATTAAAGAGGTGGCGGATTCACTAATTTGTGAAAAATATGGAATAATTGACTGAGTGAATATGACATTTTTGTTTTGTTTATACTAAGAATTGCAAATTGCACAATAGTTTTAATTCTATTGGTGATTTGCATTTCTATTGAAGTCAATCATAGTTTTTCTTTAACTTATAGCCAAATTGAAACAGCCCGTTTTTTCCTTTATTACGCGTTTGAAAGCCCGTTAGGCTTATTGATAAGCAAAATATTTTTTTTCCATTCTTGAACCGATTGCCCTGTAATGGAAACAATTGCTCGTTTCATCGAATTAAACGATCCAAATCCACATTTTTCGGCTAAATGTTCGTTGCTAATTGAAGGATTTGCAGTATACACATTTTCGAGTTCCGCTACTCGGAACCCATTTACAAACGAACAAAAATTTTGATTGTATTGCTGATTAATAATGGTTGAAATATAACTCCGATTGGTTCCTATCCGCTCAACCACATCCATAATATTTAAATTGCTATCGATGTAAATTTTATCATTCTCAAACAAATCCAATAACCTTTTTAAAATCAATTGCTGCGATACATTAAGCTCCGTGCTAGTTGGTGCTGGTTCGCTTACATCATCCTCCGCTTCAAAAGTCGGGTTAATGGCTTTTTGCTTAAATCCCATATAGCCAATGCCATAGAGCGATAAGGCAAATATAAGCCAAATGCTGTTTAGAATCATTTCGCCTGGAAAGAGTAACTTTCGGCCTACAATATGTGCCACAAAACTACTCAATGTTATAAAAATTAAGAAATAATTGAGCCATTTGGCATTATTAAATCTGCCATCCTGTAAGTCGGAATAATACTGCTCTGCTTTGTGCGCATATTTTTTAAGCAAGAGTTGGTTTAACACAAAGGTTATAACAAGCAGTACCACAAACATAAGCTTCACTATTTTTCGCATTACACCCAAAAACTGAATTTGAGGCGAATCGGCAAAAAGCGTATCGTTGTAAAGCCAGGCTTTGTATTGTTCAAACGGCGTAAGAAAAATACCAACCGTATAAACAGTAGCAATCAACAAGGGCACAACGAGGTATTTGGCATGCAGGCGCAGGCTAAATTTTTCGTCGACCGTAAGCAACCGAAAATAGATGTAATAAATAGGAAAAGCAATACTTCCAAAATAAGCCAAAGCAGGTTCCCAGTAAGGAAAGATATCGGGATATGGAGCAAAAAACAAATATTGACCAAAAAAACAAATAGCCACAATCAGCATAAAAAAACTCAAGAAACGTGCAGGCACACTGCTGTTTTTTTTATTGCTACGAAGCGAAATGTACCAAAAAAGCGAAACGTAAACAGGCGATAATAGGATTAATGTTCGAATCATAGAAAATATTGCTTTTTTAATGCAGATTTTTACCTTTTGGCAAATATTTTTACCTTTTGGAAGACCGTGTTAGTATGTTAAAAGTATTTTTGTAGCGCGATAATATGCAAAAATAGGAAAAAATTATGAGATTACTTGTAATAACTATTACAAAACAACGAGTAAATCAAAAAAAGTAATTATATAAATTCTAAATAATAAAAAACGTATGAAAACAAAATCAACCAAAAACCGAATGTTAACTACATTCCGATTGGCAGTTCTGCTATGTTTCGTATTTATCTCTTCAGTAAGTTGGGCACAAACAATTGCTGCATGGCAATTTGGTACGCCGGCATCCAAAGGTGACGAAGGAGCAGCACCTGCAACCTATTACAACCCTCACATTGTACAGCCCGTATTACTCAGAGGAAACGGAGTACAACCCTATGCATTGGGACGTGGTTTCTCGTCAATTAACTGGGTTTTAACCTATGAGAGCCAATCCACAGCTTTGAGCAATGGCAACTATTACGAATTTACAATAACCAGTGAAGCACATCACAAAACCTCAATTTCTTCCATTAAAGCACGATTACGTCGTTCGGAAAATGGACCTACCAAATACCAATGGGCATACAGTGTAAACAATGCCTATTTTGTTACTATTGGAAGTGTTGGAACTTTATCCAGCGCAGTAAACGAAGGTCAGCTAATTACATTCAGCACTGCATCCATAGCGGCATTGCAAAATATAGTTTTGAATGAAATTCCTTTGGTGTTACGACTTTGTGCCTGGAATGCTGCCGAAGATACGGGTACATTTGCTTTTGGCCGTACACCCATAAATACAAGCACAAACAGCCTGGAAGTAAATGGCACTGTTGCTCCTGAACCTGCCCAAGCCAAAGCCAGTACCGAATCAGTGGCAGATGTGCGTTCAAACACTGCCATCGTGTATGGAAAGGTTACCGATGCGGGCTACCCGAGAGCAACGCATTATGGTTTCTGCTGGAGCAGCACAAACACAGAGCCCACTATTGCCGACAGAAAAGTTGATTTTGGAATATCTTATAGCACCGAATCATTTATGACGACACTCGATAACCTTACCCCTGGTACGAAGTATTATTTCAGAACTTATGCGATAAACGAAACAGTGCCAGCTTACGGACGGACTTTAGAATTTACAACAGCTGCTGCCGGCACACCAAAAAATATTGCTATCAGCTTTACGGGTAGTGGAAGCTCCACCACAGTTGATGATGTGCTGGTTGAAAATCTTACAACGGGACAATCGAAAACAATTAGTGGCAGTGCTATTTTATATCTCAATCCAAGCGGAGATTCATCCACACCAACGTCGATAGTGGACATAAACGGAAATAGTATTTCAAAAATGAATGTGTATCCAAATCCGGCATCATCAACATCCACGCTTAGTTTTGGAATGGCAAAGCAAGGCGATGTAATATTGAATATTTGTGATATTTCGGGTAAAATTGTAAGCAATAACGCCGAAAAATTAAGCGCCGGAAACTATAAATTCAGACTGCCTGCACTGAAAAGTGGTATTTATTTTGTAAACCTGATTCAAAATGGTGAAAACAAAACACAAAAGTTGGTAAGTATAAACAATTCAGGAACTTATTCGAACGAAATTCAGAATTTTGATAAAGCAGAATTCGTTGAAACGGAAGATAGACCACAGAAAGTGGGTGCTGCCGCGGCTGCTGTTGAAGGTATGATTTTCAACGAGGGTAATCAATTGCGTTTCACTGCTACAAGCGGACGCTCCAAAACGATATTAATGGATAGCCCGACCAAAAATAAAGTGATAGATGTTCGGTTTATCGAATGTATTGATGGCGACAATAATGCCTACCCGGTTATTAAAATTGGTAAATTATATTGGATGGCCGAAAATCTGAAAACAACCAAAAAGGTCAATGGTACATCACTTGCTAAAGTTGCCGGTGCCGATTGGACAAATTTATCATCTACCAGCGATGCTTATTGTTATTATGGCGATTTGGATACCAATGGTGAGAAATTCGGAGCTCTCTACACGCACCATGCAGCCAATACCGATTTGGCTCCTTTAGGTGGTTGGCGATTACCCACAAAAAAGGAATTTATTACAATGGCGGGCTATCTCGAAGGAAAAGAAAGAGCCGGAGCAAAAATGAAAGATGCTGGAGTCGAAAACTGGACTGCTGATAATAAATTTGCCACAAACGAAAGCGGATTTCGTGCTGTAGCTTCGGGCATGAAAGTGGGTACTGCATTCAGTACTGTTGGTACTACAGCCGCCTATTGGAATGCTACCGAAACAATAGCCACCAACGAAGCTTCGTTTGTAAAACTGACAAGTGCGATCGACTCCATTAGTTTATATGGCGATACATTGAAAGCAGCTGGTTTATCCGTTCGCTATGTGTTCGAAGTGCCCGACGAACGTCCCCAAGAAATGGAAGATGTTTTTGGCAAAAAACCAACGGAAGATGTGGTGGGAGAAAAAGGCTTACCATTGCCTGCTAATACGGTATTGATGGCGCCTGATAAAGAATTGTTCTTTACAGGACGGCACGACACCAACCTTTCGCCTCAATTACGCTTTATGGATAATCCCACAGCTACATCAGCGCCTTATATTGCTGGTTTACCAACTATTGCATCGGGTGCTGTAAAATGGTGGGAGAACCCCAAAAAAGTGACCACTATGGTTAACGGAAACGGACGCGAAAACACGGTGATAGCTGTATGGAACGAAGCTGAGGCAGGTGCAATTTCTGGCTATAAAAACATTACCCTGCACATTATTAGCGACGAGTCAGCAAATTATGCTCATCAGTCCATTGTATTACCCGATAAGTTTTGGATGCCTGCAATTGTAAGCGGAGCAACTTATAGCGGACAGACTATTAATGAGTTTGATATACAGGAATGTTGGCAATGGGAAATGACGGTGCGCACAGGCGATATTACCGGCGATGGTGTGCCCGAGATATTAGTGGCAGTACACGATACCTTACGAATATACGAATACAATGGCTCCACAATAACACGAAAATACCAGCGTGGTTTCTATTCCGATTTTAGTCAGTCCAAAAACTTTGCCTTCTATCTGAGAACTGAAGTAGCCGATATGAATCAGGATGGTAGAAACGATGTAGTAGTAATGACATCAACACCAAAAAGCTTTGAATCAACTACTACTGATGATAGCAAAAGTACCCGATTACATTTGTTTCTGAATGGGAATATCCAGATAGATGATGAGGCTGTATATAAATCTACAAAACTTGGTAATTCTTTTAATTCTCGTGAAGTTGAATATGCCCGAACCGCAAATATGGCTGTTGGAGATGTTAATAACGATGGCGCTCCTGAAATTGCAATATTATATGCATGGGGTGCAGTCGGAACACGAGGACTCACTTATTCTACACTCGACTGGACTGTAACCAATAATAATCCTTTTAAATTTGCCCGCGCTGAAGCAATGGGTACTTATGCAGATAAGTCCGTAATACAACCAATAGTTTTGGCAAGATTAAACGGCCCGGCTGGTCCTAATTATATAGTAAATAGTGATCTAATAAGCTATGTGGACGAAAGTGGTGTAATCACATACAATTTCCCTCCGGAAGGTGGAGACATGAAGGACTATTATTTTTTAACTAAAGCGAATGGGTTTTATCATGTAATTTTTGGCGACCAAATAGTAGTTGGTAATTTCGACAAAGACCCCTCCGGCAGAGAAATGCTCTACTATATCGTAAACATAAAAACAACGTCGACTGCTCCAACTACCGATAATTTGAAACTGTATAGTTCAGCTCTTAATCAAACTACGGGCGAAGTAATATTAAATACCAATCCGGTGCCATTTTTTAACGAAAACAGTGGAAATTTACTTAGTAAAAAACATTTTCCGGTTATTGCAGCTGTTAATACCAAGCATACGGGGCGTGTATTGCAGTATGTGCGTCATGAATATACACTTACCAAGCCTAAGTTGATAGTTGCAATGGCTGCTGCACCATACTACGAAGGCTTATACGACACGAGTCTTGCTCCAATGACTAAATGGAGTAAGTCTGAGGCTGCAGGAACTGGAAAAGACACAATTGGAACGCACACAGCAACGGCTATTGTAGGTTACGAGCACGAATTTGAGCTTCCGTTAATCGGTACAAAAATTGGCGGTATCGAATTTACTGCAAAAGCAGCTTTCGGATTTTCGAAAAACTATGCAGGTACCGAAACTACTACAATTACCGTAGGCTATTCGGGCGTAAAAACAGATATGGCAATCGTATCTTCTACGCCTTACGATGCGTTTTTTTACAAAATTCTGAAAAGCGAAAACCCACTTGAAGTAAATACGGAAGTGATGTTCGGATTTCCCAAAAAATTGAGAACGGAGTGCATTCCTATTGATACCTATAACAAACTGATTGAAGGGCAGAATGCACCAAAAATTGACAAAACTGTTTTCCGACATACCCTTGGTAATCCTTTTTCTTATCCATCTGCCTCTAATCCTTCATCTATTCTATTATCGAATTTACCATCGTCGATCAGTGCTGAATATGCATCCGGCTATATTGGAGTCGGTCAACGTAGTTTATCATTTGCAAGCATAGGAAAAGAATCGATCAATTCAACAACCACTGGTTTTAGTCAGAGTTATGATTTTGAACTTATTGGAACTATCGGTGGTTTCAAAGCAGGCGCAGGTTATGGCTACAATAAGGAAAGAACAGAAACTACAACAGTAGGTAGCGGTAATCAGGTGGAAGGAAGTGTGCCCGGTATGCTCACTAGTTCAAACAATTATATGTGGGCACTTAAATGGTATAATTTCCAAAAATCAGGTTATATATTCCAGGTTGTGAATTATTTAGTTAAATAATAAAAATTTGTTGTTTCGTTTATATTAAACGGGCTGTTTCAAATCAATGAAACAGCCCGTTTTTCCTTCACTTCCTTTGGTTTTATTTTTTAGGTGGTTTGGTATACAAAAAGCGTTTTATTTTTTGGGATGCTGTTTTTTCGAACGGTTCGTCAATAATATCTATGCGTTTGATTTGCGATACTTTGTTGAGTTTTTCGTTTATCTCGCGGGTAAAGTGTTTGGCCCAAATCAGGTGTTTTTCGCGTTTATCTTCAATCACCGATTTTATATGTTCTATTGTTTTTTCGAGTTCTTCGATATTAACTAGTACTTTGGCTACCAAAAATCCATCTTCTTCAATTACAAGCGATTCCATTACTAAATGATGGTTGTTAATAACCGTTTCGATGTCTTCGGGGTAAATGTTTTCGCCACTGGCTCCCACTATGGTGTTTTTCATGCGGCCTTTTATAAATAGTCGTTTCCGCTTGTCCATGCGACCAAAATCACCGGTTCGGAACCAACCATCTTCGGTAAGTACTTCTTGTGTGGCTTCGGGGTTTTTATAATAACCACGCATCACATTGGGGCCTTTTGCCCAAATTTCGCCTACTCCTTTTTTGTCAGGATTTTCAATTTTCAGCGTCACGCCAGGCACTGCAAATCCTGTTGAGCCCAGCTTGGTATGTTGAACGCCGGCACCCGCCAGCAAGGGAGCTGTTTCGGTTAAGCCGTAGCCAATGGCGTACGGAAAGCGAGCTTCGCGTAAAAATCGTTCCACGCGTGAGTCCAATTTAGCACCTCCAATGCCAAAAAATAGCAATCGACCGCCAAATGTTTGTTTTAGTTTTTTGCCCGCTATGCGATGAATAAGCATGCGGAAAAGCGGTGTTTTGTAAATCATTCGCTTAAGACCATTTGTCGAAAACTTGGCTTGGATTTGATTTTTGAAAATCTTTTCCATAATAAGCGGCACCGAAAGCATCATGGTGGGGCGCACTTTAGCTAAAGCAGGCAATAATGCCGCTGGCGTAGGTGGCTTTTCGAGATAATAAATGGATGCACCATATATAATGGGATAAACCATGCCTATGGAGTTTTCGTAAGTGTGCGAGAGTGGCAGTAACGACAGAAATACATCGTTGTGCGAAATGGGGTGAAATACAAAAGATTGCATACCTACAAAAGCAATGTTTTTGTGTGTAAGCACCACGCCCTTGGAGCGCCCTGTAGTTCCCGAAGTATAAATAATAGCAGCTATATCTTCTTCGTAAACAGCCAGTTTAGGTACTTTAGCATTTGTTTGTATGGCCGTTACGTCCGACAAAAACGTAAAATTGTCAATCAATATCGTAGCTTGCAGCGATGGCAATTGTACTCCATCAATGCGCGATGCCAGTCGTTCGCTTACAATCAATACTTTAGCGTGAGAATGTAATAGTACATTTTCAATTTCTTCGGCAGTAAAATCGGGCAATATTGGCACTATTATTAAACCTTTGGTTACAACCGCAAAATAGGCTATTACCCAATTGGGCATATTGTGACTCAATAAAGCCACTTTGTCCTCTTTTTTTAATCCCAACGAAAAAAGTTGAGCAGCCACTTCGTTGATTTTTTCGCCTAATTCGGCATAACTTAATGCTTGTCCATCGACAAATGAAACCGATGGCTTGTCGGCAAAATTTTTGACAGAATAATCCAATATTGATTTTAATGTAAGTGGATGTGGCTCAATTTTTTTGTGCATAATATTAGAATTTATTTTTTAGCGAATGTATTTCGGAACCGCAAATATAGCAAATAAATTTGTTCTATATTTCTACCAACATAAAACATTGAACCACAAAAGAGTACAAAAGAGACACAAAAGCAAAGAATCTAAATAAAATAAGGCAATAGTAAATTTCCAATATTGAAAATTATTCCTTTTGTTGACTTTTGTGTTCTTCTGTGGTTGTATTCTTATATTTATTCTTCAATCATTAATTTGGCAAAGTAGAAAATTTTGATTTGTAAAATGTTCATTCACAAACTATTGTGTTTTTGTTGAAAAATAATTATAATATTATAGGAATTGATACTTGTAGTGTCAAATATTAACATTATATTTGAACCGATTTTAAAACAATTTATAACCTATTTTTAAAAGCGTATTAAATTATGTCTGTAAACAAAGTAATTCTTTTGGGACACGTGGGAAAAGATCCCGAAGTTCGTTATTTCGACAAAGACGTTGCGGTTGCTAATTTTACATTAGCTACTACCGAACGTGGTTACACACTTCAGAATGGCACCCAAGTGCCTGAGCGTACCGAGTGGCACAATATTGTAGCTCGCAGAGGTTTGGCCGAATTGGCCGAAAAGTATATCCGCAAAGGTATGCAATTGTATGTGGATGGTAAAATCCAAACCCGCTCATGGGAAAAAGATGGCGTAAAACGCTACATTACCGAAGTTGTGGCCGAAACAATTCAATTGTTGGGCAAAAAACCTGAATCGACCGAAGCTCCAGTTGTGGCTGCACCAGCTACTTCAGCTCCCGACATGCAGGCACCTCCCCCTGCTGTTGATGATCTCCCTTTTTGATTAGCTATCGATATGATAATTAATTAACAATGCTTTTGAATCCTGTTGACAATTTTGAGCCAGCAGGATTCTTAGTTTTGTTTTATGTATTCATTATCCTGTTTTCCTCCCCTAAAAAAAATATAAATCAAATTATTAGTTCTTATTTATGAAAAGAATATTTTTAACAACAATCTTATTTGTTTATTTCGTATCAGCCATTTATGCTAGTAAGGAGCCCATGAAATACGGCAAGCCCGAAACTTCTGAGTTGGAAATGACAGTGTACGAACCCGACTCAAGTGCTTCGGCGGTAGTGCTTTGCAATTATGGTTATTTTAACGCCAATGAGTTTCAGTTTTCGCATACAATGCGTATTAAAATTTTAAAAGAATCGGGTAAGTCTCAAGGTAATTTTTTTGTGCCTGCTTCCGAAAAAACAAATGTTCGAGGCCAAGTAGTAAATATGGAAGGCGGTAAGCCAGTTATTTCAAAATTAACCAAAGATGGTATCTTTATCGAACGCGTTACAGGCGATATTTTCAGGGCAAGAGTAGCTTTTCCCAATGTTAAGGTAGGTTCAGTTATCGATGTTGAGTTTTTTTACAACGGTATTCCAAACTATTGGGAGTTTCAAAAAACCATTCCTGTAAAATGGAGTGAGTTGATAATGGAAGAAAGTATGTACATTACACTTCGTCGAAATTTCACAGGTTATATTCCTTTTGCTGCTATATCGGGTGATCGTTGGGTTACTTCTAATGTGCCTGCTTTTCAATCAGAATCTTATGTAAATAATTATGAGAATTACATTTCGCGAATGGAAATTGAATTGGAAAGTATTCATGTTCCAGGTGTATTATACAAGGACTATGCAACTAGCTGGTCTGCCGTAGCTCAAACTTTGCAAACACATAATAATTTCGGATTTCAGCTATCAAGCCCCAATTTATACCTCAATGATTTAGAGCGCGAAATTAAAAAAGCGACAACTGACCCTTATCAACGTATGGAGAAAGCTTTTGAAGCAATGAAAAAATTTAAATGGAATAATAGAGGTTCAATTTGGCCATCATCCGAAGGGATTAGCTATGTTTATAATAAAAAAACAGGTAATTCAGCAGATGTTAATATGAGTCTTGTGATTTTACTTCGCAAGTTGGATATTAAAGCAAATCCAATACTATTAAGTACGCGCGATAATGGTTTACTTCCACCACATTCGGTAAGTATTGATAAATTAAACTACATGGTTGCTAAAGCTTATTTAAATGATACTACTTATATGCTTGATGCCACTGAGGAAAATATGCCAATCGATATGCTTCCAGAGCGAGCATTAAACGGAAGAGGATTAGAAGTTCCGAAAGAATCGTTTTTTTGGCAGGAACTTTCACCCAAGAAAAAAGAGAAACAAATGGACCTTTTTAATGGTAGTATTAATCCGGATGGAAGTATAAAAGGCGAATGGCTAATTTCGTATATGGATTATGCTGCTTTTGATAAAAGAGAAAACTATAAATCGTTTAATTCGGAAGATGAATATTTAAAATCGGTTGAAAGTGCTCACAATGGTTTGTCGGTCGAAAGTTATCAAAACCAAATGCTCGATAGTCTGAACAATCCTTTTGTCGAAAAAATTAAAGTTAGCTTAAAAAGCAGATTAACTAAGGTGGGCGATAAAATGTATCTCAATCCTTTTTTATTCGATCGATTTACTGAAAATCCTTTTAAAACTGAAAATAGGCAATATCCCGTTGACTTTACAACACCAATTGAGCAGCGGTTGACTTTGATATTGAAATTGCCCGAAGGTTGGGCGGTGGAAGAGTTACCTAAAAGTACGCGTATGACATTGCCAACCAAAGATGCATCCATCTCATTTACGTCAGTAAGCGATGATAAAACCATTAATATTGCCTATAAACTGATGATTAATAAGCCCGTTTTTGTTCAAACAGAGTACAACGATTTAAAAGTGTTTTTCGATCAGCTTGTAAAAAAACAAGCCGAAATGATTGTGATTAAAAAAATATAAAAAAAGTCCTGCTATGAAGTTCAGAATAATTAATTTGCTCGTTGCAATTTTGATAGTAACTAAAGCGTTTTCGGCTGATCCTACTTACCCTATTAGCACAATTACACCAGCTCTTAAGGCCAATGCACATACCGTAATGCGTATGGTAAAGTTTGATGTCGAAATTAAATCGGAGAATGCTGCTGTAATTAAGGTTTCGGAAGTACGTTCAATTTTAAATAAAAATGGCGAAGATAATATACCGTTTATTGAATCGTACAATCCCATGAATAAAATAAGTTCATTGCGCGGTTGGGTTTATGACGAAAGTGGAAAGCGTATCCGATCGGTAAGTAACGAAGATGCAATTGATCAAAGCAATATGGGGTTCTCGCTTTATGATGAGAATAGAGTTAAAGTGCTTGATCCTAAATGTCTTACTTATCCACTAACAGTAAAATACGAATATGAGTTAAATCTCAAACAAACACTTTTTTTACCTACAATTAGCTTGGGCGATTTGAATACCTCATACGAAAGTGTAGAGTACACTGTAATTTGCCCCAAAAGTATTGCTCTAAAGTACAAGGAATATAATTTACCAACAACTTGCTCCAAATCAAGTGTGGATAATAAAGACGTTTATACATGGAAAATGTCCAATATTTTAGCAAAAATACATGAGCCATATTCGCCTCACTTTGTTCCCAATTCGCCAACAATACGTGTAGTACCAAGTACCTTTATGGTCGACGAATCGAAAGGTACTACCACTAATTGGAAAGAGTTTGGCAAGTGGGCAAGTACGCTTCTCGAAGAAAAAGACAAATTGCCCGAAGCTACTGCTGCTAAAATAAAGGAACTCACAGCCCCTTTAAAAACCGATTTCGAAAAAGTGAAAGCAGTGTATGAGTTTATGCAAAAGAAAACTCGCTACGTGAGTATTCAGATTGGAATTGGCGGTTGGCAACCTTTTGGTGCCGATGTGGTTGATAAATCATCGTATGGCGATTGTAAGGCATTATCCAATTACACCAAAGCATTACTTACAGCAGCTGGTGTCAAATCGCATTATGTGCTTGTTAAAGCTGGTGATAGTGCGGCCGATATCGACACTTCGTTTGTTGGCAGCCAGTTTAATCACGCCATTGTGTGTGTGCCTCTTGCAAAAGATACTATATGGTTAGAGGCAACCGACCAACTGTTGCCATGTGGATTTAATAGCAGTTTTACCGACGATAGGTTGGTGCTATTGGTTGACAATGAGAATAGTAAAATTGTACGTACAAGGGTTTATTCCGAAAAAGAAAATTGTATAAACCGAAGAGCACAGGTTGAGATTTTTGACGATAAAACCGGAACAGCTACTGTTCAAACCGAATACATTGGGCTTGCTTACGATGATATGAGGAGCATTTTGATGGCAGATGAGAATTCGCAAAAAAGAAAGGTGTCCGAAAATATACAAATACCAAGTTTTTCGCTTAAAAAATATACATTAAGTGAGTTACGTACACCAACTCCAAGTGTTAGTGAAGTTTTATTGCTCGATTTGCCTAATTGTATTAATAGTATTCAAGGATCAGTTAACTTATTGCCATTAAATTTGATGAATAAACTAACCGACATTCCTGATAAGGTACGTAATCGCAAAAATGAGCTTTGTATCCGTCGTTCGTATATGGAAAACGATACAATCTCATATCTTTTACCACCAACCTTACAAGCGTCAGATTTACCTGAACCTATTAAAATCAATTCAATATTTGGGAGTTATAATGTTGAGGTAAAAAAGGAAGGCAAAAATATTGTTTTTATCCGCCAGTTTATGCTACGAAAAGGCGTTCATCCAGCCGAAGAATATGAAAACTTCCGTGAATTTCTTGGAAACATTTCCACAAACGATGGTGTGATGCTGGTTTTAAATAAAAAGTAATTTGATTCGTCCTCTGTTCTTTCTTTTATAACTGCCAATAGGATAAAACTCATTACAAAGTCAATAAATGCCAAATTTATGTCATTATGTCATAGGTTTGGCATTTTTGT
>CAYXQZ010000079.1:0-13523 GCA_964466415.1 uncultured Paludibacter sp.
AATTGTTTGTTTTATTCGATAATTATTTTGTTTTTATTTTTGTATTCCGGTGTTGGTTCACTGGCTATTTGATTAAAAGGCTGTAATGATAGTTCAATGCCTTGTCTTTTAATTTGTTCAATTAATGGTGAAATATCATCGCTAATATATTTGTTTTTTCCAATTAAAAATGGTTCAATTTTAGTACTTACCAATCGGGTCAATTTCCAAATTTTACCTACAGCCTCATCGTCGGTTTCATCATATTTTTCAGAAACAATCATTACATCTATATCGCTACCGTCATTTGCTGTATTGGTACTGTAACTTCCAAACAAAAATGCTTTGTAAACCGATATTCCATTGCTGTTTAATAGCAAAATGTATTTTCTTAATAATTCAATTACTTCTGTTGTAGCCATAAATCAACAATTTTGCTGATTCAAGGTCGTCATTGGCGCTAGAAAACCAATACTCTACTTGTTTGTCGATGTTAATCATTTTTTTGTTTTCTTGTCTATTAAAGCGCAAATATACATAAAATTCTTGCTTTAAAAGGTTTTTGAACTGTTTAATTTTTAAAATTTATTGTGGATTTATAGGTAAATAGAGCCTGTTTTGTGATTTTAAAAATCTTGTTTCCGAAAACTTCAGGTCTTTTTCCGAAAAAGTCAAGTCTTTTGGTACAAAACTTCAAGTCTTTTTTCAAAAACTTCTAGTCTTTTTTGGTGGGTTTGGGCATAAAAAATAACACCTGTACGTGTTAACTAAACAATTGTACAGGTGTTAATTTGAAAAAACTAATACCGATTTTTGCAGGATATCGGTGAAACCATGCATACATTAAGTAGTTGTTAAGCTGTATTTCAGCTGTTTCAAACCTGCTTGTATACGAGCACCCGGACGAAAACGCACGCGGGCTCCCTTCACTTGTGTACGACTGGCTTCGGCTGCTGTTTCCACTCCAGCGCTGCTAAGCGATAGCTGAAACGAACCGAAGTTACCAAAGCGGATTATTTTGCCATCCATTAAATGCGTCGACATTTCGCGTGTCAACGCACTTAACACAGCCAAAACATCGGTTTCGGTAAGTGTACATTTTTCTGAGATTAATTCCGACATTTGGTCGAGGGTAATCTCACCCGCACTTTTTGTACTCACGTAAAATTTACGTGCTGCTTCCAAATCTTTTGGATTTGGTCGTTGTACTAACGATAAGTTAATCATAAATAAAATTGTTATCTCGACTGCATGTCTACACATTAATTTATATAGACACGTTCGATTTTCGATACAAAGATATATATTATATCTATATACACAATACTTTTATAGTTATTATCTATATGCAATTAATATACTTTAACTTATAGAGTTCATATTCGACCAATAATTTACTATTTTAAATAAATCAACTTAAAATATATAGTAATTATCTATTAAATGGAGGAGTTTATAATAAAATGCAAATATACACAATTTCAATAATTCTACAAACATTATACGAAATATTAATAAATTTAATCACCCAAACAATTAAAATAATCAATGTTGATACCATTTAGTTAGCAACAAAATTACATAAGAGCTACTCTGCAACGAAATAAAATAACACCAAGTATAAATACATTATTTTGTGATTTGCATCACATTGCATATATTTGCATCTCATTCTAATACAAAAGCCAATAACAAATGGAACGCAATTGTAAAACTTGTCCTTTCAATTCAAAAGCAGCAACCACACTTTGCGATGCAAGTTTTGAGCAACTTTCGGAGAATCATCTTGTTTTAAAATTTAAAAAAGGTGATACCATTATCAAACAAGGTATGTATTCCACCAATGTGGTTTTTTTACGCACAGGTTTAGCTAAGATTCATTTAACTGGGCCGTATCATGAGCAAATTGTGAAATTGATAAAGGCACCAACCTATTTGGGTTTGCCAACAACTTTTGGCGATAAAATAAATCAGTATTCAGTTACAGCAGTTTCAGATGTTGAAGTTTGTTTTATTGATGTTGAAGTTTTTCAAACTATTTTAAATGAAAATCGCGAGTTTTCGCACGAAATAATACTGGAGCTTTGTCGCAACGAGTTGGAGTCGTTCCGCCGTTGTGCCAATCGCACACAGAAATTAATTCGAGGCAATATGGCTGATGTTTTGTTGGAGTTTTCGGAGAAGATTTTTATGTCGGACAGTTTTACAATGCCACTTTCGCAGTCGGATTTGGCCAACTTAGTAGATACCAGTCGCGAAAGTGTAAGTAGGGTGATATCCGAATTTGATAAAGACGGTATAATAAAGGTGAATGGAAAACAAATAGAGATTTTGAACAAAAAATCGCTGAAACTAATCAGTCAGAATGGTTAACCATAGTCACTTATCATTTTCAATTTAGCCATATCCATAATCTGTATTGTTTTACCCTCCATTACTATAATATTGTCGGCTTTAAATTTCGACAAAATGCGGATAACACTTTCGGGAGTTAAACCAGTGAGCTCGGCTAATTCTTTACGGGTAAGGTTCAATTCAAAAGAATCACATTTAAAAATGTTACACGAAAGACATATCAGTGTATCGGCCAATTTACCGTAGGATTGTTTTTGGGTATACGAAAAAAAGCGGGTTTGCGTTTGAACAAGATTTTCGCACAATATATTTATCACTTCTTTGGCAAATCCTGAATTTTGCGAAATTACTTTTTTAAACGCATTAATGTCAATCAAACGCACTTTGCACTCCTGATAAGCCATTGCCGAATATTTAAACACATTCGACCCCTCGAGCAATGCAGTTAATCCTATCATATTACCGCCCGGAAGCACTTTTAAAATCAGCGAATTATTTTCATTCTCCATGTAAATTTTCACCAATCCGCAACATATATACATGATGTGCGAAGCCATTGAACCTTGCTTACACAGGGTTTCGCCTTTTTTGTAGGTTAAAACCACATGGTTTTCTTCGAGCAAAAGCAACTCTTCATCGGTAAGTTTTTCGAAACAGTCTGCAATTGCTTTATTCAATGTACAACTATTACGGACGTGATTTTCTTTTTTTAAAGATTGTATCATACAATATTTTATCAGATGTGGGTTAATAGTTTTGGAGAGAATTGATAAATCTACTTACAATTCATTTTAAAAATCGTATAAATGTAGCGTATTTTTTTCAAATACAAATTTGATGGCGAAAATGGATGAAAATAAAATCGAATTATAAATGCTGAGAATAACTCCATTAAAATGCTTATTTCCAATCACTTTAGACTCTACAAATTACAAGAGACCTGTCAGGTAATAGCAACAAATAGTGATTAAGTTCTGTATAAATATTGATTTACATCACACTTTTTAATGAGCAAGAGTAGCGAACATTGGTATGTTACATCATGCTATTTATTTTTGCTGAGAGTAAAAAAATGTGAAACTTTGTCCCATAATTTTTAAAATCAATATTTATGGAAATCAAAATGACTTTGGACTGTAAAGGCTTATCGTGCCCAATGCCAATGATGAAAGTTGCCAAGGCAATGAAAGAACTAAAATCGGGTGATGCGTTAGAAATGTTTGGAACCGACCCTGGAACCAAAACCGATTTGCCCAACTGGTGCACTAAATCTGGAAATGAATTTGTGGAAATGACAGATTTGGAAGGTGGAATAACCCGAATGGTTGTAAAAAAAGCATAGGAGATAAGCTGTATGACAGAATCAAAAAGTAACCATCCGCTGGTGCATCTTTTCAATACATTTTTTGGCAAACACTGGCCGGTTTGGGTTGGTGGTATTGTGTTGGGCATGCTCAATATAATTTTGTTCGCCATAAAAAGTCCGTGGGGAGCAAGTGGCGGTGTGGCCAATGTGGGCGATAATATCTATTCGGCATTCGGACTTTTTGCCAACAAAGAAGTTGTTCCGATTAATGAAAATAACTATGGAATGCTAGTCATTCTCATTGTGTTGGGTTCGTTTGCTGGCGCTTTGTTTTCGAAAGAATTTGCATTGCGCATCCCTCCAAAAGGCGAAATGATAAAAGGATTTTTGGGCGGTTCACTTATGGCAATTGGAGCTACAGTGGGTATAGGCTGCTCAATCGGTTCGTTTTTCAGTGGCGTACCTGCACTTTCGGGTGGCGCATTGGTTTTTACATTTGCTATGTTTGCAGGTGTTATTCTTTCGCTTAAATATTTACTTTGGGAAATGGAAAACCGCCCCAGCTGGAGTTCCGGAAAAAGCTATACTTATTTGGCTGTAACGCCCGACAAAGGACGCTGGCAAGTAATACTTGGTTTTGTAGTAGTGCTATTAATTGCTTTAATAAGCTATAGTTATGCCAGTACAAATATGGTTATGGCGTGGTTTATCCTTATTTCGGGATTGATGGGCTTAATATCGCAACGCTCACGTTTTTGTATAGTAAAAGCTTTTCGCGATCCCTTTATGAGTGGCGAAGCGCATGGTTCCGAAGGTGTTATGGCCGGTTTAGTTGTGAGTTTGGTGGGATTTACAGCTATCAAAGTTTTCGGATTAGGTTCCATAAGCGAACTATCGTTGCGAGCCCGCGAAATGACATGGGTTTTTCCACACTTTTGGGCAAAAGCTGCCGTAGGTGGTTTTGTTTTTGGATTGGGAATGACCATTGCCGGCGGATGTGCTGTAGGTACATTGTGGCGCGTGGGCGAAGGTCAGATAAAACTTTGGTTTTCGGCTCTTGGACTTATATTAATTTCACCTTTATCCAATGCATTTATTGTGCCTGCCGTAGATTCTGTATTGCCACAAACCATGAAATTCCGCAATTATTTGCCCGATTATTTGGGCTACGATGGTGCATTTATTTTGGTATTGGGATTAATAATTCTTTGGTACTGGTTTGTAAAATGGAATGAGCGGACAGGAAAATTCAGTGCATTTTAAATAACAATTAATATTATGCTAACAAAAATAAAATCATTCGTACTGATTCTGATTATTGGAATATCAGCTTCGTGTATAGGAGTGTACGAAGATGCTGCCGAAATGGCATCGGGCTATAAATCGGGCATTGAAACAATTTCTGTAGATACGCTAAAGGCAAAAGTGGAGAAAACAGGCGACTTCCTACTTATTGATGTACGTCAGCCTTCGGATTATTACACGGCCAATATTCCCGGTTCGGTATCTATCCCAAGAGGAATTCTCGAATTTAAAATAGCTGAAGCCGATTTCTGGATGGCACAATACATGTATCCACCCGAAAAAAACACCGAAATTATTGTGTATTGTAATGCAGGGAATAATAGCATTTTGGCAGCTGCTGCATTAAAAAATCTTGGATACAAAAATGTAAAAAGTTTAACTGGAGGTTACAAAGCCTATAATCCAAATCAAGACCCCAACGCCAAACCCAAAACAAGTGGAGGCTGCGGAGGATAAGAAGAATCAAGTATCAAGAGCCAAGATTCAAGAATCAAGACCAAAAATATAAATTAGATATTGGTATTAATTATAATTACAAAAAATAAAAAATTCACTTTAAAAAAAATGTTATGAAAAAATTAAATTTATTCAAATTCGTAGTATTGAGTTTCGCAGTTGCAGCTTTTAGTTTCACAAGTTGCGTTGATCCAGTGGAAGAGGTAGTAGTAGACCACTACAAAGTTATGACCGACTATATGAAAGCCAACAACATGGATTTAAACAAGATGACAGATGCATGGGTAACTGATGCAAATTCTGTAAACACAGCTGGAACAAGCACGTATCATATTCTTGATATTCGTACAGCAGCCGATTTTGCGTTGGGTCATATTCCTGGAGCAGTAAACACAACGATGGCAAATGTGGTAACAGCCGCTACAGGTGTTACAAAACCTATCTTAGTAGTTTGCTACACAGGTCAGAATGCTGCAGTGGCAAACGTTGCACTTCGTTTAAGTGGCTTCCCAACAAGTAAAATTTTGAAATGGGGTATGACTAGCTGGAATCCAATGTTCGACAAAATTACAGCCAACATCTCGAATCAAGCTAAAGGTCATGCCAATTGGTCAACAACCAATACTGTAAAAACACCGGTATTATTCTCTCTACCAAAATTAGCCGCTACCGAATTTACAGCTGCCGATACCACAGGAGCTAAAATACTTGCTAAACGTGTAACGTATATGTTGAGTCAAGGTTTTAAAGGTGTAGATGCTGCTGCTGTACTTACAACTCCCGCTAATTATTTTATAGTAAACTATTGGACTGAAGCTGACGTAAATATCTATGGTCACATTAAAGGCGCCTATCGACTAAACGAAACTTTGTTACTTGGCGATGGCATGAAGAATCTTGATCCTGCTGCAAAAGTTACTGTTTATTGCTGGACAGGTCAAACTTCAGCTTTAGTTACTGCTTATCTTAATGTATTAGGATACGATGCTTCGGGTATTAAATTTGGAGCCAATGCAATGATAAACGCCGATTTACTAAAAAATAAATTTTCGGCAACTGAAATTAAGAACTTTACGTATGTAACTGGCAATTAATTAGTTCCTACAAAAAGGCTGTCTCTGAAAATGGGACAGCCGTTTTTTGATAAATTTTAATAATTCGCAAATATGAAAAAAACAATATTCGTTGTCATTTTACTATTGCTTACACTTTTTAGCTCTAACGCTTTTTCGCAAGGTTGTGCATCGGGTGGTGGCGATTTAATTGGTGTAACTGGATTTATTCAACCACAGTACAACTATAACTTAAATGGCACTGATGCAGCTGGCAATAGCCTAAATACCAACAACTTTACGTTCAACCGAGCACGCATTGGCGTAATGGGTTCAATTCCGTACGACATTGATTATTATGTAATGTTGGAGTTTAGTTCGTTTAAAACACCTACGAAAACGCCCCATTTATTGGATGCGTACGTGGCTTATACTCGTTTTGGTAAATGGGCTAAAATTTCGCTCGGGCAGTTTAAATCGCCTTTCAGTTTAGAGCAAAACACCGCATGTTCGGGTTTATACACGGTTAACCGTTCGGAAGTTGTTAATCAACTAGCCGGACCTCAACGCGATTTGGGTGTGCTTATCAGTGGAGGTCACGACTCGCTTTTTGTGCAATATAGCGTTGGTTTAATGAATGGTACAGGCATGAACATTGAAGATGACAACAACAACAAGCAACTAGTAGGTAGAGTAGTTCTCAATCCTTTCGAAGGTTTTAAAATTGGTGGTAGTTTTAAATTTGGCAAAATAAATCCGACCGATCCTATCGAAAAACAAAATGATATCTCACGCTTTGCGGGTGAAATTCAATACAAATACAAAGATTTATTGCTTCAAGGCGAATATATTCATGGTATCGACAAATTGTATTCTGCATCAAAAGTGCCTGTTTATGGTGGTTGTGGTGGTATTGTAGGTTATGATACCAAACAAACTGGAACGTACAATAAAAGTGGAGTATGGGCAATGGCTTCGTATATGACACCTTGGAAATTGGAGCCTGTTATTAAATTTGATAGTTGGAATGCCGACCACAGTGTAGCAGGCAAAAGAACGAATTACATTACAGCTGGTATAAATTATTACGTAAACGATTATTCGCGCGTACAAATAAACTATGTAAATGTTGCCGAATCGAATGCTGTAATGAACGATGCCATTATGGTACAATTTCAAGCAAAATTTTAAAATAAAGAAACAAAATGAAGAAATATATTTTATCGCTGATAATCTCTGTTTTCAGCATAGGAATTAATGCTCAGTATATAACTGTAGATGCATTATCAAAATCAATTAAAGATGTAGTACTTATTGATGCGCGCTCGGCAGCTGATTATCTTAAAACTCATATTGATGGCGCCATAGGAATCGATGTTGTCTCACTTTGCAACAATACTCCTGTTGAGGGAACTTTAAAGTCAACTTCTGAATTGGCTTCCATCTTTGGAAAAAATGGTGTTTCGGACAATAGTAAAATTGTAATTTATTGCAAAACAGGTGTTAATGCCGGTCGCATGTACTGGATTTTGAAATACTTAGGCTGCGATGATGTAAGTATTCTCGAAGGACAAATGGATGCTTGGTTTGCTGCTCGTAAACCGATTACCAAAAATGCAAAAAAACTAGCTGCTACTTCTTTCAAAGCTTCTGTTAATCAGTCAATTTTTGTGGATAAAGCGTATGTAAAATCGAAATTAAGTTCTGCGATTTTAATTGATTCGCGTAAAAAAGAAGATTATGATGCAGGTCATATTGGCAATGCTTTGAACATTCCAAGCGAGTCAATTCTCAACGGATCGAAACTAAAACCAGTTGCTGACATTACTTCTTTATTAGCAAAAGCTCCTAAGGATAAGGAGATTATTCTTTATTGCAAAACAGGTATAACTGCTGGTTTTATGTATTTTGTATTGAAATCGGTATTGAAATATCCGAATGTAAAGGTGTATGAAGGTGCTTATTTGGACTGGAAAAGCTAAATAATATGGATACGATACAAAAAATTATTTTTTTTACACTCGTAGTTTTACTTTGGTCATGTACCGGTAAAAATACGAAAGAATATGCAAGCGTTGATGAAATGGTAAAAGATGCCAAAACGCATGTGGAGTTTATTTCGGCAGAAAATTTTAAAGCCGAATTAGACAAACATGCTATAATGTATCTTATCGACTGTCGCGAGACGCAGGAGTTTGATAGTTCGTGTATAAAATCGGCTATAAACATACCGAGAGGAACCATCGAAAGTGTAATTTCGGAAAAAGCGCCAAAACATCGCCAAACTGTGTATATTTATTGCGATAATGGCGACCGCTCAACATTGACAGCCACAATTTTACCACAACTAAAATATACGGATGTGAAAGTGATTGAAGGCGGTTTCGATGCTGTGAAAGCGAAATTTCCTGCATTGGTAGAAATACATCCAAAGCGTGGCGATAGTTCTACAAAAGTAACTGCAAAACCTTCGGGTGGTTGTGGAGGATGAAACTATTTACAATTAAATAAAATATTATGGCAAAAATGGTTATCGGACTTTCGTCCGGAAGTATAGATAAATTACTCGGAGCAGGCGTTATAATGAGTGGGGCTGCTGCCGATGATATGGAAATAGAAGTGTACGTTCTGCTTACCGCAGCTCGGGCTTTTATTAAAGGCAACGAAGATTTGGAAGATGCTTGGGTAGAGTACCCGCACCTTAAAAATGAAATGATTGAACGCATGAAAGAAATAAAAATGAGTTCGTGGATGGACTCCATGCGCGAAGTGAAAGATATGACAGATGTAAAAATCTATATTTGTAGTCTTGCAGGCAAATTGTGGGGTGGCGAAAAACTTGAAGATTTCAACGATTTGGTTGACGGTTTTTCAGGTATATTTCAGTATGTTCAAGCAGCTAACGAGGCCGATTTACATATCAGTTTATAAGCGAACTTAAGTAATTGACAAAAAAACGACTTGTGAGATTAATTCTTGCAAGTCGCTTTTTTTACAATTATATTGGGTAAAAATTTCACCCTGCCCAACCTTCTCTATCTAAATTTCGGTAATTGATTGCTTCGGCTAAATGGTTCGACAGTATGTTATCAGCACCTTCGAGGTCGGCAATAGTTCGGGCTACTTTTATTATACGATCGTAGGCACGAGCCGATAAATTGAGACGTTGCATTGCATTTTTGAGTAATTCAGATCCTGCTTTATCAATTTGAGCAAATGTGCGCATTTGTTTTGACGACATTTGAGCATTACAATATACGCCATCAATTTCTTTAAAGCGTTCTTCTTGAATCTGACGGGCTTTAACAACCCGTTCGCGTACTTTTTCACTTGACTCGGCCTCTTTCAGTTCCGACATTTTTTCGAATGGCACGGGCACTATTTCGATGTGAATGTCGATGCGATCGAGTAAGGGACCCGAAATGCGACTGAGGTACTTTTGCACCACACCGCCACCACAAACACATTCACGATCGGGATGATTGTAATACCCACACGGACAAGGATTCATGGAGGCAACCAAAATAAAAGAGGAAGGGTATTCTATAGAAAACTTCGCACGCGAGATACAAATTTTACGGTCTTCGAGCGGCTGACGCAGTACTTCGAGCACGGTACGTTTAAATTCAGGAAGTTCGTCCAAAAAAAGCACACCATTATGAGCCAGAGATATTTCGCCAGGCTGTGGAAAAGTGCCACCACCAACCAATGCTACATCCGAAATAGTATGATGTGGGCTACGAAACGGCCGTTGAGATATAAGTGATGTATTGCTACCAATATTGCCTGCTACGGAATGTATTTTGGTAGTTTCCAGCGCTTCTTGAAGCGTTAGTGGGGGCAAAATTGTTGGGATTCGCTTGGCTAACATCGTCTTTCCAGCTCCCGGAGGGCCTATCATAATTATATTGTGCCCGCCAGCAGCCGCAACTTCCATGGCGCGTTTCACACTTTCCTGTCCTTTTACATCCGAGAAATCAATCTCGGATAAATTTACATGATTAAAAAACTCTTCGCGTGTATTTACAATAGTAGGCTCAAGTGTGGAAACTTCATTAAAAAAATCAATCACTTCGGAAATATTTTCCACGCCATAAACATCCAAATTATTTACAACCGCTGCTTCGCGTGCGTTTTGCTTGGGCAAAATAAAACCTTTAAAACCTTCCTCGCGAGCTTTAATGGCAATTGGTAAAACACCTTTAATTGGCTGCAAACTACCATCGAGCGATAATTCGCCCATTATCACATATTTTTCAAGCTCAGTAGATTTTATTTTCTCGTCGCCAGCAAGCATTCCTATAGCAAGCGCAAGGTCGTAAGCCGAACCCTCTTTGCGTATATCCGCAGGGGCCATATTTATAACAATTTGCTTTCGAGGCATTTGTTGCCCCATGTATTGCAGTGCCGACGCAATTCGTTCGTGACTTTCCTTAACCGCATTATCGGGCAATCCAACCAAAAAATACTTAATTCCCTTGCTTACATTTACTTCAATAGTTACTATTGTAGCATTAATTCCTTGTACGGCTGCTCCGAATGATTTAACTAACATAAAATATTTCTAAATAATGGTTTATATGTTGTTGATAATACGATAGTTGACATTTTAAAATGAAAAATTCATATTTGTATTATCAAGTATGCAAATTTATTAAAAATTACGGTATATACAAACTAAAATAAATAAAACAGTTGTAGTTTTTAATAACAAGATGAACTCAATATAAACCTTTACGAATGAAAGTTTGTTTACTAATAAAAATCATACTATATGAAAACAATTTTTGAACCAATTACAATTAAATCGGTTATCATTCCAAACAGAATAGGAATGCCACCCATGTGCCAATATTCAGCTCAGAATGGATTAGCAAATAACTGGCATTTAGTTCATTATGGAGCCAGGGCAACCGGATGTATTGGTTTAATAATTGTAGAAGCCACAGGCGTTTCGCCCGAAGGCAGAATAACACCTTACGACCTTGGTATTTGGAACGACTCGCACGTGGAACCGCTCACCAAAGTCACCCAATTTATTCATTCTCAAGGTTCAATAGCGGCTATTCAATTGGCGCATGCTGGTCGGAAAGCCTCACACGATGCACCTGTAAATGGTGGGAAACAACTTGGCACTCATAATGGAGGTTGGGAAACAGTTGCCCCCTCTCCTATCCCATTCGACCCAAACGAGATTAAACCTAAAGCATTGACAACTATAGAAATTGAAAAAGTAATTTTAGATTTTCGAGAGGCTGCCAAACGTGCATTAGCCTCTGGATTTAAAATAATTGAAATACATGCTGCACATGGCTATTTGATTCATCAATTTTTATCGCCACTCACAAATGTTCGCACCGATGAATATGGTGGAAATTTCGAAAATCGGAGTCGCTTACTACTTCAGATAGTGGATGCTGTACAAGAAGTATGGCCTGTAGATTTACCCTTATTTGTGCGACTATCGGCTACCGACTGGAAAGAAAATGGTTGGGATTTAGCCGAAACAGTACAGCTTTGCCAGATACTTAAAAACAAAGGTGTTGATCTAATTGATTGTTCGTCGGGCGGAAATATCATTGATGCCAAGATGGACATAAAACCACTTTATCAAGTTGGTTTTTCGGAAGCAATAAGAAAAACAGGCATCAAAACAGCCGCAGTAGGACTTATTACTAAAAGCGAGCAAATTCTGGAAATTCTGGAAAACAATAAGGCCGATATAGTTTTGATTGGTCGCGAACTACTTCGCAATCCTTATTTTGCATTGTATATTGACGAAAAAAACCGACCAGAGTGGCCGGTTCAATATTTAAGAGCAAAATAATAGTAATTTATTCCAGTTTCACCAACAGCAATTTATCAATTCTATTTCCGTCCATATCTATAATTTCGAACGTAAAATTGTGCGATGTAAATTTTTCGCCAGTAGAGGGAATGTGATTAAGCTTACTCAGTGCAAAGCCGGCTACAGTTGAGTATTCCGTTTCCGAAAAATCAATTTCGAAGCCTTCAATTACATCAGCTAGAATTTCAACCGGTGCATCGCCATTAATCAAAATGGAAGCGTCCTCGCGCACAAAAACATCAGGTTCACTCTTTTCACCTTCTTGTTGCATTTCGCCCACCAGATTTTCCAAAATATCATACATGGTAATTATACCCTCAAAACCACCGTATTCGTTTACCACAAAACAAACGCGATTTTCCTTGCGGCGTAATTCATTTAATACTTTTTGAGCATCAACCTTTTCGGGCACAATGAATGGCTCTTTAATCAATGCCTTAATATCTAATGCCTTTTTTTGCAAAATGGAACGATAATACTCATTTACATACATTACACCTTTAAAATCGTCGAGTGAACCATCGCAACAAATTATTTTACTGTGTTTGGAGTTATTAATAAACTTCTTAATTTCAGCAGGGCTTTGGTTAATATCCAACCATTCAATATCAGTGCGATGTGTCATTATATGATATGCTTTTTTATCTGAAAAATAAAAAAGTTTTTCGTGAATTTCATTTTGTTCCTCTTCAATTACACCTTCGTTCGAAGCCGTTTTTATCATTTGTCGCAATTCGGCTTCTGTCAATTGTTCAATTTGCTTTTTTACACCTAGCATTTTTACAATCACATTGGTGGATGCTGATAGTAACCACACAAAAGGGAATAAGGATTTACTAAAATAATATACTGCAGGAGCTACTGCTACCGCAATACGTTCGGGCTTGCTGAGCGCTATGGTTTTGGGAACCAACTCACCAATTACAATAGATATGTAGGTAATTGCAATTACAGCTACAGTTATAGCTATTTCGTTGGCAAAAGGCTTTGTAAATTCGAATGCCATAAAATAAGGCACCAAATTATCGGCTATGCTTGTTCCTCCATATAACCCTGTTACTATGCTTATTAAGGTAATACCTACTTGTATGGCCGACAAAAAGTTTTCGGCATCTGCGTGGAGTTCAAGAGCAATTCGTGCACCTTTACTGCCTTTTGATTTCAGGTTTTCGAGGCGCGAAGTTTTGGACGAAACAACTGCTATTTCGGACAATGCAAAAAA
>CAYXQZ010000080.1:0-13494 GCA_964466415.1 uncultured Paludibacter sp.
GTTCCATACAAGGCTTTCATAGCTTGTATTGTTTTTTGTACAATACGTGAATTTGTGCCTCGCCAACCTGCATGAACTACTGCAATTGCTTTATTTACAGGGTCGTATATTAAAATCGGAACACAATCGGCAGTAGTAACACCTATACAAATAGCAGGTAATTGAGTTATTAGAGCATCAACTCCATTTAAAAATTCAGTACGTTTGTTGGTTGATAATTGCAAAAATTCATCATCAATAACTTTTACAATATCACCATGTGTTTGGTAAGGGAAAACTAGTTGTTTAGGCGCAATACTAATTTCATTGCAAAGCAATTGTAAATTACGCATCTGATTTTCGGGCAAGTCGCCCGAATAAGGACTTATATTACATGTACCGTAATTTCCACTACTTACTCCTCCAATTCGTGTAGTACAAAAATGAGTAATTGATGAATGCGATGCTAATATTGGATAAGTAATTAATTTCAAACTATGAATCTTTGCTCTTTATTCTTGGCTCTTGGTTCTCCCGCTTGGGCGGGATCTACGTTTCTCTACGATTGGCACTTGGCTCTAAAAAAACTACAAATCGTCCCAACCAATACCTTTGTATTTCGAAATATCATCATCATCGTCTTCATCTTCTTCTCCAACCCATTCTTCATCCTCTTCATCATTCCACATATCATCAGTTTCCTCCAAAGGAATAATCTCCATGGGCCGATGACTAATCTCAACTATTTTGTTCGATTCTTTGTTAATCTCGGTCCAAATCAAATCCTTCAGTTCATTTAAACCCAAACCGCTAACGGATGAAATAAATACTGTTTCAACATCTTTTGGAAGTTCATTTTTTAATGCAATGGTCAACTCTTCGTCGAGCATATCACATTTGGTAATGGCCAAAATACGCTGTTTATCAACAAGTTCAGGATTATACTGTTTCAATTCGTTTAATAAAATATTAAATTCACGAACAATATCATCGCTATCGGCAGGAATCATAAAAAGCAAAATTGAGTTTCGCTCTATATGGCGTAAAAACCGCAAACCAAGTCCACGACCTTCGGCAGCACCCTCGATAATTCCAGGTATATCGGCCATAACAAAGGATTTATTATCGCGATAAGGTACAATTCCTAAATTTGGAACTAGTGTTGTAAATGGATAATCTGCAATTTCGGGTTTTGCAGCCGAAATTACCGATAGTAAAGTCGATTTTCCAGCATTTGGAAAGCCAACCAACCCAACATCGGCCAATACTTTCAGTTGAAGAATAAGTGTTTGTTCAATACGTGGTTCACCTGGTTGTGCAAAACGAGGTGTTTGAAGTGTAGATGTTCTAAAATGCCAATTACCCTGACCTCCTCTACCACCTTTTATCAAAATCATTTCTTGACCATCTTCGGTTATATCACCTAAGCATTCACCTGTTTCGGCATCGTAAACTACAGTACCACAAGGCACTTCAATTATTTTATCTTCACCTTCTTTTCCAAAGCTACGACTATTTCCTCCATCATCACCATCGCCTGCATAAATATGACGTGCATATTTTAAATGAATCAATGTCCAGTAATTTTTGTTCCCACGCAATAATATATGGCCTCCACGTCCACCATCGCCACCGTCGGGTCCACCTTTCATGGTCAACTTGTCGCGATATAAATGCTTTGAACCTGCGCCACCTTTACCAGAGCGACAAAATATTTTTACGTAATCAACAAAGTTAGAACCAGCCATTATTATAGTTTAGTGTTTAATAATTTACAAATATACGAAATTATTTATTTAATTCAGCATCAATAACTTCCGATATCCGTTCCGAAATTTCAGAAATCTCGCCTATTCCGTTTATAGAATGATATTTACCTAAGTTTTTATAAAATTCATTTACAGGAGCCGTTTTTGATTCGTAAACTTGTAAACGTTTTTTAATTGTGTCTAAATTATCATCGCTACGACCTGAAGTTTCACCACGTATTAATAAACGAGTTATCAATTCCTTGGTTTCAACCTGAATATCAACTAAAAAATCAATTTTATTATTACGTTCTTCAAATGCTTTTTCGAGTGCAGCAGCTTGCTCTACTGTACGAGGAAAACCATCCAAAATAAAACCAGCAGCTGTTGACGAATATTTATCAACTGCATTCAACAAAATTTCAATAATCATTTGGTCGGGAACCAAACTTCCTATCGAAATAAACTTATCGGCTTGTATACCAGTTTCCGATTTCGATTCAATTTCGCTACGCAATAAATCACCAGTAGATAGGTGTTTTAAATTATACTTTTCTACTAATAAAGCGCTTTGTGTGCCTTTGCCGCAACCAGGGGCTCCACATAAAATAATATTCAACATATCAATATCTTAATAAATTAACTAATCATTTACTACTGTATATATATTTTTTAAATTTCGACCATAACCATCGTAATCAAGACCATAACCAACTATGAAATCATTCGGTATTTTCATAGCAATATAATCAATCTTGATATTACGCTGCAAAGCATCAGGTTTTTGTAAAAAGGTAGCCACATGTATATCTTTAGCTCCTTTTGCTATAAGCGATTCTAAAATACGCTCCATAGTAATTCCAGTATCAACTATATCTTCAACTACCACCACATTACGTCCAACAACACTTTCGTTCAAACCAATAATTTCCTTTACCGAACCCGAAGTATATAATCCTTCGTACGATGATAATTTGATAAAAGTTATTTCGCACGGAAAATCAATTTCTTTCATTAAATCCGAAGCAAACATAAAAGCACCATTTAACACACAAATAAACAATGGATTTGTACCCTTTAAATCTGAATTAATTTGAAGTGCTACTTTTTTTACAGCAGTTAATATTTCACATTCGGGTATCGACAATGTGAATTGTTTGTCTTTAATTTGAATACTATCCATAAAGTGTTGATTATAAATGGCTTGCCTATTATTGATTTAATTTGACTACAAAAGTACAAAAAAAACAGTTATTATTCTAATATTTATTGTGCGTTAAGCATTACATTTTGATGAATTATCAATGCTATAGAACCCCTAAATGAAATATTAATTGAGTACTAACAGTATAACATACATTTGAGTAAATTTTCAACATTTATTGGCCGCTCAAAATAACATATAATATTATTTTTTAAATAACTGAATTAGTGATAAAAATTTGATTAAAATTCAATGAACAATCTCAATATTTTACATATCACTGTATTTCAAACACATAACCTATTTTAGGATTAAAATAAGGCTTTGTTTTTACATATTGTAATAATTACAATTGTTAAATATATACAAATAAGTGTTTTTCTGATTAATTTTTATTCGATGCACATTTTTATTCCAAAAATATCATCTATATTTGTAACGTAAATGAACAAAAAACATTTACAAAGGAGCTCTTTATTTTGAATTATTCAGTATAGACAACTGACAATCAATTACTTGTTTCTGTTACATTAGTTTTATTTCAAGTTATCAAACAAACTAATTTACTTCAGAGTATTTTAGTCATCATTCACACGTAAAAAATTTGAAAGTATGAAAAACGTACAAATCGTAAACGAACTGGTAGCCTTGCAAAGTAACATGCGTAATTTTGCTTTTTCTCTCACCTTAAACCGTGATGAAGCAGAAGATTTGTTGCAAGATACCACATTAAAAGTATTGGACAATCAGGAAAAGTTTACTGACAATGTCAATTTCAAAGGTTGGGTATTAACAATTATGAAGAATATCTTCATAAACAATTATCGTAAAATTGTTCGTAACCAAACTGTTGTTGATAAAACTGAGGATTTACATCATTTGAATTTACCACAAAATTCAGGTTTTGACAGTCCAGAAGGGTCGTATGCTATTGGTGAAATTACCAGAACAATTGAGTCATTTTCGGATGAATATCGCATCCCATTTTCGATGCATGTTGAAGGATTTAAATACGAAGAAATTGCACAAACAATGAATCTTCCTATAGGTACTGTAAAAAGCAGGATATTCCTTGCCCGTAAACGTCTTCAAGAACAACTTAAGGACTATAAGTACTAAAATATCACATATTTAATAAAAGTCGAAGAACATTTCTTCGACTTTTTTTGTTTCACAAAATAAAGCTTTTAAAATTATATCAATGATTATTTATCAAAAATTTATCAAGTATGAATACAGCCATTGTTATGCTTGGATCCAATTATCAAAAAGAACAAAATATTGATCTTGCAAAAGATAAATTAAGTGAGTTTTTTGAAATTACCGACGAAAGCAGATTGTTACTAACCAAACCAATTGGAAAAAAGTATAAAAATGATTTTCTAAATCAAGCACTTGTACTCCTTTCGGCCGATTCGGCAATCGAAACTCAAAATCATTTTAAACATATTGAAGATGAACTTGGAAGGTCTCCTTTAACGGCTTTGATAGGCGACATACCCATTGATATTGATTTGGTTTTTTGGAATGGTGAGCAAAAACGTATAGATTATGATAAATATGAATTTGTGAAAACATGCATTGATGAATTGCTCGAAAAAAGAATAGAAGAAGATTGAAAACTAATTTTATAATTATGAAACCACATATTTTGTTGATTTGTGGATTAATAAGTTTTTCGCAAAGTGCTTGTAGTAAAAACAAACAACCTATGAAATACAATAAACTTACTCCACAAGAAGCTGCCGTAATACTAAACAAAGGCACTGAATACCCACATACAGGTGAATTTGTAAACACCAAAGATAGTGGCACTTATGTATGCCGACAATGCGACACTCCGCTATATAATTCGAATGATAAATTTGATTCGCATTGCGGTTGGCCAAGTTTCGACGACGAAATAAAGGGTGCTGTAAAACGTGTACCTGATGCTGATGGTAGACGAGTTGAAATTGTATGTGCTAACTGCGGAGGACATCTCGGGCATGTATTTGAGGGTGAAAATTATACTGCTAAAAACACCCGTCATTGTGTGAACTCAATATCGATGAAATTTATACCAACAAAACAAACAACAATGGAAAAAGCGTATTTTGCCTCAGGCTGTTTCTGGGGAACTGAATTTTATTTTATGAAAAAAGCAGGCGTAACCGAAACTACAGTAGGTTACATGGGTGGACATGTAGATAATCCAACATATAAGGAAGTTTGCACAGGCACTACAGGTCATATTGAAACTACAGAAGTAATTTTTGATACATCCAAAACAAGTTTCGAAGATTTGGTAAAACTATATTACGAAACTCATAACTTTGAACAAGTGGGTGGTCAGGGTCCCGACATTGGTCCACAATACCAATCGGTTGTATTTTATGTTAATGAAAATCAGAAAGCTATAGTTGAAAAATACATGAAAATCTTGTCGGATAAAGGTTTCAAACCAGCCACTTTACTAAAACCCGCTCCAGTGTTTTGGGCAGCCGAAGATTATCATCAGGAATATTACGATAAAAAGAATGGCACTCCATATTGTCACATCTATCGAAAACTATTTTAAGCAGACATTTATTTTTGTTACATTTGCGCGTTGAAATTTAAAAATTCAACGCGCATTTTTTATATGTCATTCAAGTTTAAAACCATACAATCAATAAGTACAGGGCTTTATAAGGAAAAAGGAAGTAAATTTATTTCCTTTGCAATTCCTGTAAATACTGTGGACGAAATAAAAGAGATAGTAGGTCAATATGCTAATAAGTTTTCGGATGCTCGCCATGTATGCTATGCGTACATGCTTGGTCCCGAAAGAACTACATATAGAACGTATGATAATGGAGAGCCTTCGGGCACAGCAGGTAAACCAATACTTGGTCAAATTAATTCGCATCAACTTACTGATGTTCTTATAATTGTTGTTCGTTATTTTGGTGGTATACTGCTTGGAACAAGCGGATTGACAAATGCATATAAAGAAGCAACAATCGATGCCATCGGAAATGCTCAACTTATTGAAGTAGAATTAAAAACGACAGTAGACATTCATTTTGAGTACATTTTAATGAATGAAGTAATGCAAATCTGCAAACAATTTAACGCTGAAATTATAACTCAAACTTATGAAAACAATTGTTTTATGAAAATAAATTTCAAAAAAGCAGATCAAAGTTTGGTTCTTGCTAAGCTCGGGAAGATAAATGGCTTAACTATTGAAATTATTTAAGATCAACTATCAATTTTAAATTCAACTGCCTACTGGTAAGATAATTGGGAGTAGCCAATTGTTGTCCATAAATATCTGTAACCCAATAATAAGAGTTTATATTTTTAAAATCGAGTAAGTTAAACACTTCTAAGTTTATCCAAATATTTTTCACTCCCCGCAACCATCCTTTGTCCATAATTTTATCCACCCCACTAGCTATCAGGCGAGAGCCACCAATATCAACTCGGCGGTAAGGCGAAGAGCGAAATTTTGAGCGGAAAGCAATATTTCGAGGTGCGCCAAAAGGCAAACCATCGGACCAAATAAATTTCAACTGCATTTTATATTTTGGATTATTAGGTAAATAATCCTGAAACATCATAGAGAATGAATAGCGTTGTTCGTTAGGACGAGGCATCCAACCCGGAAAAATAGTTTCTGAAGAAGTTATCTTACCATCATCATCGTAATTGTTTTTGACATAAGAGTCATTCAATAAATTTTCCTTCGAATTCATTAACGAAAAGTTTATCCACGAATCGGTACCAGGCACTAATTCACCAAATAGTTTGAAGTCAACACCTGCAGTATATGCTTCGGCATCATTTTCACCCGAATACCTTACTCGCACATTATCAACCGAATAACTCACTACTCGGTCCATAAGTTTTAGATAAGCCTCAGTTGTAAACTTAAATGGACGACCCCAAGCCCGAAAATGGTGATCGCCACCCAGTAGAAATTGTACAGAGCGCTGTGCTTTAATATTATTGTTTAAAGCAATTTTTATATTTCCGATATTATCCGATACTGTATCGCGGATTTCTTTGTAAAATGGCGCTTGATAGTACACACCAGTTGCAAAACGGAAGGTATAATCCTTTTCCCAACTTGGAATTAACGAAGCTGAAATACGTGGAGAAACCAACAATTCGTTATTGAAAGTCCAATAATTGGCCCTTAAGCCACCAGTCAATGTAATTTTCGACCAATCAGTATTCCATTTATGTGTATTTTGAAAGAAAGCTGTTGTTCGGAATGATGGTAAATTAGTTTGTGCTTTCAAATTATAGTATAAGTCCACACGTTTATCGTTGAACGGAAGTGAGTAACCAGCAGAATCGCGCCATTCCCATTCGTTTATTTTATCCGAAATGTTTTCGAGCTGAAAATTAATGCCCCATTTCATTTTATTATTATTTGTATTGAACTCGCCATTATGAGCAATATTCGCCACAGTGGCTTTCAAGCGGTTACGAGCATGTTCGTGGTATTTTCCAATACCAAGCGAAGCACCAATTTTCTCACCAGGATTATCGGCATCAGTCTTTACTTCACTCAAAATATACTCGCCTAAAATATCGAATGTTTCATTTTCGTTGGTATAAAATGCCGAAGTTAAAAAACTAAGCTTTGTTTTTTCGGTTGGGCGATAATTAAATGTCAAAGCACCAAACGAAGTTCGGAATAAATCACTCTCTTGTCCTTCGTAAAAAATGGTGAGGTTTCGAGCAGTTTGATAGGTTCCAAAATCAGTTTTACGTTCAGTAGGACGGAAATTATACTTATTTTGCGAAAAGTTTCCAAGAAATGTCACTTCCCATTTAGGTTTAAGTTGATAGGTTAAATAGGTTTGATAATCAACAAAAGAAGGATCGTATTCCCCTTTAGTTTGCAGTGAGCCAAGCAAGTATGCCGAAGTTTTATAGCGAATACCGTGCATTTGCGAAAACTTCTTATTAGCCGAACCAATATATCCTGTAGCACCAAGCAAACTCATGGATACGGAAGATTCGAACGCTTTAGGTTTTTTATACTGAATATCGAGTACCGACGACATTTTGTCGCCATACATAGCCTCAAAACCTCCAGCCGAAAAGCCTACACTCTGCACCATATCCGGATTAATAAAACTCAACCCCTCTTGTTGACCAGCACGTATAAGCAATGGGCGATACACCTCTATACCATTTACATACACAATATTTTCATCAAAATTTCCACCGCGCACATTGTATTGCGAGCTTGTTTCGTTGTTTTGACTCACACCAGTAAAAGTAATTAACAACGATTCGATACCACCAGTTGCATTGGGCATAAGTCGGTATTTGGAAGGGTCAATAAAATCGACCGACGAAGTTTGGCGGCGTTGTGCTACTACATCAATGTCTTTGATTTGTTTGGCTTTAGAAAGTAATTCCACCGAAATCTGCACTATTTTTTGTTTTGGCAACAAGGTATGTCGCACAGACTCGTAGCCAATAAGCGAATATACAATAGTAATGGAATCTTTAGTATCAACATATAAATCGTAATAGCCATTTTGGTTGGTGGTAGTACCTGAGCTAGTGTTTTCGACATACACATTGGCCAATTCAATGCCACGGTTATTTGTATCAATCACATAGCCATAAATACGTATTTTGTTTTGAGCCAGCACGTTGATGCAAACAAACAGCGTTAAAATTAATAAGATACGAAACTTCATAAATATTATTTATTGATTATCAACCACTATAAAACGGTTATTTCAATCATTTATTTTTTATTATTCAAAATAAAAGCCGTAAATCAAATCGACCTACGGCAATTATTGTTGATTCTGTATGCAAAAATACAATAAAAATGCGAATCTACATCACCACTTAGCTATACTTGTGCAGTATAGAATACTTTTCTTACATGAGTTTAAAATTAACGGGCAAAGTAAATTTTACTCGTACAGTTTTACCATTCAATCGTCCAGGTTTCCAAGCTGGCATGGATTTTATTACGCGCATGGCTTCATCGTCCAAGCATCTATCCACTCCCCTTGCAATTTTTACATCCACAATTGTACCGTCCTTATTAACAACAAATTCGCAATACACCTTGCCTTGCAGGCCAATTTCGATAGCAAAAGTAGGATACTTAATGGCTTCGGACAAATACTTATTGATATTTCCTTTGAACTCGGGCATTTCTTCGACCCAAATTAAGGGGTCTTCAATTATTTCAATGGGAGTTGTGTTATTTGTAAATGTTGGAATATCAACAGGAGCATCAAATTTTTCAATTTCATAGCTCGGATTAACAACTGGTTTGTCGACAATTATAAATTGTTCAACAATTTTTGGCAATGGAGGCGGCGGTGGAGGTGGAACCTCAGGCATTGTAATTGGGATTAATTCTTCATCACCTTCATTGAAAAGACCTGAAGTATTATCAACTTCAATTACTTTTTCTTTGCTCCATTCGAATGATATATAAACAAACGAAAGAGCCATAATTAAGCCCATTAGGATAAAAACATTTTTTTTACCTTCGAGACTAGCGTTTTCTGATTTTTTACTTGTCATGATGTTAAATTTTTAAAGGTTGGACTTATTTACATGCATTTGATAATTTAACGCAAACAAGCTACATTTTATTATATATTTTCGTAATTATTTCAAATAAATTTCAATTTCATATTCAGCATACAATTTTGTTGTATTTTTATAAAATAAAATGTATTTATATTCGTTTTATAATGTTTGTAGGTCTAATTCTGGAATGCATAATACTCCAATAATTATTCAGTAAAAAATTGTACCTTTGCAAAACAAAAGCCACTTATAAGTAGTTTAATTAGCATGGATAAAATTACAATAGATAAAATACGTTCCGAATTTCCTATTCTGGACGAAAAAATATACGATAAGCCCCTTATTTATTTCGACAACGGAGCAACAACACAAAAACCACAATGCGTATTGGACCGCATTATTTATGGTTACGAACATTTGAATGCCAATATTCACAGGGGAGTACATTTTTTGAGTCAACGGGCAACTGAGGCACATGAAAATGCACGAAAAACCGTTGGTGACTTTCTAGGAACTGATAAACGCGAAGAAATTATTTTCACCAGAGGAACAACCGAGGCTATTAATTTGGTTGCATTTTCGTTTGGCGAAGCATTTTGCAACGAAGGAGATGAAATAGTTGTTTCGGTTATGGAGCACCACTCCAATATTGTACCATGGCAAATGCTTTGCGAACGTAAAAAAATGACGCTCCGTGTAATCCCGATGAACGAAAAAGGGGAGCTCGACATGGACATTTATAAATCATTGCTCAACGAACGTACTCGTATTGTATCAGTTACACATGTTTCGAATGTACTTGGCACTATAAATCCCGTAAAACAAATTATCGAAATTGCCCACGCTCAAAACATTCCTGTATTGATTGATGGAGCTCAAGCCGTTCCACATATAGCAGTTGATGTAAAAGAGTTAGATGTTGATTTTTACGTTTTTTCGGGACATAAAATTTATGCTCCAACCGGTATTGGTGCACTATACGGCAAAGAAAAATGGTTAAATGCCATTCCACCCTATCAAGGTGGAGGTGAAATGATAGCAACAGTACGATTCGAAAAAACGACCTATAACGAATTACCGTATAAATTCGAAGCTGGAACGCCTGATTACATTGGTTCAACAGCGCTAGCCGAAGCAGTGAGATATGTGCAAGAAATTGGTATTGAGAACATTGCAGCTTACGAGCACGAACTCACTGTTTATGCAACCAAGCGAATTCAAGAAATTGATAATGTTCGAATTATAGGACAAGCCGATGAAAAAAGCGCCGTAGTTTCGTTTCTAGTTGGTGAAATCCATCCGTATGATATTGGTATGCTGCTCGATAGATTGGGAATTGCTGTACGAACAGGACATCATTGTGCGCAACCACTTATCGATTCGCTCGGAATTCCAGGTACTGTAAGAGCTTCATTTTCAATCTATAACACAAAAGAAGAAATTGATATTTTTATCGAAGCATTGAAAAGAGTTGTGATAATGTTGAGCTAACTTTATAAACTTTCTAACTTTAAAAACATTATAAACCCATTATGAGCATAAACGAAATACAAGATAATATTATCGAAGAATTTGAGCAATTCGACGATTGGATGGATAAATACGCTTTATTAATTGATTTAGGCAATTCGCTCGAACCACTTGAGGATAAGGATAAAACACCTCAAAACATTATCGAAGGCTGTCAGAGTCGCGTGTGGCTTAACGCCGAATACAATGATGGTATTATCACCTATCAAGGCGAAAGCGATGCTATTTTGGTGAAAGGTATTGTGTCGTTGCTTATTCAGGTAATGTCGAACCATACACCCGATGAAATTTTGAATACCGAACTCTATTTTATCGACAAAATAGGATTAAAAGAGCACCTCTCTCCTACCCGATCAAATGGCTTAGTTGCCATGGTAAAACAAATGAAAATGTACGCATTGGCATTCAAAAGTAAAGGAAATTAAGATTGCTATTTTCCGATACAGAATTTACCAAAGATATTTCCTAAAATTTCATCGTTTGATATTTGACCAGTAATTTCACCCAGGAAATGCATGCATTCGCGTATATCTTGCGATAGGAAATCACCCGAAATATTGGTATCGAGCCCTTGAGAAACTCGCTGAATGGCCTGCAAGGCATTTTCAAGCGCTTCGAAATGACGTACATTGTTTATAACTACATCGTCGGTCTGAATTTCGGGCAGTTGTGAAGCTTTAATCAACGCATTTTCTAACGCTTCGGTATTAATTCGGTTTTTAGCCGAAATATAAATGCGTTCACCATCGAACTGATCAAAAAGATGCGTTAAAACATCGCGTTCGTCTTCGGCAATTTTATCTATTTTATTAAACACTAAAATCACTTTTTTACCAGCAGCACGTTTTTGAATACGCTCAGTTAGCCATTCAATATGCTCGCTAAGCTCAGTACAATCAAGAATCCAAAGTACAATGCTAGCTTGTTCAATTTTTTGATAAGTGCGTTCAATACCCATATTCTCAATTTTATCTTTGGTATTGCGAATGCCGGCAGTATCAATAAATCGGAAATTAATTCCTTTAATCGAAATAATATCTTCAATTACATCGCGCGTAGTTCCGTGAATATCAGACACTATAGCCTTATCTTCGTTCAGAAGCACATTTAGAAGTGTTGATTTTCCCACATTGGTTTCGCCAACTAAAGCCACAGGAATACCATTTTTAAGTGCATTTCCTACAATAAACGAATTAGCTAGACGAGTTATAAGTTGTTCAATTTCAGTTGAAAGTTGCTTTAAATGATCGCGGTTTGCAAACTCAACATCCTCTTCCGAAAAATCGAGCTCCAACTCAACCAACGAAACAAAATTGAGTAATTGTGTTCGAAGTTTGATTAATTCATTCGAAAACCCACCACGCATTTGATTCATAGCCATACGATGCGAAGCAGCTGACGTAGATGCAATTAAATCGGCTACAGCCTCAGCCTGCGAGAGATCCATTTTTCCATTCAGAAAAGCACGCTGCGTAAATTCACCAGGCTGGGCTAAGGTACATCCGCTTTGTATCAACAATTGAAGAATATTTTGCTGTATAAATACAGATCCATGACAAGAAATTTCAATAACATCCTCACCTGTAAACGAATGTGGATTCCGAAAAACGGCTACTAATACTTCGTCGATAATTTCTCCTGACTTATTTACAATATTTCCAAAACTAACCGTATTGGCAGTTTGTAGTAATAAGCTTTGAAGTTGATTTTTGGGTTTGAAAACGGTATCACAAATTTCAAATGCTTGCTGTCCCGAAACGCGAATTACAGCTATACCCCCTGTTCCGGGCGCTGTTGAAATGGCTGCAATGGTCGAATTGGTTATCATAAAAATGAATTTATTATCAAAAGTACACAAAGATATAACAATACACAGAAAATGCGAAATGTAGCAGCTAAAAATTGATATTATTTCATTTCATTCGTTCAATTGCCATAACATTTTATATCTTTGTACGTTATTAAATCATTCAATAAAATAAATTATTAATGAAACGTATCATTCTTTTTTTTACAGTAGCCATCACTTTACTATCGTGCAAGCCCGATGAGCCAATAGCAACATATATTTACGAAGCCAAACCGCACTACGACAAGGGATATGCTGAATTTTACGGACCGTATTACGAACAGTTTAATATAAAGAATAATGTCGTTTCGTTGTCTCTTTTCAGCGATTCGCTCCAGATTTCGGATGAAGGTGAGTTGAGTGGATTAGGTCAATACCTTACTATTGACGATATTTTTGTTCCCGAAGGAGTTGAGTATTTAGCCGAGGGTGAGTATGTTGCTGATAGTACATCAAAACCATTTACATTTTACCACGGTCAGAATTTCAAAGTTGATGATCTTAAAATTGATGTAGGCGCTAGTTTGTATTATTTTGAAAAAAACAAAAACTTTTCGGTTAAAAAACATATCAGTCGAGGTTCGTTTACAGTTAAAATTACTGATTCAAAGCATATTATCACATGTAATTTT
>CAYXQZ010000081.1:0-1390 GCA_964466415.1 uncultured Paludibacter sp.
TGGAGCCGAAAATTACCAAAACTTGATCTTCGATATTGTTTTTTTTCATGCTGAAATTATTTTAATACACGCTATAACACGCTTTAATAAAAAAATGTTTTGATTTTAATGTTGAATGTTTTTAATAGCTTCGGGATTATGCTTGTGTTTGAAAAATACTGCAAATAAAACGGTAATAATCAATGCATAAATAGCAAAGCTAAGCCATATTGAATGCCAGTCTTTTAAGCCATTCATTGTAAAATATTTATCAATAACAATACCGCTAACTTTACTTCCCAGATACGCACCAAATCCATTTGTCATCATCATGAATAGTCCTTGAGCGCTCGATCTAATTTGTGGGTCGGTTGTTGTTTCAACAAATAAAGAGCCCGAAATATTGAAAAAATCGAATGCCATTCCATAAACTACGCACGACAAAATAATCATCCATAAACCTTCCGAAGGATTGCCATAAGCAAAAAGTCCAAAGCGTAATACCCAGGCAATCATGGATATAATCATTACATTTTTAATGCCGAAGCGTTTGAGAAAGAAAGGAATTAATAAAATAAACAAGGTTTCAGAAACTTGTGAAATAGACATGATTATAGTTGAGTATTTTACTACAAACGAATCGGCATAGGCAGGTATATTTTTAAAATCATCTAAATAGGAATCACCATACATGTTGGTGAGTTGTAATGCAGCTCCTAAAAACATGGCGAAAATAAAAAATACAGCCATCTTGTAATTTGCAAAAAGTTTAAATGCTTTCAGTCCAAATATTTCGATGAAAGAAGCATTTTTTGATATGGATTTTACAGGAGGGCATTTTGGTAGAGTAAACGAATAAATACCCAAAGCAATAGCCATGACCGATGCTATAATAAACTGATCAGCAGTAGCTTTGCTGCCTGTAAGATTTGTTATCCACATAGCCACAATAAAACCAATTGTACCCCACACACGTATAGGAGGAAATGTTTTTACAACATCAAAATTATTATTTTTTAAAATGGAATAAGCAATTGAATTGGATAATGAAATAGTTGGCATGTAAAAAATCATTGCTCCTAAAATAACATAAAACAAAGTATCAGGATCGTTTACGTAAGGTACGTAAAGCAAAACTAAACCATAAAGGATATGTAGAATTCCGTAAAGCCGTTCCGCATTTATCCATTTGTCGGCAATAATTCCAATTATTGGAGGCATAAAAATGGACGAAATAGCTAAGGTTGAAAAAATTGCACCAAATTGTGCACCAGACCATCCTTTAGCATTAAAACAATAGGTTCCAATAGTAATTAGCCATGCTCCCCACACAAAAAATTGAAGAAAGCTCATTAGTGTCAATCGAAATTTTAAGCCCATAATATTGATTTTAATTTATTGATTAAGTATT
>CAYXQZ010000081.1:1490-13406 GCA_964466415.1 uncultured Paludibacter sp.
TTTTATTCTGCTGTAATTTTTAAAACATTGAGTTGTGATTTTTTGCATCCATCAAAGTTGTTATCTATCAAGCTGTTGTAATGTTTAATTTCGTTTGAAGTGTTTGTTCTTGCTCCACAATTTATATATTCCATAAGTGGATATCTTTCCAATATATTTTGCATCATTTCGGTCAACGATGGAGCTTCTTTAAGTTGAGCGTATTGTTTATAGGTGTATTTCAAAAAAACAACATTTTCGGTTATTCCTCTGTTATCCAGTAAGTAATTGTTTTTTAAAAGTGTAGGTTGAGCAAGTTTACCATTATAATATAGGTCGGTAGGAGCGGGGTACGATACAATTTCGGTACGCGTGCTATTCATGGTTATCGGTACATTTTGCGAAAAATCGGCTGTGGTTTTGTAAATAATTGCAGTTTGAGTTGCACCAACCGTATTTGTGCTTTCAATTTTCTGCTTGCTTTTACACGAAAACAATATTATTGCAGATGCCAAAATCAATAGTAAGTTTTTCATTGTATAGTTATAATTTATTGAATTTAGTAACTTGTAAACCATCATTCGTTTGAACTTTCAGAATATAATTTCCCGTTTTTAAATTACTTACATTGATCTTGATTTTATCTGATTTTTCATCGTTCAATTCATAAACTTGTCGGCCTAATACATCTGTTATATTTAGTTTAAGTATTTGATTTACAGTTGATATTGTTAATTCATTTGCTACTGGATTTGGGTAAATCACTAGATTGTTGTTTGCACTTATGTTTTCCAACGCAGTAGGCGAATCTACCAAAGTAAATGTAGTACGATAATAATTTGAAGGGGTTAATGCCGTCCAAGCATCAGCTGAATTTTTATAATAAACGGCGATATTATAATTTTTCAAAGGCAAATTCAGTTCGCCTGAAAACGTGAATGTGCGAGTTTCGTTTGCATCGATATAAGCATCTTGATAACCCAAATACGTTAGAGAGCCTCCACCAGTAGTTTCGAAAATAAATGCTATTAGTTTTTTGTCGTAATATCCGATTGAGTTTTTAATAGTGGCTGTTAATGTAGCTTGACTTTTATCAACTTTAGCTGCATTTGGGAACGAAATAGCCGAACTCAATGATAAGATAGGAGTTTCAGTAGGAGCTGTAATAATGTCAACAAGTTGATAATTACCTAATTGTTCAACGGATGTTGATTTTGTTGGATTATTCGATGGGTCATACATTACCGAAAGGTAATATTTCCCAGGAGTCATGGTAATATTTCCCTGAAATTCTACATTTCTTGTTTCGCCGGCAGCTATGTTAATAGCTTCGGTGCTAACCAGTTGATTTATGGTTTGATTGTCGAACGATTCGAGGTAAATGCCTAATGTTGAATTATATTCAGTGCCATTATTTGTTACGCTTACACTAAATCTACCCGTTTTGTTTGGATAAATATTCCCGTTTTTGCTAAAAGTATTTAATGTTAATTTGGGAGTTTCGTCTGTTGGTGTAGCAAATGTGACATCTGAAGTTGTAACTGTTGCTTTTATATAGTTTGGTACGCCCACAGGTCCCCGCATAATTTGCCAATTACTTTGTCCAGAACCACCGTAAACCATATAAATTTTATAACTCCCTGCTGCATAGGTCGAAGGGATGCTTATGTTGCTGAATATTAGAGGTGAATAACCATAATACGTACTCAAATTTGTAATTGATTTAGCAGTACCTATTGTACCCAAAAACAAATTGTTTGTAGTGTAAAGTGCCAGCGCAACATTGCCAGTAAAAGTGCTAATCCCTTTGTTATAAACTTTGCTTGCTGTAACTGAGAAAGTACCATTGCGCGATACAACTTTGCTTGAATAAGCCAATGTATCGTTGGTATACAAATTATAGCTAGGTATGCTTGTGTTGGTAGGTTTCTGAATTCCAATTAAAATGTCTTGACCTTCATTGTAACCACCCGAACTTCCTCCAATTCCCTGTGAACCAGGATCGAGTGCTGAGAGTTGGAAATAACCATTTGACTGACCTCCCCAACCCCAATTGAAGTGAAATAAATCGTTAGCATCGTAACCATCGCATACAAATAAGTGGCCACCATCGTTTGAATCACCCGAGTAAAGTATTGGTTTCAGCGTGTTTAATTCAGTCTTTAGTATGTTTTTCCATTCGTTACGAGTGTAGTAATTACGTTGAAATTGCTGTAAATTTGTGTCGTACCCAAAATTGTTTTTCAATGCATTGGCCATTGCAACTGTTGATGCTGAGCTTGTTGTGCCATAATCCATACTTACTGCTACACCACAATGGTACATTAAAGTTGCCACTGCCGTTTTTTGAACTTCGGTGCTTGCTGCCGAATAGGTATTGGTCATGTTTGCCCAATCGTAATTGGTGCCAGCAAAACTTTGTGAAAGCTGTATGCTGTTTGTTCTGGATATGTATGTATTTGATCCTGTTCCACTTATCGGCCATTTGTGGAACATCATAACTTGAGCCATACCAGTAGCTACACAGCCTGTTACTGATTTTGTTGTGTTTGCAGGTGGAATCATAGGACAAAGAGTATTGTAAGGTTCGCCTTGATTCCATTTAATACTTCCTAAAAGTGGCGCAATCGAACTTGCATAGCTCGAGTTGTTGGCAGTTTCAGTAGCATTTATGGTAGTTGTGAGTTTTTTGTCAGCAGATTGAATTGATAAAATCTCATTGTTGTAAACATTCAACCAATACTTTAGCGTTTGAGGAAGCGCTGATGTATTAAATGAACCTTCGGTTGAATATGCTAAAATTGGCTTAGTTCTTTCGTCGGCCGAAACAATAATAAATCCATTGTTTTCACCTTTGTTGAAAACATAGTAGGAAGAAATGGAGTCCGAATTTTCCGCAGCAATACGTTCAATATGAGTTAATTGAACTGCATTGCTTGTCGCGGATATTTTCTGAAGTGTGTTTGTTGACTTTTTTTGGAATTGCTGAGCCATTGTAATTGCCTCAGCTACTGAACGTACTTGCGAAAACAATATACTTGAAATAAACAAACATAAAAGTAATAATGCCGAAATACGCTTCATAGTGATTTTTTATTTATTGCCAAATGTTATTCTTTCAACAGATTTTCAATATCAGCTTTGATATCAGCTGGTTTAGTTTTAGGTGAATAACGGTTTACAACATTTCCATTTTTATCAATCAGAAATTTTTCAAAATTCCAACGGATATCATTTTTACCTTCAAGTGGTTTTTGTTGTTTTAAAAACACATACAATGGATGTGCATTATCGCCATTTACTTCAATTTTTTCGAAAATAGGAAAAGTAATATTGTATTTATTGGTACAAAAATACAAAATTTCTTCAGAAGTTCCGGGTTCTTGACCTAAAAATTGATTACATGGAAATCCTAATACTGTAAAGTCTTTACTGCCAATAGTTTTGTATAATTCTTCCAAGCCTTCATATTGTGGTGTAAGTCCACATTTACTAGCCGTATTGACTACAAGTATCACTTTTGAGGCATATTTCTTTAAATTTACGGATTTTCCATTAATATCATTCACTTTAAAATCGTAGAATTTTTTTTGAGCAAAAATTGTAGATGTTGCAATAGCCAAAATGGCTAGTAATAATAATTTATTCGTTTTCATAATGAGTTGTTTTATTTTGTTATTAGTTCTTCAATCAATTCTTTCATGTTTTCAGGCTTTGTAATCGGAGCAAAGCGTTTTACGGGTTTGCCATTGCGGTCAATAACAAATTTTGTAAAGTTCCATTTTACATTGTTACCAAAAGTACCTTTTAATTCGGACTTTAAATAATTAAAAATGGGATGTGCATTTTCTCCATTTACATCTACTTTCGAAAACATGGGGAATGATACACCATAGTTTATTAGGCAACCTTCGGCAATGTCTTTTTCAGAGCCGGGTTCTTGATTGCCAAATTGATTACACGGAAAGCCAAGAATAACTAATCCTTTGTCTTTGTAAGTTCTGTGAAGTTCTTCAAGTCCTTCGTACTGAGGAGTAAAACCACATTTGCTTGCAGTATTTACTACTATTATCACTTTATCTTTGTATGTATCCATGCTTACCTCTTTGCCTTGCAATGTAGTAGCATTTAACGAGAAAAAATCGGTTTTCATTTTAGTTGTTTTAGTAATGATGGGTATAAATCGTATTTTACTCGTTTAAATTCGGGTTCAATAAGTAAAATTTTATCGTAAGTTGTTTTTGCTTTTTGTAAATGGTTTAATGATTGATAATTTCGGGCTAATAATGCCAAGGTGTTCATATAAAGCCAGTTTTCATCCGTTAATTTATTCTTTTCGAATAAATACACCGCTTTTAAAAAAAGTTTGAGCGAAGTTTCTTTGTCGCCTCCAAATAAACTCGGCGTATGAAACAATAGGTTTGCTTTGTCAACAATAGCTTGTATGTTAGTTGGTTCTAGTTCCAGCGCTTTTTCAATATTTTTATTGCTTTCGGAGCTAAGCGAGAATGCTTTTAATTTATTTAAGCTAATTTTAAATCCTCCAAATGAGCCTTTATAGGCATAAGCAGTAGCACTCTTTGGTGAATTTTTTAAAATATCGTTTATCAATTTATCTCCTTTTTCGATATATAAATTTGCTGTATCGTGTTTTTTTGCTCTTATCAAATGACCAATGTAAACATAGTAATAGCTTACAAGTTCTATTTTTTGATATAATTCAGAAGGTTTTTGTTTTTCAAAATTGGAAATAATATTTTCCCATTTTTTCATGTCGTTTTCAATGAATGCTTTATATGCTTGATTTTTATATATTGAATTGCTCGAAACTGTAAATGTTATCAATAAGAAAATGATTATTAAATGCTTTTGAATGCGTGAAATCATAAATTTAAATTTTTATGTGAAACAAACCGCTGGTATGTATTGTTCATAATGATAAATACGTAATATTTTTTCAAAACATTCATTGTTTTATTCCGTGTTTTTTTTGTTTCTTTGTAGTGTCATTAAAATTATAAAATATGGAAAAGAAACTTTTTCGTTCGAACAACAAAATGCTAGCTGGTGTATGTGCTGGTATTGCTGAGTTTTTTAATTTGGACCCTACTTTAGTTAGGATTGCTTATGTAATTGTATCCATTTTCTCAGCGGGTTTTCCTGGTATATTATTGTATATCATTCTTATGCTCATTATGCCTCAGCAAGAAGTGAACTAAATTCTATTCTAATTGTCATTTAAACTTACATCAAATTATAAACCTACTGGCGATCAGCCTGAGGCTATTCGTCAGCTCGTTGAAGGATTGAACAGTGAAATACCGTTTCAGACCCTGCTTGGTGTAACTGGTTCGGGCAAAACCTTTACAATAGCCAATGTTATAGAGCGAGTTGACCGTCCAACTTTGGTGCTGAGTCATAATAAAACCCTTGCAGCTCAGCTTTATAGCGAGTTTAAAGCATTCTTTCCCGAAAATGCAGTTGAGTATTTCGTTTCGTATTACGATTATTACCAGCCCGAAGCTTATTTGCCAGTAAGCGATATTTATATTGAAAAAGATTTATCAATTAATCAAGAAATTGAAAAATTGCGCCTTTCAACTACCTCATCGCTGTTGTCGGGTAGGAGGGATGTGATAGTTATTTCCTCCGTTTCGTGTTTGTACGGAATTGGTAATCCTGAGGACTTTACGAGCAATTTAATTGAAATATTTCGTGGACAAAAATTGGTACGTAATCTTTTTTTACGTTCGTTGGTTGATAGTTTGTATACCCGCAACGAAATTGAACTTAATAGAGGAAATTTCAGGGTGAAAGGCGAGACTGTTGACATTTTTCCAGCTTATGCCGATTATATAATTCGAGTGGTTTTTTGGGGCGATGAAATTGACGAGATTATGACTGTCGAGCCAGTAAATCTGAAAATAATTGAGCATTTTGATGCTTATAAAATTTATCCAGCCAGTATTTTTGTTACTACCAAAGAGCGCATTGCAGCTGCCATTTCGTTTATTGAACGCGATATGAACTTGCAAGTGGATTATTTTAAATCGATAGGCAAACATTACGAAGCCAAACGCATTTACGAACGTGTAAATTACGATTTGGAAATGATTAAAGAACTAGGCTACTGTTCTGGGATTGAGAATTATTCGCGCTATTTTGATGGTCGCGAAGCAGGCACACGGCCATTTTGTTTGCTCGATTATTTTCCAGATGATTATTTGATGGTGATTGACGAAAGTCACGTTACCTTGCCTCAGATTAAAGCCATGTTTGGTGGCGATGCAGCTCGAAAATTGAATTTAGTAGAATATGGTTTCAGATTGCCTTCGGCAAAGGATAATCGTCCATTGAAATTTGAAGAATTTGAGACACTGACTCCGCAAACCATTTATGTAAGTGCTACTCCTGCCGATTATGAATTGGCCAAAAGTGAAGGAATAATCATTGATCAGCTTATTCGGCCTACCGGACTACTCGATCCAATAATTGATGTGCGCCCCAGTTTAAATCAGATTGATGATTTGCTCGAAGAGATTGTGGTACGTACTGAATTGAACGAACGCGTATTGATTACTACACTTACCAAGCGCATGGCCGAAGAGTTAACCGATTATTTGGCAAAAATGAATGTGCGTTGTAATTATATTCACTCCGATGTGGATACGCTTGATAGGGTGCAAATTATGGAAGATTTACGACGCGGAGTGTATGATGTACTTGTTGGTGTGAATTTGTTGCGCGAAGGATTAGATTTGCCCGAAGTGTCGTTGGTGGCCATTTTGGACGCTGATAAAGAAGGCTTTTTGCGCTCACACCGTTCGTTGACTCAAACTGCCGGACGTGCAGCTCGTAACCTGAATGGGCGCGTAATAATGTATGCTGATAAAATTACGGATAGTATGGCTAAAACCATAATGGAAACTAATCGTAGACGCGAAAAGCAATTAGCTTATAACGAGTTACACGGAATTATACCAACAGCTATTATCAAAGGCGAACGCAATTCGTTGAGCAAAGTTGAACCAAATGCGTATATTGAACCTGAACATAATCAAGGCATTGCTGCCGATCCAGTTGTGCAATATATGACAAAACCAGCTCTTGATAAAACCATAGCCAAAACCCGCAAAGCCATGCAGGAAGCAGCTAAAAAGCTTGACTTTTTGGAGGCAGCACAACTCCGCGATGAATTAATGAAATTGGAAGATTTGCTTGCTAAACGATAAACCGACTCCCGTGACGTGTATTACGTTGTATCATGCGTTTTTCAACTTTTACCACAAACTCAAAATTTTTAAGCCCCCATTTAGGCGCAATTAAAAATCCCGCTGGCGATTGCGAAATCATTCGTTCGATGGCAATGTTGGGATTTAATAATTCAATAAAGTCAATTGCCAAATCAATGTATTCGTCGGCAGTATACAGGTTAAACCATTCAGGATGTTCGGCATACTGTTTGGCCATTTTAGTTCCTTTTACCAATTGAAGCTGATGCAGTTTTACTGCCGTCAGTGGCAGTTTCGAAATGCGACGAGCATGGTTCAATATCATTTCGTGTGTTTCGTGTGGAAGTCCGAGAATAAGATGTGCTCCTGTTTTAATACCTCTCGACGCTGTATCCCGTATTGCTTTTTCGGCGCAGGCATAATCATGTCCACGGTTAATAAACTCCAATGTGCGATCGTTGGTAGATTCTATGCCATATTCAATCATTACATAATAGCGCTTGGATAATTCGGCAAAATAATCCAGCAATTCATCGTTCACACAATCGGGGCGAGTTCCAATGACTATGCCTACAACTTTGGGATGTTTCAATGCTTCTTCGTAAATGGCTTTGAGTTTTTCAATTTTATCGTAGGTGTTTGTATACGACTGAAAATAAGCTAAGTAAATCTGTGCTTCGTATTTATGATTGAAAAATGCAATCCCCTCTTCAATTTGCTGCGTAATGGATTTTGTAGGTTTACAATATTCAGGACTAAATGTTTGATTGTTACAATAGGTACAACCACCTAAACCCCTACTTCCATCTCGGTTGGGGCAAGTAAAGCCTGCATTTATCGATATTTTTTGAACTCGTTCAGTAAATTCAGTTTTAAGAACCTGATTATAATTAAGATATCGCTCTGAGGGATTTATTTGAAAATGCATTTTATTTGAAGATGTGATGATATGATAATGTGTTGATGCGATATGTAATGATATTATATACAAAACCCAAAACAATCATTTACTCTGAAATGTTTGTTTTGGGCTTAATAATAATCTATAAAAATACTATTGAAGGAAAATCTTAGAGGTTTCATTAACGCTTCCTATAACCACCTTTACAATGTAGGTATTGTTTTTTGGAGCTGCTATTTGAATGTTTTGATTTGCACTAATAGTTTTAATACCAATCATTCTACCCGATATATCATAAACAAAAACTTTTCCTTCATTTTCGCTGAAATTCTGAATATACAATTTATTGTCGAAATGATATACTTTTGAAAGTGAAACTTTTTCAGTATCAATGCTTTCGTTTTGAGATAATATTTTAAATCGTAATACAGGATTTGGAGTCGAACTTGCATTAAAAGCATATTTTGTTCCACTTGTTGTTATGTCAATCAGTTGATTTTCAACTAAATCATGTAAGAATATTTTTTTGTATTTTACTGTTGAATTTTCATTATGCGTAAATGTCAATATGTAATTTTCATCCACACCTGCCTGAAATGCAATACTTGTATTGTTTATATCATTTACCGAATTAATTTGATAATTACCATCAGTCTCTACCGCATAAATTTGCTGATTCAGCGCATTACCAGTTAATTTTTTACCATCAAACCCATTGTCAAACGTACGTGAATATTGCTCATGACTCATTAACCACAATTTGTCATATCCATTCTCGCTTTCTAATTGTATTTCAGTTACAGCTTGTGCATCAGTAAGCGATTGATTTTTTGCTCGTTGCCGATCGGTATTTCCCATTGCCACTGAGTTATATGTAAAATTGACAAAAGATTGAGACGTAGATGCATTTGCCTTAAGTATTCGTACCATTATTGAACCCATCGAAGGTACTTGACGCAAGATTCCAAAATCGCCAGCTTGTTCCTTTGGAACTGCATTGTACTGACCAGGTACTCTTTCTAAACCGACTAGATTTTTTATAGAATTATTTTTCCAAATTGTAAAAGTACCCGTATTATACAAATAAGCAGTGTTTTCTACATTAGTACCAAACTCTATTTGGCTTATATCAATAGCCGATGTATATGGATTAGCATACATGTGTTGACCGGGATACAAAGCGCCTGTTGTTTTTACTAATTGACCTGATTGGAAATTTGAGTTAACTAGTTGACCTTTAAAAGTATAAAACGTTGGAGCTTGTTGGCAAAGCTCATAGCCTTTAAAAGGTTGCAGTGTAGACGTATTTGTGAGCATTCGCCAATGTGTGGCTGTATCGTTATCGTTTTCGAATAATTCACGCACATAAGCACCATAAAAAGTTGGTAACGCATCGACAGTGCTAACAGGTATGCCAAAGAATTGCCAATTGTAACGGTTGTTTATAGCATTGCTTTTATTCCAACTAGCAGGCGAATACATTTCGACTGTTCCAAAAACTGGTAGGTTTTGTGGATTTCGATAAATTATTGAGCCATTTGGAAGTGAGGCGCTTGCTTGAATTATTATTTTATCCGTATTGGATGTTGATTGAATATTATTGTTTACAATTAATGTTAAGTTTGGTGGAATAATTACCGATAAATTGGCACTGTCATTCACAAGAAATCCAATAGTTCGGTTCATGTCTAATTGTAAATTACGTTCAGCAGGAACACCGTTGTTGTTCGACTTTTTAGCAAATTCAACATCGTCGCCAGGTGCTGGTACGAAACCACCAGTCCAGTTTCCAGGTGTTCCCCAATTGGTGCTTAAATTTCCTCGCCAATAGTTTGTACGTGGTCTAACATCCATTTTCACGTAATTGGTAGCAGTTTGTGGACTCGCACAAGGATATGTTGAAGTCAATACACAACTTATAGTATCTCCATTAACGGGTGTATAATCAAAAACATTACTGGTTGTTTTTTGACCACTATATTTCTCTACACCATTTCTCACTTTCCACTGATACTCTGGTGCTGTGCCGCCATTTGTAGGAGTGGCCGTATAAGTAACAATAGTATTTGCAAATACCGGATTATTCGATGCTGTTACGACCAAACTTGGAGCTAATGTTGGATTTACAGTTAAATTTACCGAAGATGATACTTCAAAGATTAATTGGAATTCGAAATCATCTAATGCAAAGTCATTTCCTTGGGCTATAAGATTTAAATCTACCAATGATAACTGAACAATTCTGGTAGCGCCTGTATTTTTATAAGGAATAGTAACTTGCACCCACGAACAAGTAGTGGCTGTAACGTTGTGTACACTACCTGTTGGAACCCCATCGATATAAAATTGCAGAATTGCAGGGCTTGCAGGCCATAAATTTTGAACCCAATAACTAAATTGATAGGTGGCTCCTTCTTCAATTTCGATAGATTGTGACCAAGCAATAGCACCAGCACCACCAGCAGCAAGCGTAGCCCCATCTATTATCATTTGATTGCCACCTGTTCCTGCTCGTCCAGTAGGTTGATTACAGAACCCACCATTTAAAGTCGCTGGATTTGGACCTATAGTGTATTGGTTTTGAAGATAACTTACTGTACCATAAGGCCAAAAAGTATAACTGGAACCAAAGCTAGAATTGCCAGCAGAAAAGTTACCGTTTGTTAATAGATTGATGTTGCTTTTTATTGAACTAGATACTGTGTATGTTCCATTTTGAGCAGCAGTTACTGTTCCTAAAACCGGATTTTGAGCAGTTGAAGTAAATCCATTTGGACCAGTCCAGGTTTGACTCGTAATATTTGTTCCATTGCTTGTAAGAGTCACATTATTAACTGGACACAGATTTTCCAATCCTGTAGGGCCTGCAACAATGGTAGGTTGACTAACTACTGTACCATTACAAGCTACTCTAACAGTATCAGCACCAAGCGAAGTTAAAACAATATTCTGATTAGAATATGTGCCAATTGCATAGCCAGCTTTCAATCGAACATATACAGGGCTTGCATTAATTTTACCTCCAATTTGGGCTATTGTTAATACAGAAGGATTCGTAGTACTCGAAACAAAAGTTCCTTCAGTGCCACTTGGTGAAATTTCGAAGTTGGTAGGCGGCGTTACAGTTACAGGAGCTGTAAGGGAGGTAGCACTTACCGTAAAATTTTGTTTCAACGACGGGCCTCTATTAACTACATATAAAAAGCCATTAAGTACTCCATTTGAACTGATAGTAGTAGCTCCAGTAACTACTTGACCACTACAAGCTACATTTTGTGAAATAGCAGAACCGGAAGTTACAACAATATTTTGTGGTCCTTTAATGCCTGTACCAAGTCCTGATTTCATTCGTACATATATAGGAGTTGAAGCTACTGTTCCTGAAGTTGGAGCTAAACTTATGGCGTTTGATGAAAATCCAGAAGATGGACTTGTTGAAATTTCGAATTCAGTAGTAGGAGGTGTAACAACTAAATTTACAGCTAAAAAGGTACCACTTACATTAACAGATTGTACTTCGGAAGGTCCTGCCCCGGCATAAATAAAACCAGCTAATGATAATTTTGAAACTGCTACAGTTGGGTTATTGACTTTTCCTGAACATGTTACAGTTTTGGTTACAGCATTTGTTGAAGTAAAAGTTATATTTCCAACGTAATCGCCAAATAATAAACCTGCCTTTAACCTTACATAAATTGGAGTTGAAGCCGCACCTAAACTTAGGCTAGCACCATATCCCGATGCTGCCGATAGTGAAATTTCGTAATTTGTTGGTGCTGTAGCCGTAATATTTGCTGATAAATT
>CAYXQZ010000082.1:0-13269 GCA_964466415.1 uncultured Paludibacter sp.
TTTTCATTAAAAACGGAAATTTCATCTACACAAAATGGCATGCGGTTATCGAAATGACCCCACTGAACCGACTCCATTGGATGATCGAAATCGGAATCAGCAAAAAGGGTTATTTCATTTACTTCACGGTCGCTGTCCCATTCCATACTAATACTTGCAGTTTTATCTTCAAGGCTTGCAACCCATGCGTTTGGCCTGTAAACTGGGCGATTAATAGTACTAAGTAAATTTTCAGCACCGAAATAATTAATTGCCGGAGAAATTTTCATGGCAATGTTGAGTCCTTCGGGACGCCGTTCGGGACACCAAAACTCAAATTCTTCTATCCCGATATCCTCTGTCACAATTTGCTTTCCCCAGTTCGAAACGGCTGCTACCACCTTATTGAAAACAGAAAGAACGCCCGTAATACGATGGGTCGAAAATTTCAATTCAACATCCGGGTTACTCATAAAACAAACAAAAGCATAACAATCGTAAGGAATTTCGGCATCAAATTTCACAGATACGGTTTGTTGCCCTTCATTAATTTTTAGTTGCTGCACATCTAACGTAATGTCAGGCGTGTGATTAAATTGCTTGGAACTAAATCGTAATTCTACGTTTAGTGTTGTTTCTTTCAAGCTTTTTGCTTCAAAGCTAATCTGAGGAAATGCGCCTTTTTTGATAGGTAGCATTTGTGCAGCCGACTGCGCTATTTTTTTCCAAATTCCACCTTCGAAAGGAATTTCGGACAAGGAGAGCTCTGATGAACAAGTTATTGAGGCTTCCGAAAGTAAGTTTCCGGACGCAGGTAAATCAAATTGAGGAATAAAATTACCTGCCTCAATCAATTCTCTTTGTAATGTCCCAATTTTATTTTCCGCTGTCAATTCAACGGTAGTCCAGCTATTTTTCAAACATAATGCAGCGGCAGTTCCCACAACTTCGCCACCAACTCCGGTAGTTGCCATAACGCGTGTAGAACCAAAAGCAACATGCGATGCACTGATTAAACGTCCGGCAACGAACACATTATCCAAATCGTTGGTAATGTAGCACCTGTATGGAATTTGAAAAACTCCTTTGGAATGCCACTGATTGCACGCATTTTTAGGACTAAACACACCATCGGAAGGATGTAAATCGATTGACCAACCGCCAAAAGTAACTGCATCGTAATGCGAGCGTTGCTCAATCACATCTTTCTGATGAATCATATAAGGACCTACAAAACGTCGACTTTCACGCTTGCCCGGAAATAATCCAACCCATTCGAGAGTCATATCATCCGCTTCGGGGAACTTACCGGAATTTTTGATATAATCCCAAATACCGTAAGCTACGCCCCAAAGTTTGTATTTAATTTCTTCGGTATCGTGAATCGTATCCAATCGACCACCATATTCAATCCACCAATATTTGCAACCTATGGCCATTGGATTAAAGTAATTCGGATTTTTGATACGATAAATTTCTTTTTCAACAAACTCCTTTGTGAGTGCAAAATCAGGTGCAATATATTTAACCGGATTTGGCGTTTTCTTGGTGTAAAAAAACAAGGTATGTCCCAGTTTCTCGCCATACACTTCTACATCCGGTGCAAATTTTTCATCGAATTCGCTACTGTCTTCTGCGCCTATACGATAGGTGGCACCAGCCAAATATGCCAGAATTCCATCACCCGAAGCATCGCAAAACATCATTGCATTGAAAATGTATTCCGTTTCACTTTGCGAATTGTAAGCTTTTACTGCGGACACATTTTTAGCATCTTTTTTTGCAATATCATACACCATTGTATTTAAAAACAAAGATATATTCTTTTCAGCCAGGACTTTATCAATGAGTACCATATCGAACAAAACAGGATTTCCTTCTTTGTTGCGATAGGTGTTTTCAACCAGAATTTCATCCACTATTCCACCTTCGCGCGCCCATCGGTTATTGTTTCCCATGTGCGATGTAGCACCAAGCATCCATAATCGAACTTCGCTCGAAGCATTTCCACCAAGCACAGGCCGATCCTGAATCAACGCCACTTTTATCCCTTTACGAGCCGCTGCAATAGCTGCACAAACTCCAGCCATACCACCACCTACAATAACAAAGTCGAAGTTTAATTCTTTTTTTTGAATCACACGTTTTTCGACTGAAAACATCTCATTTATCATACTATATTTTTTTAAATAGCCATTTAATTCTCAAAAGATACAATGCCCTGTATTTAGTTTTATTTTCAATACTGATTAACACCTGTTTTTAAACAATTTGTTTTGTTTCTGCTTTTTTCTTAACCTTGTAACTTCCATACAATATGAAGGTGCCAAAAGCAATCACAAAGGTTCCAACACTTACTATCAATGCATTACCATTGGTAGCCTGAATACCTAAAATATCAATTACAACGCCAATAGAAGTAACACCTATCCCCATCACTTTTATACCGTAAGCATTAGCATCTCTTTTTGGAGGTTCATTCTGGTCAACAATTTCAATTACAGGCTCAAGTGCTCTTTTTACTTTTTCATCCTGATAAGCAAGGTAATTTTCATAATCCTTGTTAGGAATATTCTTCATTCTCAATATAATCTCGCTAATTACCAGTAGTACAAAAGGAACGCTAACACCTAGTGTCATTTCCTGTGCCCGGTTTAAATGGAAATCAGTAAGTAGCTGAGGCAAAATGAATTTGAAAGTAGCATTTACCAAAAGACTGATAATGGTAACGGAAAGTACCGAACGCCCTGTTTGTTTTTTGGAGAATAACGACCAGATAACCGGTAAATAAAGTGGTACTCCTGTCAATGCGGCAATGCTGATAACCACATTTACAATGCCGCCCATCTTTGTGATTGAAAGCGCAATAAGAATAGCAATTCCGCCAAAAATAATCGTGGAAATGCGTGCAACTTTCATTTGTTTTGCATCAGTGCTTAGTGGTTTAATCCTTTTGTAAATATCGTTAGTAATTACTCCAGCTGATATATTCAGAAGTCCGTTCAGAGCGCTTGCAGTTGCAAATATCAAACCACCAAGCATTAAACCTAATAACCCAACAGGAAGTGCTTCTTTACACATTAAAAGATATGCACCTTCGTCCGCCATTCCACTTAATGTAGGATTATAGACACGGTAAATCATTGGTGGCAACATCCATAATAACGGGCTTACTAAATATAGAATTCCAAACATCCAACCCACTTTCTTGGCGTCTTTTGGCGTTTTTACACTGGTGTAGCGTTGCACATACGACCAACTACCACCCAAAAAGAATAAATTGTAAATGCAGAATGGTATGATAAATTCCCATGTATAGTCACCATTAAATACATTGAAAAATCCTTCGGGCGCTTTTTGTATAAAACTGTGAATTCCACCTACTTTATCAAAAGCTAATGGAATTACAATGAAAATGGCTGCTGTAAGTATCACGAATTGAAGCATATCTGTTACTATTACAGCCCAAAGTCCACCAACAGAAACATATAAAATGCTGAACAAACCTAACAATATGATACACCAAGATAATTCTAAGCCGGTAGAAACTTGTACAATTTTGGCTACAGGATAGAGAAAAGCACCTGAGGAAAACATCGAAATCAACAAAAACAGATAAGTGTATGTTTTTTGAGTATTTTTGCCCAATCGGGAAATAATATACTCTGCAGCGGTGAGAGCACCCGTTTTTCGCCATCGTGGAGCAATAAAAAAACCAACCATTAAACCTGCAACACACATTGTTAGCTGAATGGTAATTGCAACCCAACCATGTGTGTAGGCAATGGAACCCCAAACTACAAATGTACCTGCCGAGTGAAAACCCATATACAACGAAAGTCCACTTATCCACCAGGGAATGGCTCCATCGGCTGCGAAGAAACTCTTCATGGTTTTACCTGTTTTTGAAAATGCTGCTCCGGTAAATAAAATACCAATGGTAAATACTAAAATGGTGATGTAATCAATTATTGCCATGATTTTTTGTGTTTTATTAAAATTATGTTATGCAAAAATACTACAATTACTTACTGTTGATTGATTAATAATACTGTTTCACCGGAAACGTTTACATGATAAAAATTGAAGGATTTATAGGCATTGTGGTTTGATGTTTTTTCAACTTCAAAGTTACTATTATAAATACTGATAAGTGTTATTTTTCGACGATTCGAAAAAAATCAAAATCAGCCGGAATACGTTTACCTGAGCCACGATTAAAAGAATAAACGCCAACCATCATGCCCATAAATCTCCAATGTGGTGTTCGTAAATCATTCAAAAAAGTTGCATCGGCAATTATTCCTGCATCTTTCCATTTTTCATTGCCGAAACTATAGTAAAATTCATAATTCTTTACTAAATTTTATTTCCCAAAAACCTCCAGTCCCCATGCGTCCTGCCATAAAACTGAAAACTTGTCATTCTTAATGGTAATTGGAAGCCAAATTGTTCTGCTATCATAAGGATTTTCGGGTTTATTGATATCGAATATGGCAATATAAGCATCCTTTTTACCATTTACCGGCAAAATAAAAGTGGATTGGCCACCAAAAGTTTTCTCTTTACCCAATCCATTGTCAGGATTTACACCTTCACAAGGATTGCCTTCCGAAGTCCAAGGACCAGTCAGGGATTTACTTGTAAAATACCTTGCTGCATTGGGTGCCCAACCAGATGATCCTGAGCATATCATATGGTAAACTCCATTCCGTTTGACAATTGATGGACCCTCAGTTTTCACAGTCACCCCATTACAAACTTCATATTTTCCTTCGGGAAGCAAATAATCATCCCTCATTTTTCCAACAACGAATGCTTTATCCGGTTTTCTGACTGCTAAATGATATAAATCTCCATTCTCTTCTTGGATAATGGCAAAATCTCCTGAGCCATTAGGCGAACCTGCACCCAAGAACTTGTGACTATAGGTAAATGGTCCAGAAGGACTTTCCGATAAAGCCACACCTATATATCCCACATCTGTTCCTTTATTAACCAAATAGAGTTTAAAGAACGCTACAAATTTCTTCGTCTTGGCATTGTATACCACCTTGGGGCGGTCAAAATTACATCCGAAAGATAAATCGGACTTTCTTTCATCCTGATAAACAGATAATACCATCCCTTGATCTGTCCAATTAACCAAGTCTTGTGAGGCATAACAATGGATTCCACCATCAGCAAAAGTTTTTTCAGATAGCCCCTCAATTTTATGTGTTCCGTACCAATAATAAATACCACCGAAGAAAAGTACTCCACCACCATGAGCATTTATTGAATGACCTTTGGTATCATTCCAAACCTTCCCAGGATAAATCTGATTTCCAACGCTTTTTTCTTGAGCCTTTAAAACTCCAAGTGTGATTAATAAGATAATAATTACTTTAGTTCTCATCGTATTTAGTTTTTTTCTATTATTCCTATTTCTGATATTATTGTTTTATCATCAGGTGTTGTACTTTCAAATTTGTACTCAAATTTCTGTGTATTTACAAGCGATTCAATTGTATATTCATATGGCTGATAATCAAAGAACTTATAGCCGAATTGTCCGAAATTCTCAACATCGAAACCGAAATGTTAATGTAGAAATTATTCTCTGAAAATGAAAAACTTACAAAATACTTAAATTTCAAAAACCTACCGCAAGTGGGTTAAATTAAGCTTGCGAAAGTTGAATAACTGATAAATGCCAAATAGAGAATTGCGATTATGATACGTTTCATCACAGTCATTCTTTTATAAAGCGTTCCACTACACTTCTGTTTTTTGTATTTACACTTACAAAGTAAATTCCGTTCTTGAGATTTGAAACATTTACTGTTTGTGTGTTTTTATTTGAAATGAATTGTCGAAGTCCAGATGCATTAAAAACCTCAATTTGAAGAATATCTTCTTCAAATTGAAATTGTAAATCATTTTTTACAATACTCGTAAAAAGCCAGTTATTGACATTTTCATTTTTTTTTTGTAATTTGGTAGTTGTTGATACAGTTAAATCAAACACTTTATTTTCTGTCAAATCAATCGTTGTTTGTCCAACCAACAGACCGTTATTTTTAAAAGTCACCATCTTTTGTCCTCTTATTAATCCCGCCAATTCATAATTACCATTCGTATCGGTATACGTAAAATGGGTTGCACCGGTTTCGACTAATATATTCGATAAAGGATTTCCATTCCCGTCTTTTACAGTTCCTGTTATTTTAAAAGTACCTGGTTTATTTAGATAGGTGTTCGCCATCCACGTTCTGAGGTTTTCGGTCGATGGACGGTTGTCTAAATAATTAGCTGCCGAATGTGCGCCGATGCCCGATAATTCACTTTGCAATGGAGCTCCCGCTGCCGGAACCATTGTTGCCCACGGATAACCTGCATTATCCAACAAAAACACCGAACGCCCCTTTAACCGTGCAATTCGTATATCAGCATCAATTTCGCTTCCGTTCCAGCCATCGCCATCGGTATGCTGACAGGCATTGAACCCAAGCCAGGTTTCCGCAATTTCGTCGTTCCGTAAGCCAATATAACCTGCGGCTATTCCTCCTCTCGAAAATCCGGTAATGAAAATACCAGCAGGGTCGCCTCCCTGATTTTCGCAAACTGAGCGAATAGTTTTAAGCGCATATTCTACCGTTTTATCTTTGTCGCCCCATCCGTTTGTTTCGTTGTAAGTTCCAGAAACACTTACGAAAGGTAACGATATTAAAATGTAACCCGTACCCTTCGAAATGCCATAACCATTCACTACATCTTCTACTTTGCCAGTAGAATAGCACGCTGCATTATAAAAAATATTAGGAGCGTATTCTACAATTACAGGATATTTAGTTCCCGATTGCCAATTTGTTGGCAAATAAAGCGAATGAAAAACCTGAGTTCCGCTGTATTCGGCTAATTGTTGTTTTACAAGTTTTCCTGCTGCAGGGTTTTGTTCCTCCATTTGTGGAACAATCAGTCTTCCTGTTTTATCGTAAGCGCCCGATGTAACATCCATTTCGGCAAAAATTCTTTTTACCAGTATTTTACTTTGTATGACGGTGTTTGTATTGAATCGAATATCAAAATAATTAATTGACTCAGGGTCAATCATTTTATGCAAACCATCTTTATATTTTGAATGGATATAAATGTATTGAATCCCTGTTTCTTGTGGGTTTATTGTAGTTGTTGCACTTGTGCTGCTCGAACCGTCAATGCCATAAGCACCTATACCTCCCCAACCGTTTGTTACGGCCCAGCACGAAAGGGTTACAGCAGTTGTTCCCGTATTTTCAATTTCAATGCCCACACGTTCATAATTATTTAAATCCCATTTTTCGGCAGGGGCATACACACGAAATCCGGGACTTAATGCACTTGATTTTGAGACTGTAATTTGAAGTTGATTATTAACTAAAGCAGAAGTTGTATTATCAGTAACAACTTGATTGAGTGCAATTGGTTGAATTTCAGAATATTTCAAAACTTTATAGACGAAAGTACGTTGATAGGTTTCGCTGTTTTTTGAAACTATTGCTGTTAGGGTTACAGTTTTATCTGTATCAGTTGGTTTGGTAACTACACCAGTATTCGAAATAACCGTCGGAAGACTTGAACTCCACGAAATAGACGTTCCGTAATCGCCGGTTGTTGGTAGTGTCAAATTCTGAGAAATCTCAGTCGTACTGCTTAAAAAAATACGAAAGGCAACTTCCTGAACTTCCGAAATAGTCTGTTTTTCATATTTCACGGCATCCACTTGTAAGTATTGCGAAGTGCCGCTTTTTGTTGCTCTAATAAACTCTGCATCAATACCTTCAAAATAATAATCGCCCAAGTCGATAAAGCCTGATTGAAGATTTTGATTTATTGTTTTTTCATCCACATTATTGCCTGAATTACTACTAATTGTAATTTGAGCAGCAGTTTCACCTGACGAACTTGGTCGTAAAATATTGTAAAAGCTTACTTTGTAAACTCCTTTGGCAAGTTTTTTTGGCTTCCACGTGGCGGTACTACCCGCGGAGGTCGAATACCTAGAAGTTAAGTAATATCCGCTCAGCCCACTCTGACTCCAAGTACCACTCTCGCTATATTCAAAGGAATTTTCATTATTAATTACATAATTCGGAATCGATTTTATACGTAAAAAATAGTTTTGTGAAGGGAATCCTGTGTAATCCGTTTTTATAGGTATTCCGCTTTCCCACATACTGGTTGAGGCATCTACAGTAGCGGTTAAAGTTCCTGTACCTGTTTGGCTACCAACAGTTATTGTAGTGCTTGGATTATTTGCTGTAATTGCTAATGTGAGACTTGTACTTATTGGTGTAATGCTATTGAAAAATGTATTAGAATCAAAAGCTGTTTCAAGGCTTCCATTTGTTACAGAAATGGAAGAAAGTAAGTTGATAGGAACAGTTGAAAATCTCGTATTATAAGCCATCGTGTATTTTCCTCCACTGGCACTAATTTTTATGTATTCGCTTCCATCACCCGAGGTTATAAACGTTCCCAACGAAACCATAATGTAATCGGCCACATTATCAGTTGGATTTGCAGGACCTGAAGTAACTGCAGCAGCTTCTGAAGCCGTATTTTTCACAACTCCCCATTTCTGATTCAGGTATTTGGTGTAAGTAACTCCATTTACAAAAATTTCAACTGGAGCATTTAAATCCCATGGCTGATGCTGTAGCTGGCGCGTTAAACTACAAATAAATAGCTCATAACTTCCACCTGCTGTTAAATCACCCGAAAGTGGTTTCCATTTTACCCAAGAACCTGCACTACTTGAATATAGTGCAGAATAAGTATTACCATAAGCTCCGGCTAAAAATCCTGATTTTGTCAGACGTTGGGTGTCATTGGTCTCGATGGTGAGAGTTTCCACAGCGGCATTGATTAGTCCGAGATTGAGATGCAAAAAAATAACGACAAATATAAGTCGAAGAAGTTGTTTCATAATCTTTCTGAAATATTATTATAAGGTTCAAAACTAATCAGTCAACACTTGTTCAATTACAAATGCAATGCAAAGCTACGAAAGATTAATACTATTTGTTTCGAAAATATTTTATATGACTGTAAACGTTTACATTGAATAAAAATTAGAGTTTATTGCAAACAGAAGAATTTGTAGTTTCTTTGAACTAAATTAAAATTTGCAATATAATGAAATATTTTTTGGCTCTAACTTTATCAATCATGTTGTTTTCAAATGCCTATGCCAATCAAGAATCATTTTCGTTAAATGGTGTTTGGCGGTTTTGTGCTCCAGCCGTTATCAAAATGGGAACAAATAACACCATTGAAAAAGGGTTTTCTACTGTGAGCTGGGACAGTATTCAGGTGCCAGGAAATTGGGATGTGGAAAACAAGTATGCTAACTTTGTGGGAGATGCCGCTTATTTAAGAACGTTTGAACTCCCGCTGTCGTTGAAAAACGAAGAATTATTTATCAATTTCGATGCCGTTTATTTTGAAGCTAAAGTGTATTTAAACGGAAATTACGTAGGCAAACACGAAGGCGGTTATACTCCTTTTGAATTTTGCATTACCGATTTGGTAAAAAAAGACAAACCTAACACAGTTGTAGTTTTGGTAAATAACGAATTTTCGCGTGGAGCTTGGTGGTCGTGGGGTGGCATATCCAGAAATGTGTATATTAGTAAATATGATAATATAAGGCTCAATCAGCTTCACGTTTCGGCAATACCTGATTTCAAAACAGGATTAACCACTGTAAATTTCAAAACCAAAATTGAAAATTTAATACCTACAAATAAGACTATAGATATTGAAATTTCATTCGATAATAATTTATACCAAACTCAGAAGTTTAGTTCAATTATTAACGCTTCTGATTTAAAAACGATTGCCAGAACTTTTTCTGTTCCTACAAAATCTGTAAAATTGTGGCATTTTGATACTCCCAATTTATATACGGCAGCAGTTAATATTTATTCCGATAAAAAATTAATCGAAACCAAAACAGTACGCTTTGGCATTCGAAAAGTGGAAGTGCGTGGGACTCAATTTTTGCTAAATAACGAACCAATACGAGCATTTGGTTTCAATAGAGTTGCCGACCATCGAAGCTATGGAAATACAGAACCTATTGAAATAATAAAACGTGATATAGATAACATGAAATCGATGGGCTGTGTGCTTACACGCATGATTCACCACCCACAATCGCCTGAACTTTTGGATTATTGCGACGAAAAAGGAATGCTGATTATCTCTGAAATTCCGGTTTGGAGCAAATTTGACCCGAATAGTTTTTCGGATAATCCAATGACAAAATTCTGGCTCGATGAAATGATTGAACGCGATTTTAATCACCCATCTATTATTGGTTGGAGCGTTGCCAACGAATTAGGGATAGATGAGGATTGGAAAGAAATGAAAATGAGTAAAGAGCAGTTTCGTTACGTTTCGTCCATGATTCGGCATATTAAAGCGCATTTGGATACAACCCGACTTATTACATATTCAAGTTTTACCGTTTTTCGTCAGAAAGCATCACCCGAGAATGAACCTGCCAGTTTATGCGATTTTATTTCTTTTAATTCGTACGGCGATATGCTTGCAAATTGTAAAGATATTCATACTAAATGGCCTGATAAACCGATTTTTATTTCTGAATTCGGGCGTGGCCAGATTGGTGAGAACTTAAATACAGCCGATATTGCACCTATAGTTGTAAAACTAATGGGAGAAGCTCAACAATTTCCATATCTAATGGGAGCATCGCTATGGACTTACAACGATTATCGAAGTCGATACAAAGGCACACCTCCATCCGAAAACCGTTCGTGGGGAGTTGTGGATGTATGGCGAAATAAAAAACCAGCCGCGCTAACCATTCATAAAATGTTTTCTCCCATAAAAGATTTCAAATTCGAATTGTCGGGAAATACTGCCACTGTTTCGTTTTATTCCAAAACACAAACAGAACTACCAACTTACAAACTCAATGGTTATGCTATTCAGTTTACATCCTCGAACGGCAAAAGTTTACAATATCCACTGGAAGTAATTTTACCAAATGGCAAATTAATAAAACAGACATATAATCTTAAAAATGAATTATTCAAAGGGAATTTTGTAATGTCTCAGCTTATTTCTCCAACGGGAATCGCTATTTCAGAGCAAAAAATTGCAACAAAAAAAATGGAAGCACCATTATTGATAAATTCTGTGGCAAATAATAAAAAAATGCAGGTTGAGTTTACCTCTGTTTCTCAGGCAAGCAAGTATGTATTGAAATATAACAACTCGGAGATTCAGTTAATGTATCCAAAATTTGAATTGCCTTTAGATTCTACATCGAAAACACATGCTATTACCCTTTTTGCTTTCGACGATAAAGGCAATTTTTCGAAAAGTAAAACCTACAATCTGAAAATCCAAAATAATTTACTTCCACCTGTTATTCAGGCAGTTGTAAAGGATAATAATAAATATACAATTGGTTATACTGTCGAAAAAAACGATAAGTCAGTGGATGTGGAATATACAACAAAGAATGGAGTTAAAACCGTAAGTAGTGAATTAAAAGGGTCATTTAAAATTTACGAAAAAGCCGAGATTATTTCCCTTCGAATAAGGAAAAATACTAGTTTAGGCACAAGCGAGTGGTCAAAAACGATAAATTTTCAACCTATCAACTAATAATAATTTTATAAAAATAAACATTCAGATATCCGATTATCACTTTTTTGTTTTAGTAAGCTTTTGTGATGGGTATGATGAGTTGCGTATATTTAACTGAGCATCCAAAACTATTGTTTCGTTAGGAGTATTATAGTTTTTCATTTTATTTAAGAGTAGTTCAGCTGCAGTATGCCCAATTTTGAAAGTTGGCTGCGCAACACTTGTTAATTCTAAGGCTCTACCAACAGGAGATTCAGAGAAACCAACAACTGCAATATCTTCAGGTACTCTTATTCCCCTTTTTCGTAATTCTAAAATAGTACCTACTGCTATGGGGTCGGTAACTGTAAAAATTGCATCTGGCTTTTCTTTCAACGACAACAAATAATCCACACCAATTTTCGCCCTGTCTTCCTGCACGCCAACATACATTATCAGTCGATCCTGTAGTGGTATATTGTAGTATTCGAGTGCATCCTTATAACCTTGAGCCCGACTTTTAGTCACTGAGAGATGCTCGTTACCTCCTAAATGTGCAATTCTTTTATAACCACATTTTATAAGATGTTCTACTGCTTTAAATGCCCATTTTTTATCATCAATTATTACTTTGTTTGCATCAAGCTCTGGAATTATCCTGTTTACAAAAACTATAGGCATCATTTCATTAATTAACCGCTGATAAAGGTCAGTATTCTTTGATTCTTTGGTAACAGAAACTATTAACCCTTCAACCATGCTGTCATTAAGCATTTCAACATTCTTTCTTTCGAGTTCAGATGACTCATTCGATTGACAAATTAAAACTTGATATCCTTCTTTATTCAACACCTCCTGAATACCAATAATAATCTCCGGAAAGAAAAACGACCTGAACTCCGGAATTACAACACCAATCATGTTAGTTCTACTTTTTAATAGATTTCTTGCCTGAATATTGGGTTTATAATGAAATTCTTTGGCTTTGGCTAATATCTTTTCTTTCGTATCTTTATTTACCTCATAACTACCTGTCAATGCACGAGATACCGTTGCAATAGAAATGCCCAGTGCTTTCGCGATATCTTTGATAGTTGCTTTCATCAATTATGATTAATGTGGAAATTAATGGAAATGATTCTGTTTATACTGATTAACTCAGAACTAATCTATATAGACATAACTTGCCTTTAACGCGATGCAAATATATAAAAAAACGATATATTATTTGCTATCACGAATGAATTATGAATTTTAGGACAGGAAAAAAATATTTCAAAAATGAATATCCGTAAATCTTCGATAAATGTAAGAAAATAGTAGCTAAAACAATGCTATTTAAAAGAATTCTATTTTTTATTGTAAAAGCTTTGTTGTAGCATACAATCCAATGGTTGTGCCAATGAAACACTAATGCTATTTCATTTTGGAGAGCTTTTCCAGTCAGTCCAGCTTTTTCAAATTATTATATGAGGTTTTCAAAAAAATGGTTTAACTTTGCCTTTTTTTGAAAAATACTGAATTATTTTTTGAACTGGTAAATTTGCCAGTGAGTTTTTTTTCACCATAGTAAACGTCAATGACATCAATTTTAAATACACATAATCTAACCATCGGTTATTCTAAAAAAAGGAATAAAATCGTTGTGCAGTCCGACCTCAATTT
>CAYXQZ010000083.1:0-2357 GCA_964466415.1 uncultured Paludibacter sp.
ATATGAACTTTGATGAAATCCGTTGTTATAGCAACGACCAGATACCCGCAGCACTTGAGCGATTAAGCAACGAAAAGCCTTTTATGAAGGTGTTGAGCACCATTTATCCGCTTATGCCCAAAGAAGTGCTCAAGCAACGATTAAATTCGTTTACAACCAATTTTGATTTTCAAAAGAATATGGTGTATCCGTTTCTACAATACATCGAAGCTAATTTGACCAAAGGTATTGATTTGAAAGGCATAGAGCATATTAATAAACAAAACCCCTATTTGTATATCTCCAACCATCGCGATATTATCCTCGATTCGGCATTGCTGTGCGCTAAGCTAATCCAAAACGATATGGATACTGTTGAGATTGCCATTGGCGATAATCTATTGGTATTCCCGTGGATTGAAGATTTGGTACGTGTAAACAAGAGTTTTATTGTGAAACGTGGATTGAGTGCTCGTCAGGTGTTGGAAAGCTCGCAATTGCTTTCGGCTTATATTGCACATACTATTCAGGATAAAAACCAATCCATTTGGCTTGCTCAACGCGAAGGACGCGCCAAAGATGCTAACGACCGTACACAAGAAAGTTTGCTGAAAATGCTCAATATGGGTGGAAATTCGACGATTGCCGAAAATCTTTCCAGTCTAAATATTTGTCCGTTAAGTATTTCGTACGAGTATGACCCTTGCGATTTTCTGAAAGCCAAAGAATTTCAGCAAAAGCGCGATAATCCCGATTTTAAAAAGGCACCTCAGGACGATTTGCTAAATATGCAAACGGGTGTAATGGGTTACAAAGGAAAAGTGGTTTACACCATGAATGCTTGTATTAACGATGACATATTGGACTTAGGCAATGCTATAAGCAATAAAAACGAATTGTATTCTGCTATTGCACAACTTATTGATAAGCATATTTATTTAGGGTATACCATTTTTAATGTCAACAAAATTGCTTTCGATATTTTGGATGGTGCTGGTCGATTCGAAAAAGAATATACACTGATTGAAAAGCTTGATTTTGAAAAATACCTCGAAATGCAAATCGAAAAAATTAAAATCGACAATCGCGATGATGATTTTTTAATGCGTAAAATGCTCGAAATGTATGCTAACCCACTTGTAAATCAGTTGGACGCTCTAAAATAATAACTAATTTTTTGTTGTAGCGCTTGAATTTCAATACTTGAGATTCAAGCGTTTTCTTTTGGTTGATTATCAGGCTGTTGTTATGTAAAATATTTTGTTAAAAAAGTAACAATTATGATAAATAAGCCATATCTTTGTCCTGTAATTAATCGGATTTATTTTAATTTATAAAAATTAAACTTACCATATAAATTAAGACTGGTAATCTTATTGCATATCATTTCCTGTTGTTTTAAGTTTTTATTTTGTATAAAGTCAGATACTTTTTATTTTTTAATTTCTACTTATCAATTAAAACAAACAATACACCACAATGAAAAAAAAACTACTTTTCCTGTGTTTAGCAATCGCAGCTATCGAAATGCAAAGTCAGAATGCGATACCAAATCCTGATTTCGAACAATGGACGATAAATTCAATCGAAAATCCGATGTATTATCCGTTTACATCCAACGAAAATTGCTACAAACAAGGCAATCCCTCCAATGTACAAAAAGCAACTCCAGCCTTTCATGGGCTATATGCGTTGGAATTAAAAACGCTTTCAAATAATTTGGCATTTATGATGAATGCTGATTCAAAAGGTGGAAATACCAGTCTGTGGACTAATGGTATGGCTTATACCGATAGACCAACAGGCATAAAAGGCCGCTATAAGTACAATCAAGCCTTAGTGGATTCGGCGCTTATGTTTGTTTTATTACGTAAAAATAAAACTACAATTGGAACGTATCAGTATAAACTTGGTGGTATTAAAACGGATTATACTGTTTTCGATTTTACGTTTACGCCAGCACTTACACAAGATCCTGATTCACTTATTTTTGCCCTAGCTTCGAGCGATTTTTATAAAAATCAAAGTGGCGTTACAGGCAGCACACTAATCATAGATAGTGTTTCGCTCAAAGGAGTATCGAGTCAACCTGCACAATTTAATGGTGATTATGAATTATGGGATCAAATAGTTTTTCCTCCTATGCTAAACGATTGGAATTTGCAAAACAAATCATCGGGAATTGAACGTAGTACAGAAGCCAAAACCGGACAATATGCGCTCAAATTAACAACATATTTGGGCGAAGAGAATAATGTGCCACGTGCAATGCCAGGTTATCTAACTTCGGGTTATTGGGATAGTAATTGTAGTTGTCAACAAGGTGGAAATCCATATACCTTAACAAAAGACACCTTGGCATTTTGGTATAAATATGC
>CAYXQZ010000083.1:2457-13150 GCA_964466415.1 uncultured Paludibacter sp.
AATGAAAAAGAAAATTGCTTTTATTATTAATCCTATATCAGGAACTAACAATAAAAATGAGCTTCCAAATCTTATCTTACATGAGCTAAATCAGTCAGTTTACGCTCCCGAAATTGTTTTCACCGAGCACCGAGAACATGGTCGCGAACTCTCGGCAAAATTTGTTGCTGAAGGTTACGATATTGTAGTTGCTGTTGGGGGCGACGGTACTGTAAACGAAATTGCACGCGGCTTGATCAATACTAATGTGTCGCTCGGAATAATTCCGGCTGGCTCCGGAAATGGGTTGGCGCGACATTTAGCAATTCCCATGAACACAAAGCAAGCTATTCAGCAACTCAATAATTCCGAAACGGTGAAAATTGATTATGGTATAGTTAACGGACAACCATTTTTTTGCACATGCGGTACTGGTTTTGATGCTTACGTGAGCACCGAATTTGCTAAAAGCAAAAATCGTGGCGTGATGACCTATATTGAGAAAATGATTACGGGCTATTTCAATTATAAATCGCAAAATTATCATTTGCTTGGCGATGGTATTGATCTCAAGGATAAAGCTTTTGTTATCACTTTTGCCAATGCTTCGCAGTGGGGAAACAATGCTTACATTGCCCCTCAGGCAAGTGTACAGGATGGGATGATGGATATTTCCATTATGAGTAATTTCCCTATTATTGCCATTCCTTCCATTGCTTTGCAGTTGTTTGCCAAAACTATTGATAATGATCTTTTTGTAACCACCCTCCGAACCAACGAGATAACCCTTTATCGCGACGAGATTGGACCATTTCATTACGATGGTGAACCCTACGAGGAGGGCCGCGAAGTGAAAATTAAAATGATTCCTGATGGTTTGAATGTTCTGGTTAAAAAGCGGTTTTAGTACATCCACTTACTTATATTTAATTAATTAAATTTATTTCGAATTACCTTCCTTCAATTTATTGAATTCTCGGTTTAGTATTAGTAAATAAATATTTATGCAATAATTGAACATATTTTACCGATTTATAGTTTTATACTTAACTTTGTAGAGTATATTTGCACAAAGTAAAATCTATGAATTTAAACGTAAAAAATGAAACTTCACTGCTTAAGGCAGTTGTTCTGGGACAGCCTGGATCGTTAGGTTCTGTACCAACAACTAGTCAGGTATACGATGCTAAATCCTACGAATCGGTAATAAATGGAACATATCCTACAGAGTCGGATGTTTACCGCGAAATGTCGGCTTTCGAAAAGGTCTTGCTTAAATACAATGTGCAGGTTTTTCGTCCGTGGACACTCGAAAACTGTAATCAGGTTTTTGCACGTGATGTAGGTTTTGTTATCGACGATAAAATAATTAACTCCAATATTATACCCGATAGGGAAGATGAAAAAGAGGCTTACGAGGTAATATATGACCAAATATCCTACAATAAAATTTTCAATTTACCCGAACGTGCTCATGTAGAGGGTGGCGATGTAGTGTTGTATAACGACATTGTTTTTGTTGGACTTTATACTGCAAGCAATTATTCAACTTTCAAAACTGCACGTACCAATGCTTATGCATTCAATTTTTTACAAGAAATTTTCCCCGACAAAATATTCATCCCGCTTGAATTAACGAAACATGATACTGATCCTCGTCTAGGAGTTTTGCACCTCGATTGTTGTTTTATGCCTGTATCGCATGGCAAGGCAATTGTTTATAAAGAGGGTTTTCGGTTTGTGAAAGATTACCATCGTATACTGGATATTTTTGGTAAAGAAAATGTGTTTGAAATTTCGACTGAAGAAATGTACAGTATGAATAGCAATATTTTTTCAATATCGCCCAATGTGGTTGTATCGGAACAAAACTTCACGCGCCTCAATCAATTTCTTGAAAACGAATGGAATATTAAGGTAGAGCAAATTCCGTATCGCGAGATTTCGAAAATGGGCGGATTGCTTCGTTGCTCCACTTTACCTTTGGTGCGCGAGCACGATATTAAAGCATAGATCAAATTACTGATAATAATTGAAAGTAGAATACTATGAATGCAAACACAATTTTATCTTCGGATGTTAGTCTGAAGTCCGACGAAACTCATTACCGCCAAAATGCTGATACCATTTTAATGATTCAACCTGTGGCTTTTGGATTCAATGCGCAAACGGCTATAAATAATCATTTTCAGCACAACGATGGGGCTGCATCTTATGAAATGCAACAAAAAGCACTTGCCGAATTTAATGTGATGGTGCAGCAGTTACGCGAAAAAAACATAGATGTTATTGTTGTGCCTGATACGTTGGAACCCCATACTCCCGATTCAATTTTTCCAAATAATTGGATTTCGTTTCAAAAAGATAACCGAGTAGCCATGTACCCAATGTTTGCTCCCAATCGTCGACACGAACGTAGATTGGAAGTTGTAGAGAAGGTTGTAGAGCACGGTTTTAGTATTTCACAAATGGTAGATTATTCGGTTTACGAAAAAGAAAATCGCTTTTTGGAAGGTACTGGTAGCATGATATTTGATAGGGCAAACCGTATTGCCTATGCAGCATTATCCGATAGAACGGATGCAGAACTTTTTAATTGGTTTTGCAACGATTTTGGATACAGTGCTGTTTCATTTACTGCTAATCAGACTGTTGGTGGTGAGCGAAAGCCTATTTATCACACCAATGTTATGCTATCGGTTGCCGAACAATATGTGGTTATTTGTATGGATAGCATTGACATTGCTGACGAACGAACTATGCTCACTGATGCTTTTTTGAAAACAGGAAAGCAAATTGTTGAGATTACTGAAAAGCAAATGCATAACTTTGCAGGTAATGTATTGCAGATAAAAAATAAAATGGATGAACAGTTTTTAGTAATGTCTGAAACTGCATACAGCTCGTTGGACAGTATTCAGATTGATAAATTGCTGAAATATAATGAATTGATTGTGGTGTCGGTGCCTACTATCGAAAAATATGGTGGTGGGAGTGTTCGATGCATGATGGCTGAAGTTTTTTAGACTATTTAAATGAACGATATAAAATGGAGAAATTAAGTAAAACTGCTGAGTTAATGGAGCTCGAAAATAAATATGGAGCTCACAATTATCACCCGCTGCCGGTTGTACTCGACCGTGGCAAAGGAGTGTATGTATGGGATGTAGAAGGAAAAAAGTATTTTGATTTTCTGTCGGCTTACTCGGCTGTAAATCAAGGGCATTGTCATCCTCAAATTGTGAATGCTTTAATTGAGCAAACTCAAAAATTGACACTCACTTCGAGGGCTTTTTACAACAGTCAACTGGGTTTGTACGAGGAATTTATATGCAAATATTTTGGTTACGAAAAAGTGCTACCTATGAATACAGGTGCCGAGGCAGTTGAAACAGCCATAAAACTTTGTAGGAAATGGGCATACGAAAAAAAAGGACTGGCGAAGAATGAGGCTCAGATAGTGGTATGTGAAAATAATTTTCACGGTAGAACTACTACAATTGTTTCTTTCTCAATTGACCCTGATGCGTACAATAATTATGGACCATATACACCCGGTTTTGTTGTTATTCCGTATAACAATGTGGATGCTTTGGAAAATGTATTGAAAAACAATCCAAATATTGCTGGTTTTTTGGTGGAACCTATACAAGGCGAAGCTGGTGCTTATGTTCCCGATGCTGGTTATTTAAGTAGTTGTGCCGAATTATGTAGCAAACACAATGTGTTATTTATTGCGGACGAGGTACAAACGGGAATTGCACGTACAGGTAAATTGCTCGCTTGCGATTACGAAAATGTACATCCTGATATCTTGATACTCGGAAAAGCTCTTTCTGGTGGTGTTTATCCAGTTTCGGCTGTTTTGTCATCGGCTGCAATTATGGATGTGTTTCATCCTGGTCAGCATGGTTCTACATTTGGAGGAAATCCGGTAGCGGCTGCGGTTGCTGTTTCGGCCCTTCAAGTTGTAAAGGACGAGCAATTGGCAGGCAAAGCGTATGAATTGGGAGAATATTTCCGAACGGAAATGGCGGCGTTTTGCGAAAATTCGAAAATAGCTTCGTTTGTGCGCGGTAAAGGATTGCTGAATGCTTTGATAATAAACAACGAAAATCACAAAAACCTAGCTTGGGATATTTGTATTAAGCTGGCTGAGAATGGATTGCTGGCAAAACCTACACATACAAATATAATTCGTTTTGCTCCACCCTTGGTAATTTCAAAAGAGGAGTTAAAACAATGTGTGGAGATAATTTGTAAAACAGTTTTATTGTTTGAAGCGTAATTTTTATTCAAAATCTTCGTTGTGGCTGAACAATTTTAGAACATTATTGTTTATACTATAAATTTATAGGAATAAAAACTTTGAATTTGAAAGTAAAAATATCAAAAAAATTACATTTCGTTTTGCATGTTCAATAAAATAGCTTATCTTTGCACCGCAATAAAAAACAACAATGAACAACAATTTTCTACATATTCTTCTACTCGGTATTATTATTCTCTTGCAAAACAAGTAGAAGTGAGTTTGGTATGTAGTTAATACAATGTATAATATAAAGCCTTCTCACTCCGGTGATGAAGGCTTTTTTTAGCCCCTATGGGCAATGAAATAGTAAATTGTAAATGAAAAAATAGTAAATTTAAATTTTATGGACAGATTATTTATTTTCGACACTACTTTACGCGACGGCGAACAGGTTCCCGGATGCCAGTTAAACACTATTGAAAAAATTCAGGTGGCTAAAGCCCTCGAAGGGCTGGGTGTTGATGTTATTGAAGCGGGATTTCCTATCTCAAGTCCGGGCGATTTTAATTCGGTAGTTGAAATATCGAAAGCTGTTACATGGCCTACTATTTGCGCCTTGACACGTGGAGTTCAAAAAGATATTGACGTGGCTGCCGAAGCACTCAAATATGCTAAAAATAAACGTATACATACCGGAATCGGCACTTCCGAATTTCACATCAAACACAAATTTAATTCAACGCAGGACGAAATTCTGGAACGTGCAGTTGCTGCCGTAAAACACGCCAAAAAGTATGTGGAAGATGTTGAATTTTACTGCGAAGATGCTGGTCGTACCGACAATGTGTATTTGGCACGTGTAGTAGAAGCCGTAATTAAAGCCGGTGCAACGGTTGTAAATATACCTGATACAACGGGTTATTGTCTACCTTGGCAGTATGGCGAAAAAATTAAATTCCTAATGGATAATGTGAAGGGCGTACACAATGCTATACTTTCAACACACTGTCATAACGACTTGGGTATGGCAACTGCTAATACCATTGCTGGTGTTCAAAACGGTGCTCGTCAGGTGGAAGTAACGATTAATGGTATTGGCGAACGTGCCGGAAATACATCGTTAGAAGAAATTGCTATGATTTTGAAATGCCACAAGACGATGAATATTGAAACGCAAATCAATACTCAGAAAATTTATGGTATTAGCCGTATGGTTTCGGGTTTAATGAATATGCCAGTGCAAGCCAATAAGGCCGTTGTAGGTCGCAATGCATTTGCGCACTCTTCGGGTATTCATCAGGATGGTGTGTTGAAAAATCGCGAAAGCTACGAAATTATGGACCCAACGGATGTAGGTATCGATAAAAATTCCATTGTTTTGACAGCCCGTAGTGGACGTGCAGCCTTAAAACATCGTTTAAGTGTATTGGGTGTAAACGTTGAAGGCGACCATTTAGATACAATTTATGAAGCATTTTTAAAATTAGCCGACAAAAAGAAAGATATAAATGATGATGATGTTTTATTGTTGGCTGGCAAGGAACGTACTGAAAAACAACGTATTCAACTTGACTTTTTGCAGGTAACTTCGGGTGTTGGAGTACAAGCTGTTGCAAGTATAGGATTAATTATAGCTGGCGAAAAATTTGAAGCAGCTGCTTCGGGCAATGGTCCAGTGGATGCAGCTATCAAAGCATTGAAAAAAATTATCAATCGCACTATGACTTTGCAAGAATTTACAATACAGGCTATTAGCAAAGGTAGTGATGATGTGGGCAAAGTTCACATGCAAGTAGAACACGACGGCATTGTTTATTATGGCTTTGGTGCCAATACCGATATCGTAGCGGCATCTGTCGAAGCTTATATAAATGCTATTAATCAGTTTGTGAAATAAAACTTGCCCCCTAACCCCCTAAAGGGGGGAAATGTTGAGTAAAATGAAATTTTGAAATAAATAAATAGAACAATGAATAATACAGAAAATACTGAAAATCGCTCTCTTACTCCCCCTTTAGGGGGTCGGGGGGCAGCTACCCTATTTGACAAAATCTGGGATGCCCACGTGGTGTCATCGGTCGAGAACGGACCAACACAGTTATATATTGATCGTCATTTTTGCCACGAAGTTACAAGTCCTCAGGCTTTTAACGGACTTCGTGCTCGCGGACTGAAAGTTTATCGTCCGGAGTTAACAACCATGACTGCCGACCACAACACGCCAACTATCAATCAGGATCAACCAGTTCAGGATCCTATTTCGCGTAATCAGTTGGATACTTTTGCAAAAAATGCAAAGGAATTTGAAATGCCATTATTTTTTCCACTAGGACATATCAAAAATGGTGTGGTTCATATTATTGGGCCCGAAAATGGTTTTACGCAGCCAGGTATGACAATAGTTTGTGGCGATAGTCATACATCTACACATGGTGCTTTTGGAGCTATTGCTTTTGGTATTGGCACCAGCGAAGTGGAAATGGTTTTGGCTACACAATGTGTGCTTCAAACACGTCCTAAAACTATGCGTATTACTTTCAATGGTAAATTTGGCGTTGGAGTAAATGCCAAAGATTTAGCGCTTTATATGATTTCGAAACTTACAACTGGTGGAGCTACAGGTTATTTTGTGGAATATGCTGGTGAGGCAATTCGTAACCTATCCATGGAAGAACGCATGACGGTTTGTAACCTTTCTATCGAAATGGGTGCTCGTGGCGGACTAATTGCTCCTGATCAAACAACTTTTGATTATGTAAACGGTCGTGAATTTGCTCCAAAAGGCGAAGAATGGGACAAAAAATTGGCGTACTGGAAAACATTGAAAACCGACGAAGGTGCTACTTTTGACCAAGAATTGGTTTTCGACGCTGCTGATATTCAACCTATGATTACTTACGGAACAAATCCGGGTATGGGAATGGGTATTACCGATTCAATTCCTGCTTTGGAATCAATAGATGAAGCCGGACGTATTTCGTATCAAAAATCATTGGAATATATGGGCTTCGAAGCGGGTGAAAAACTCGAAGGAAAAGCCATTGATTATGTGTTTTTAGGTAGTTGTACCAATGGTCGCATCGAAGATTTCCGTGTATTTGCAAACTATGTTAAAGGCAAGAAGAAAGCCGATAATGTAACTGCTTGGCTTGTGCCAGGAAGTTGGATGGTTGAAAAACAAATACGCGAAGAAGGATTATACGAGATATTGACTGAAGCAGGTTTTGCACTTCGTCAACCAGGATGTTCAGCTTGTTTGGCTATGAACGACGATAAAGTTCCAGCTGGAAAATATGCCGTATCAACTTCAAATCGTAACTTCGAAGGTCGTCAAGGTCCTGGAGCACGTACAATTTTGGCTGGTCCATTAGTTGCTGCAGCTGCTGCGGTAACAGGAAAAATAACAGATCCACGTAATTAATAACAAAGAAAGAACAATGGAAAAATTCATTAAACTTACTTCAACAGTTGTTCCACTTCCTATTGAAAATGTGGATACTGACCAGATTATACCTGCACGCTTCTTGAAAGCGACTGACAAAAACGGTTTTGGTGATAATCTTTTTGCCGATTGGCGCTACAATAAAGATGGTAGCCCAAAGGCTGATTTTGTTTTAAACAATGCACTTTATAGTGGATCGATACTTGTAGCTGGTAAAAACTTCGGATCGGGTTCGAGTCGTGAGCATGCTGCATGGGCTATTGATGGCTACGGATTTAAAGTAGTTGTGTCGAGCTTCTTTGCCGATATTTTTCAGAACAATGCTTTGAACAATGGCGTATTGCCTGTTGTTGTATCGGTTGAGTTTTTGGCCGAAATTTTTGCTTCGGTAAATGCCGATGCAAAGTCAACACTGAAAATAAATCTCGAAAGTCAAACAATTACAAATAATGCAACTGGTAAATCAGAGTCATTTGTAATTAATGCATACAAAAAAGAATGTTTGATGAACGGATTGGATGATATTGATTATTTGATAAGCAAAAAACCCTTGATTGAAGCTTACGAATTAACAAGATAATATGATTGAAATAATGGATACAACACTCCGCGACGGTGAACAAACGTCAGGAGTATCATTTGCAGGACAAGAAAAACTAAGCATAGCGCGTGTTTTACTTGAAGATTTGGGTGTCGACCGCATCGAAATTGCATCGGCCCGAATATCCGAAGGTGAGTTTAAATCGGTTAAAAAAGTTACTGATTGGGCTAAAGAGCATGGATTTTTACGGAAAATAGAAGTGCTTGGGTTTGTTGATGGTTTTAACTCTTTGAATTGGATGAATGATGCTGGATGTAAAGTGTTGAATCTGCTTTGCAAAGGATCTGAAAACCATTGCTTATACCAACTCAAAAAAACACCTGCAGAGCATGTTACCGACATTAAAAAAGTGTTAGCTAATGCTCGAGAAATGGATATCGATGTTAATATCTATCTCGAAGATTGGTCAAACGGAATGCGTAATTCAACGGATTATGTTTTCTTTATAGTTGATAATCTGAAAGATGAGTCCATTATTAAACGCATAATGTTGCCCGATACGCTTGGAGTACTTAACCCGAACGAGACTGGTGATTTTTGTAAACGTATGTTGGATCGTTACCCAACTTTGCATTTCGATTTTCATGCACACAACGATTACGATTTGGCCGTAGCTAATACGATGAAGGCCGTTGAGGCTGGCATTCAAGGTATTCATGTTACAATTAATGGTTTGGGCGAACGTGCAGGGAATGCACCTCTTTCGAGTGTTGTGGCTGTATTGCATGATCAGTTAAAAATTAAGACCAAAATTGATGAATCGAAAATGAATTCGGCAAGTCGATTGGTTGAGTCGTATGCGGGAGTTCGCATTCCAGCAAATAAACCAGTTATTGGCGATTATGTATTTACACAAGTGGCTGGTATTCATGCCGATGGTGACAATAAAAAAAATCTATATTACAATGATTTATTACCTGAACGTTTTGGCCGTGAGCGCTTATATGCTTTAGGTAAAAACTCAGGTAAAGCAAGTATTCTGAAGAATTTGCAACAATTGGGCATTGAGTTGGACGACGAAATGATGAAAAAAGTAACTCAACGAGTTATTGAGTTGGGTGACAAAAAAGAGCTTATCTCGCTCGACGAGTTGCCTTATATTGTTTCGGACGTGGTTAACAACGACGAAGAAAATAAAGTTATTCGCATTTTAAATTATTCGCTTACAGTGTCGAGTGGTTTACGTCCCATGGCAAGTGTAAAAGCCGAAATTTATGGTGTGGAGTATCAGGAAACAGCTTCGGGCGACGGACAATACAATGCTTTGTCCAAAGCACTGTATAAGATGTACAAAAAGCTGGGAAAAGATACTCCTGAATTATTAGATTATCAGGTTGTGATACCTCCTGGAGGTAAAACAGACGCTATTGTTCAAACAATTATTACTTGGCAATTCAAAGATAAAGTGTTTAAAACAAGAGGACTGGATGGCGATCAAACCGTTTCGGCTTTGAAAGCAACTGAGAAAATGCTCAATATTATCGAAAAACCAAGTTAAAAAGTTTTTGGAGTGTAAATATACATGCTAACTGCAGCAAAAGCGGCTATAAACAGTAGAATTATAAATACTTTCAATGCTTTTTTAAACAGACTATTCGGTCTGATTTCTTTGAGGATTAGTAAGGCTACTATTCCCATAAATACACCAATAGGAATGATCAGGAAGTTCATGATGTAAAGTTTAAAATAGGTGATTGTATAGTTTTAAAGTCGCTACAAATATATGAAAAAAAAATAATTAATAATATAATAAAACAAATTTAATGGGAAAATCTTTAAAAATCGCAGTTTTACCCGGCGATGGAATAGGTCCAGAGATTATTGAGCAAGCTTTAAATGTAACAAAAATTGTTTGCAAAAAGTTTAATCATGAGTTAAGTTACGAATATGCTATTGTTGGAGCATGTGCCATTGATCAAGTAGGTGAGCCTTATCCTAAAGCAACTCACGATTTATGCATGCAATCGGATGCTGTGCTTTTTGGTGCTATCGGCGATCCAAAATACGACAATAATCCAGCTGCAAAAGTGCGTCCTGAACAAGGTTTATTAAAAATGCGCAAAGATTTAGGTTTGTACGCTAATATTCGTCCGGTTTCTACTTTTCCATCTTTAATTCACAAATCGCCTTTACGTGCCGATTTGGTAGATGGTGCCGATTTTATGTGTATCCGTGAGTTAACTGGTGGTATGTATTTTGGTCGCCCACAGGGGCGTTCCGAAGATGGCAATACTGCTTACGATACTTGTATTTATACCCGCGAAGAGGTTGAGCGTATCCTGCATTTAGCTTACAAATATGCCGGACAACGCAATAAAAAAGTTACTATTGTTGATAAAGCCAATGTGTTGGCTACTTCGCGCCTGTGGCGTCAGATTGGTCAGGAAATTGCGCCTCAATATCCTGATATTGAGACCGA
>CAYXQZ010000084.1:0-9346 GCA_964466415.1 uncultured Paludibacter sp.
GAACAGAAAGTAAACAGTATTGCAGCTGGACGTATGGCAAAATTCTTCAAAGAATTTACTCTTCTAGAGCAAAAGTACGAAGGTGGCGGCGAAGAAGCTGGAAAAATAACAGTAAAAGAACTGCTTGCAAAAAAACATTTTACATGTATTGCTTTCAAACGCGTTACGTTGAATCAAGAGTAATTCAACAATTAAACTTATAAAAATGGCTGTAAGATGTTGTCTTACAGCCATTTTTATTAATAGAAATCAAACTACTTATCTGGCTTTTATCCAATCAAGAATTTCATTTAATAATATGGGCGATAAGGTTTGTTCAATTGCAGCATATTCAGCAGGTGAACCTGTTCTACATTCCTGAAATAAATGATTTAAACCTTCTAATTTTTTGGTTGTAAAGTTTTTATTTCCACCTTTGGTTAGCGCTTTACCGATGGCCTGTAGATTTACATCGGCCGGCACTTGCAAATCTAAACTTCCGTTCAAAGCCAATACGCGGCATTTTACTTTTTCGAGCGTGGGTGCGGGATTGTAGCGAATGAAATTAAGCATCCAAGGTGATGTTATTTGTTTCATCTGACCATCAATCATAGCTTCGCCACCAGCTTTTGAATCAGCATTTTGCGGCATTTTTTCAAGCATGATTTTCCGAATTGCTATTATCAATGAATCAGTATCCTGAACTTTTAAAATTGTGCTATAAATAGCCGAATTTATTTCTTTGGCTTTACTTATATCGCTTTCCGGAACACCATTTGCACGACTAATTAACTCCGATTGAAGCATAAGTATTTCGTTTCCTTGAATACCAGGGCCAGCCATTAAAACTATAAAACTTAAATCATTTCTGGTTGCCGCTACAATTGGAGCTACCATTGCTCCTTCGCTATGACCAATTATTCCAATTTTTTTGGTATCAATTTCCTTTCTACTTTTTAAATAATCGATAGCAGCCGATGCATCTGTAGCAAAATCTTGAGTAAGTGCTTTCGTAAAATTACCAGTGGAGGCAAAACAACCACGATCGTCGTAGCGCAAAACGGCTATACCATTGCGTGTTAGGAAATCGGCTAATACCAGAAAGGGTTTGTGACCCATCAATTCCTCATCGCGGTTTTGTGGTCCACTACCCGAAACAAGTACCACCACAGGGTACTTTCCGTTTCCTTTGGGGTAAGTAAATGTGCCCGAAAGAGTTAAGCTGTCTTTCAGGTTTTTGAATGTTACTGCTTCTGAACTATACGGAAATGGTGCTTGAGGCTCCTGTGGGCGGTTTGGTTTTTCAACAACCACTTCTTTACGACTTAGAGTCATCGGAAATTTCATTCCAGCTTGAACAAACTCGCCATTTACTTCGGTTTTTCCATCAAAAGTTCCAGTAAATACAATTTTGGCAGCGCTGTGCTCCAATTTCAACACATTGTTTTCGAACGAAGCGCTAGTCATTGCAATTCCCTTAGCACCTTGATCAGGACTATCCATAGTAGCCGTAAAACCAGCATCGGTTTTGGCAACATGAAAAACCAATCGAAGTTTCATACCTTGAACAGACAAAACCCCATTCCATTCGCCGGTAATCTCTTGAGCATTCAAAATTAACACAGTAAAAAGACTAAAAATCACAAAATAAATTCGTTTCATTACTTTATAAATTTAAAATTCGTTGATATAACTTTTCGGCATGCAATTTAGCTTTTATAATTGTTTCGGTTTTATCAGTTTCAATCCCTGGAATATTTGCCATACCAAAACTTACTACAGGCTCTTCCCATATAGTACCCATTAAATTTGAGGTTTGCTTAATAGGAAATAACAGTTCTTCAATTTCAAAATTATTACGAGCACCATGCGCATAAGCTTCAAGCGGTCCTCCAGTGCTGAACGAAAGCAAAAGCGATTTTCCTTTCATTTTATCACCTGTTTTTCCATAGGCAAAACCATATCTAAACACTTCATCCATCCATGTTTTTAAAATTCCGGGCACACTGTACCAGTAAAATGGAAATTGCAAAACTACAGTCTCGGCCCAACGAAGAGCATCCTGCTCGGCCTCAATATTAATTTTATAATCAGGATAAAGCGAAATCAAATTTCTTACTTTCAGAATTTCATCTCCATATTCAGTTGTATCAACAAGATAATCAACTACAGTTTTAGTTGTAAAAGAAGTTTCGAAATTGGGATGCCCAATAATAATCAATGTATTTTTCATAAACAATATTCTTGTGTGTTTAAAACCTATCAAAATACTTTAGCACAATTAACTACAAAGATAAATATTAATTTGAATTAAGTTATAAATCCGATTATATTATCTATCTTTAACTTCAACAGCTACGGCTTTTCAAACCGGAAAATTCATTGTTAGATAATACTTTGTCACATATACCTTAACTATAGGAATCGTCCTGTAAATGAATATTTTCAGGACTTTTTTTAATGACAAATAAACCAAAGCAACTTAAATATGTTATATTTGCATTAAATAATAAACAAAAAAAATGAATCTGGAAGAGGTTTTGAATTTTCGTCGGTCGGTGCGTAATTATTCGCCCGATAATTTGCCTGATACGGCAAGGGTAAAACATTGTTTGGAAATGGCAGCACTGGCTCCAAATAGTTCCAATATGCAGTTGTGGGAGTTTTATCATATAACTGACCCTGAAGTATTAAAACCTATGAGTGAAGCTTGTTTGTCGCAAAGTGCAGCCTCTACAGCACCACAAATGGTTGTGTTTGTTACTCGTCAGGATTTGTTTAGTAAACGCGCCAAACAAGTACTTGAACTTACGCGCGACAACATAATTAGAACCAGTCCAGCTGAAAAACAACCAAATCGAATTAAAATTCAATCATTGTACTACGGAAAAGTATTGCCTTTTCTTTACACTCGATTCTTTGGAATTTTAGGCCTATTTCGTAAAATACTAACAAGCAGCATCAGTCTTTTTCGCCCTATGACTACTACGGTATCAGAATGCGATGTGCGGGTTATGGTACATAAGAGTTGTGCGCTAGCTGCTCAAACATTTATGATTGCTATGGCTAACGAAGGTTATGACACTTGCCCACTTGAAGGTTTCGATAGTCGCCGGGTAAAAAAAATACTCAAACTTCCACGCCGGGCCGAAATAAATATGGTAATCCCATGTGGTATCCGTAATGGCAATAAAGGCATCTGGGGCGATCGTTTACGAATACCTTTTGATGAGGTTTACAAAACCTTGTAAAATAAACTACCCAAAGAACGATTTTATAACCGTACAGTGATTATCGACATTGTACAACCGAAATAATTCTTCAGAAAATGCCCTAATTTAAAAATTAGTTGTATTTTTGTCCATTATTCAATTAATTGGTTTTAAACTAAAAAATAGATCATCATGGCAAAATCGGAAGATGCAAAGAAAAACGTTAAAAAGGAAGCATTGAAAACTCCCAAAGAGAAAAAAGAAGAAAAACGACTGAAAAAAGCACAAAAATAGTCAGTCGAAAACTTTATTACAAGTTACAAAAAAGCCCTTACACTCCGAAAAGTATAAGGGCTTTTTATATTGTTTATTTGTATCTTATTCAGCTACAACATCAAAAGCTACTTCAACTGATACTTCTTTGTGAAGTTTCAATGTAGCTTTGTATGAACCAATTTCTTTAACAGGTTCCTTTAATGCAATTACTTTACGATCAACAGCAAAACCTGCTTTTTCGAACGCTTCAGCAATTTGGATAGGACCAACTGCACCAAATATTTTACCAGTAGTACTTGTTTTTGCACCAACAGTTAAGGTAATATCTTTTACTTTTTCAGCTAAGTCAGCAGCTTCGTTTTTCAAACGTTCCAATTTATGGGCACGTTGTTTCATGTCTTCAGCCAACATTTTTTTTGCCGATGCTGTAGCAAGGATAGCTTTTTTAGTTGGTATAAGGAAGTTACGACCGTAACCATCTTTTACTTTTAAAATATCTCCTTTGTAACCTAAATTGATTACATCTTCTTTCAATATAATTTCCATACTTTTTTCCTCCTTCTTAAAATTATTTCATCATATCGGTTACATAAGGAAGCAACGCAATGTGACGTGCTCTTTTAACTGCCTGAGCTACTTTACGTTGAAATTTCAACGAAGTGCCGGTCAATCGACGAGGAAGAATTTTTCCTTGTTCGTTCAAGAATTTTTTCAAGAATTCTGGATCTTTGTAGTCGATGAATCTAATTCCGCTTTTTTTGAAGCGACAATATTTTTTCTTTTTAACATCCACTGTTGGTGGAGTTAAATATCTGATATCTCCGTTATTTGCTGCCATGGTTTAGTTCTCCTTTACTTCTTTTGATTTAACATTCTTTCTTTTTTCAGCGTACTCGTAAGCGTATTTGTCCAAACGGAACGATAAGAAACGAAGCACGCGCTCATCGCGACGGAATTGTGTTTCCAATTTTGCAACTACCGTAGCATCAGCATCAAACTGAAGTAGGGAATAAAAACCTGTCGATTTTTTTTGAATTGGGTAAGCCAATTTGCGTAGGCCCCAGTTCTCTTCATTGGTAATAGTCGAGCCATTTTCTGTTAGGATGGCTTTGAACTTTTCTACCGCTTCCTTCATCTGTACATCAGACAAAACGGGAGTTAAAATGAAAACGGTTTCATAATGATTTAACATACTGTTTACTAACTTTTTAAAATTTATATTCTTGATTTTCTTAAAGCGGCTGCAAAGATACGAATAATTCTTTGACTGACAAATATTTTCCAAAAAATTCGTATCTTTGCACTCCCAAAATGGTAAATAGATAAATTATAAATAGACAAATGGCAAAAGAATTGACTTCGCGCAGCGAAAACTACTCGCAATGGTACAACGATTTGGTATTGAAAGCTGATTTAGCCGAAAATTCGGCAGTTCGTGGTTGTATGGTTATTAAACCTTATGGTTATGCAATTTGGGAAAAAATGCAAGCCGAACTCGACCGTATGTTTAAAGAAACTGGTCACGTAAATGCTTATTTTCCGTTGTTTATTCCTAAATCGTTTTTGAGCAAAGAAGCTGCTCACGTCGAAGGTTTTGCTAAAGAATGTGCTGTGGTTACTCATTATCGCCTAAAAAACAGTCCTGATGGCAAAGGCGTAATCGTTGACCCCGAAGCTAAACTCGAAGAAGAATTAATTGTTCGTCCTACCTCCGAAACTATTATTTGGAGCACTTATAAAAACTGGATTCAATCCTATCGCGATTTACCATTACTTATAAATCAGTGGGCCAATGTGGTTCGTTGGGAAATGCGTACGCGTTTATTTCTGCGCACTGCTGAATTTCTATGGCAAGAAGGTCACACAGCCCACGCTACCGAAGCCGAAGCAATGGTGGAAGCGCGTCAGATGCTCGATGTTTATGCCGAATTTGCCGAAAACTTTATGGCCATGCCGGTGCTCAAAGGCGTAAAATCGGCCAACGAACGTTTTGCTGGTGCACTCGAAACTTTCTGTATCGAAGCATTGATGCAGGATGGAAAAGCACTTCAGGCTGGAACTTCGCACTTTTTGGGACAAAACTTCGCCAAAGCATTCGATGTAACTTTTATGGACAAAAACAACAAGCAAGATTTTGTTTGGGCTACATCATGGGGAGTATCAACCCGCTTAATGGGTGCACTTATTATGACTCATTCCGACGATAATGGCTTGGTGCTACCTCCAAAACTAGCACCTTTTCAAGTTGTTATTGTGCCAATTTATAAAAACGACGAACAATTAGCTGCCATTTCGGAGAAAGTGGCCGAAATAGTTGCTAAACTTAAGAAATTAGGCATTTCTGTAAAATACGACAACAACGATAATAAAAAACCAGGCTGGAAATTTGCTGAATACGAATTAAAAGGTGTTCCTGTGCGATTGGCTATGGGTGCTCGCGACCTCGAAAACGGCACGGTAGAAGTGGCTCGTCGTGATACCTTGACCAAAGAAACAGTTGCGATTGATGGTGTTGAAAACTACATCGAAAAACTGATGACCGAAATTCAGGAAAATATTTACACAAAAGCATTTGACTATCGCGCTTCGGTTACCCGCGAAGTTAATTCGTACGACGAATTTAAAGTAGAAATCGAAAAAGGTGGATTCCTGCTTTGCCACTGGGACGGCACTCCCGAAACAGAGGAACGTGTGAAGGACGAAACCAAAGCAACCATTCGTTGTATTCCGTTAGAAGCGAGCGAAGAAGGAACGTGTATTTTTACAGGCAAACCTTCCAAACAACGGGTGGTATTTGCTAGAGCGTATTAAAATATTTTTTATAAACATTTAAAGTTTTGTTGTGTATAGTGTTAATTAAGTATTATTGTACGGACAATTACAGTACGCTATTTTGTAATTACGGATATTTTACGTACGTTTGCATAAAATATAATAATTATGAATACAACAACAGTAGAACATGCCAGATTTGATGCCAGACTTCCAAAAGAACAAAAACAATTCTTTGAAAAAGCGGCATTTTTAGGGGGTTATCGGAATCTTACGGATTTTGTAGTTCGGGTAGTGCAGGATAAAGCGAAAGAAATAATAAAAGAAAGAGAACAGATAATTGCCTCTGAAAGAGATAGTGAAATATTTTTTAATGCAATAAATAATCCTCAAAAACCGTCCGAAAGTTTGAAGAATGCGTTAGACGATTACAATTCTTATATTGCAAACGCAAAATAACAAATGATAGAACTTTTAGATAAAAAGCATAATCGGAAGGATTTTGATTGCGGAAAAGAACTTTTAAATGACTATCTGAAAACTCAGGCAGGACAAGATGTTAAGCGCAAACTTGCCGCTTGTTTCGTATTGGCAGATAGTGAAACAAATATTATTCAAGGCTATTACACCCTTTCGAATAGTAGTATTCCATTGAGTAGTTTTTCAGTTCAAATTCAGAAAAAACTACCAAAATCGTATAAAGCAATTCCCGCTACATTACTTGGTCGTTTGGCAATAGATAAAAATCAGCAAGGTAATGGAATTGGAAAAATTCTATTGATTGATGCACTTAAAAGAAGTTATAGTATAGCGAATGAAATTGGATCATTTGCTGTAGTAGTTGACCCAATAGATGACGAGGCAAAGGGGTTTTACCACAAGTATGATTTCATTGAACTTCCCGACAGCAAAAAAATGTTCATTGCAACGCAAACTCTGAAAGAATTATTTAATTGATTTTTATTGAGTTAGCAATTTGAAAATAAGCGATAATAATATATCAACCTAAAATAAAGCCCGAAGTAATAATTTAGTTACTTCGGGCTTATAATTTTCAATCAAAATGAATTTATTTTACCTTGACTTTTAAAGGTTGTTTAATTTGTTTGCTAAATTTTTCAACTGCTTCAAACCAATCTTTGTCTGTTGGAAATTTCCATTTGCTCCATCCACCACCAAAATAATAGGTAAAATTACTTTCAGCTTTATAATTGGCTGTTATCAACAAGTGATTATCCTGATTTGCGATAGCATTTGCTTTGCATGGAACCACTACTCCCACATAATTTCGCCCCGAAGGAAGTTTAGCATCCGAAACAGCATCTTCTGCATAGGCTATTGTTCCTGATTTAAGATTGGAATGTTTAACACCTTTATCGTCGTGTGTAAAAATTCCGGCTGCTAACTGAAACGGTTGCGCTTTTCCTGAATACTTAACTATGGCTTTGTTCAATGCTGAACCAGCGTTTGTAGTAATTGTAATTTCCTGACTTACTGTCTCGTTTCCAACTTTTACCTTATCGTAATACAACGTAAAAACCGAACGTAAAGGACCATTTTCTTTTATTTTGAATCTATTGTAATTATCACCCACAAAAAGCTTTCCGGCATGATAAGGTGCAATTCCACCTGCGCCAAGTGTATGGCCCACCTTATAGCAATCCAAACCATTTCCTCTGTCAACATGGTAAGTCAATCCGTTCTGAAGCTCGTCGCGGTAACGCTTGCTTACAATGGTATCCGAAGTGCGTTTAAGCCATAAGTCAACACCATTACTGGGGTTTTCTTTGGCCAATGCCGGTCCGTACATGCGGTAAGCTGCCAAATCGTTTTCCCATGCAAAATCGTCCTTGCGTTCAGGAACAAAACGAGCGTGCGTCAAAAATTTCACTGCCGTCGGCTTTCCTTCTGAAACCTGGTAAACAGCTGTCGATTTGGCTTTTACATCGGCTTGAAAAATAAAACTACTAACGGTTTTATTGTTATCAAACACCAACTGATACGCAATTTCCTGACCTTTTTCATTTTTCAAAACAAATTGTTTGCTTAAAAAAACAGCATTTTTTTGGCACACTTTCACTTCCACCATTTCGGCTGTACGGTCGAAATCGGCTGTGTTCTTTACCACAATTTGTTTCTGAGCAGAAATACCCGAAATACAAAAGAATGCAAGAAATACAATAAACACTATGTTCTTCATGATTTTTTATTAAATGTTTTTAGTCAAAGGTCTAAAGTCTTTTGACATTCGACTTTTGACTTAAGTCTATTTCTAACTTCTACCTTTATTTCGGTTGTTTTCCTATATATGCCAAAATTCCACCATCAACATACAAAATATGTCCATTTACAAAATCAGATGCTTTTGAAGCTAAAAATATAGCTGGTCCATCTAAATCTTCGGGGTTTCCCCAACGAGCAGCAGGAGTTTTGGCAATTATAAATTGGTCGAATGGATGACGTGAGCCATCAGCTTGCGTTTCGCGAAGTGGTGCTGTTTGAGGTGTAGCAATATAACCTGGTCCAAGGCCATTACACTGAATATTGTATTCGCCATATTCCGAAGCAATGTTTTTTGTCAACATTTTCAAGCCACCTTTAGCTGCAGCGTAAGCCGACACTGTTTCGCGACCTAACTCACTCATCATGGAGCAAATATTGATAATTTTACCAGCACGTTTTTTCATCATTCCAGGAAGTACAGCTTTGGCCATAATGAAAGGACCATTCAAGTCAATATCAATTACCAAACGGAATTCAGCTGCAGTCATTTCGTGCATAGGAACACGTTTAATAATTCCAGCATTATTTACCAAAATATCAATTACGCCTACTTCATTCTCAATTTGAGCAATCATAGCATTAGCTTGCTCTTCGTTGGTAACATCGCACACATAACCATGCGCTTTAATTCCTGCTGCAGCATAAGCAGCCATGCCTTTATCAATCATTTCCTGATTAATATCGTTAAAAACTATCGTTGCACCCGCTTTGGCATAAGCACTTGCAATCGAAAAACCAATTCCGTACGATCCGCCTGTTACAAGCGCAATTTTTCCGTTTAATTCAAAAGGATTCATATTTTTTTGTCTGATGTCTAAAGTCAA
>CAYXQZ010000084.1:9446-13037 GCA_964466415.1 uncultured Paludibacter sp.
TTTTTCCGTTTAATTCAAAAGGATTCATATTTTTTTGTCTGATGTCTAAAGTCAATGGTCGAAAGTCGTAATAATACTTACTAAATTCGCTTTTGACTTTTATATGTTGTTATTAAATTTATTTTATTTATTCTTGAACTATTTTAATTCATTTGTCTTTTGTCAATTGTCTTCTGACTATAGACTTTCGACCTTTGACTTTCGACTTTGTTATCTCAGTTCCGTATGTTTGTAAAAATTCTGATCACTGTAGTCCAGATTTTCTCCTGCCATTCCCCAAATAAAAGTATAGTTGCTAGTTGCAGCAGCTGAGTGTATGCTCCATTCGGGCGAAATAACAGCCTCTTCGCCTTGCATCCAAATATGACGGGTTTCGGTTGGTTCGCCCATAAAGTGACAAACGGCATTTCCTTCGGGAACTTCAAAATAGAAATATGCTTCCATGCGGCGACTGTGCGTATGTGCTGGCATAGTGTTCCAAACACTTCCTACTTGCAATTCGGTCATACCCATTTGCAGTTGACAAGTCTCAAGCACTTGACAAACCAACATTTTATTGATATTACGGTGATTGGCAGTTTCCAATGAACCTAATTCCATTACTATAGCATCGGCTTTGGTTATTTTTCGGTCGGGAAAAGATTTATGAGCAGGTGCCGAGTTAAAATAAAATTTTGACGGACACGAAGCATCATTACTTTCAAACGAAACAGATCTGTTTCCAGCACCTAAATACAACGCTTCTTTATATTCCAAACTAAATTCTACACCATCAACCAAAACTTTTCCAGCTCCACCAATGTTATAAATTCCAAGTTCGCGACGCGAAAGGAAGAATTCCGATTTAAGCGGGTCAATAGCATCGAGTGCAAGCACCTCATTAACAGGCATTGCACCTCCAACTACTAAACGATCGAACAAGGTGTAAACCATGTTAACTTCATTAGTTACAAATAAATTTTGTACCAGAAACTCTTTACGGAGACGGGCTGTGTCGTACTTTTTGGCATCTTCGGGGTGCGAAGCGTACCTAATTTCATAATTTGTTTTCATTTTTTTATTGAATAATTTTACAAATTGTCTTTATTGGTCGACCAAAATTACTCTTTTTTTTTTATTCAGTAAAATTATTTTGTACAATTTAAGCATTTAATGATGCTGATTTACAAAACATATCTCATTTTCTGATACATAGCATATTATTTATATATATATAAAAACTCTTAAATTATATGTAACGTATACTTTTTAGAAGGAAATTATGAGCTTATAGTAATTAAATACGAATCTCATAATAAATTAGCAAGTTGATTATTTGAGAAAATGACTTATAAAATTGCACTTTCGACTTATATCATTTGCGTAATTAAAGTATTTTTTACATCTTTGCGATACACAAGCACCTTTTTTTGACTTAATTTGTTATTTACGTATGATTACTAAAAGAGAAAAGAAACTATCCAATGCGATGATTATTGTGCAGGTTGTAATATCGGTACTTGTATTTTTGTCCATCGAAATATTTTTCCCATCACCAGTTATTGAAATTTACGAGAAACTCTTTTTTATATCTCAAATCATAATAATTTGGACGTTTTTGTTTTATAAATTCCGTTTAGGAGTTATTTTCAGAGCAACTTCTTTTACCAGCATGATTCGGGGTTACCTTGTAACGCTGAGCATAGCTGGCATCTTGTTATTTATCGAACTAAAATTACTTATACTTATTGGCCATTATAGCTACTCAGCTTATTATATTTTATGGTTTTGTATCGTTAATTTAATTGTGCTTGTTAGTTTTAAACTGGCATTTTATTACATCATGCGCTACTTACGAAAAATTGGTCGTAATACACGCAATATTATTATTATAGCCGATGCAAGTGCTAAACCGTTTATTAAAGAATTTATAAAATCGAAAGATTGGGGTTATAAAATATTGGCCATAATAACACCAGATAATAATCTGGCAAACTTACATAAAAAAACATACATCATTGATAAACAAGAGGATATTTTCAAGAAGATTGTACTGAAAGGCGTTGATGATATTTTTTATTGCATGCCTGTATCCGATTCGCATTATAATATTGAGCAAATTATTGCTGAAGCAGAACAAATTGGAACAACCGTTCATATAATTCAAGAAGATTTTTTGGAGGGATTTAAAAACAATAAGACATTTGATAATTCATTTATTACACATCAAACTACGCCTACCAAATACATTAGTTTGAAAATGAAAGAAGCATTTGATATATTATTTAGTGCATTTGTGCTTGTGATTACATCGCCAATTATGCTAATAATTATTATTTTAATTAAATGCACAGATAAAGGACCCGTTTTCTTTAAACAAGAAAGAGTTGGACAAAATGGCCGCCGGTTTGTATGCTTCAAATTTCGATCAATGATACTGAATGCCGAAAGTATGGTAGAAGAATTACAACACCAAAACGAATCGGATGGGCCAACTTTTAAAATCGAAAACGACCCTCGCATAACTAAAATTGGTAAATTCCTTCGCAAAACATCATTAGACGAATTTCCGCAGTTTTTCAATGTAATAAAAGGAGAGATGTCAGTTGTAGGACCTCGCCCACCACTACTCAGCGAAGTAAAACAATACGAAAAATACCAACTTCGTAGGTTAAGCATGAAACCAGGCATTACATGTATATGGCAAGTAAGCGGCAGAAATTCAATTTCGTTTAAAGAATGGATGCAAATGGACTTGGACTATATCGACAATTGGTCGGTTTGGCTCGACATGAAAATTATTCTAAAAACAATTACTGTTGTTTTTAAAGCAAACGGACAATAATGAAATCTTCCGAAAACAAGTGATATCAAAAAATCAGATTAAAAACATTACTGCTTTGTCGCATAAAAAAATGCGCGACGAAACGGGGCTTTTTGTGGCCGAAGGAAGTAAATTGGTGATTGATTTAGAGCCTGCTTTTAAACTTAAAGAGTGCTATGCCACAAGTGAATGGTTGCAAAACAATAGAGTTTCATTCAGGAGCAAAATTCAAGAAGTAAGTGCTGACGAATTAAAAAAAATATCCAGTCAAAAGTCACCGCAAGGCATACTAGCTATATTCGAAAAACCCAATTACAACTTAACAACCATTACCAACAGCGAACTTTGCTTGGCGCTCGACGACATTCAAGACCCCGGAAATCTTGGTACAATAATTCGGATAGCCGATTGGTTTGGTATTAAAAACATAGTTTGTTCGCATTTATCAGCTGATGCTTTTGGGCATAAAACAGTGCAAGCTACCATGGGTGCGTTGGCGCGTGTTAATGTGCATTATGTTGATTTATTGAAATATATACAAGAGCTTCCTAATCAGCATCCTGTTTATGGCACATTTATGGATGGCAACGACCTTTATACTGAAGCACTAACACCTAACGGATTAATTGTGATGGGTAATGAAGGAAATGGAATTTCGCATGCCGTATCAGAATTAATCAATCACCGACTCACGATACCAAGTTTTCCAAAAAACGAAGCCACATCCGAATCGTTGAATGTGGCTGTGGCTACGTCTATAGTATGTGCGGAATTTCGCCGACGATTAA
>CAYXQZ010000085.1:0-10612 GCA_964466415.1 uncultured Paludibacter sp.
TGCGCTAACCGGACTGCGCTACACCCCGTTGCTATTGTATTTCTCAAAAGCGAGTGCAAAGATAGTGCTTTTTTTCTTATTTACAAAACATTTTCATTAAAATTTTAATGTCAAAAAACCATGTTGTAAAACATTAATTCTGCTGTGACATATTTCAAATAGATTTCATACATTGTCAACCGATTTAAAGAATCAAGAACTATTAAATTTTAAGTATTAATCATTTCAAATTTAATTTAATATGAAAGTATACCAGTCAAATGAAATTAAGAACATTTCCTTGTTAGGAAGTTCTGGCTCCGGGAAAACCACTCTTGTTGAAGCTATGCTTTACGAGAGTGGTATTATAAAACGTAGAGGCACTGTTGCGGCTCAGAATACTGTGTCGGACTATTTTCCAGTTGAAAAAGAATACGGTTATTCTGTATTTTCCACTATTATTCAAACTGAATGGTTGGATAAAAAACTAAATTTTATCGACTGTCCAGGCTCTGATGATTTTATTGGAGGCGTTGTTACTTCGTTAAATGTAACAGATACAGCCTTGATATTACTTAACACTCAATATGGTGTTGAGGTAGGTACAAACAATCATTTTCGTTATACCGAGAAATTTAATAAACCTGTAATTTTTATTACCAATCAGTTAGACCACGAAAAAGCTGATTTCGATAAAACGCTCGAACAATTAAAAGAAAATTATGGTTCAAAAGTTGTTCAAATACAATATCCTATAACTGTTGGTCCACAGTTTAATGCAGTTGTTGATGTTTTGAAAATGAAAATGTACCGTTGGAAGCCCGAAGGTGGTGTGCCAGAGGTGCTCGAAATACCTGATTCTGAAATTAATAAGGCTCAAGACTTACATAATGTTTTGGTTGAAGCTGCTGCAGAGCACGATGAAGAGTTGATGGAGAAATTCTTTGATCAGGGTTCATTAAACGAAGACGAAATGCGTTTGGGAATTAAAAAGGGCATGCTAAATCGTGATATGTTCCCAGTATTTTGTGTAAGTGCAGGTAAAGATATGTGTGTACGCCGTTTAATGGAATTTGTGGGAAATGTATCGCCAAGTGTAAGTGCTACAAAAAAACCTCAAACTGCTGATGGAAAAGAAATTGCTCCAGATCCATCAGGGCCAACTAGCATTTATGTTTTCAAAACAAGTGTTGAACCACATATTGGTGAAGTTTCGTACTTCAAAGTAATGAGTGGTAAAATTAAAGAAGGCGATGACTTGCATAATGTAGATAGAGGTTCAAAAGAACGATTAAGTCAAATTTTCTCGGTTGCAGGACAAATACGAACTAAAGTAGAGGAATTGGTAGCAGGCGATATTGGTGCTACTGTTAAGCTTAAAGATACACGCACAGGTAATACACTGAATGCAAAAGGGTGTGAATTTGATTTTAAAGAAATTAAGTATCCAGAACCTAAGTACAGACGTGCGATAAGAGCAGTTTCGGAAGCTGATGAAGAAAAATTAAGCGAAGTATTAACTCGTATGCACGAGGAAGATCCTACGTGGGTTGTGGAGCAATCAAAGGAGTTAAAGCAAACTATACTTTATGGTCAAGGTGAATTCCATTTGCGTACTTTGAAGTGGAGAGTTGAGCACAACGATAAAATTCCGATTGAATACAAAGAGCCAAAGATTCCATATCGTGAAACAATAACTAAGAATGCAAGAGCCGATTATCGTCATAAGAAACAATCTGGAGGTTCGGGCCAATTTGGTGAAGTTCACATGATTATTGAGCCTTATTACGATGGAATGCCTGCACCCGAAATGTTTCGTTTTAATGGTCAGGAGTTCAAGATCAGTAATCGCGACTCACAAACTATTGATTTAGATTGGGGAGGTAAACTCGTACTTATTAATAGTATTGTAGGTGGATCAATCGATGCTCGTTTCGTTCCAGCCATTCTTAAAGGTATAATGGACCGCATTGAACAAGGACCACTTACAGGTTCCTATGCGCGTGATGTTCGTGTAATTGTATACGATGGTAAAATGCACCCTGTTGACTCAAACGAAATCTCATTCCGTTTAGCAGGTAGAAATGCATTTTCAGCAGCTTTTAAAGATGCTGGTCCAAAACTACTCGAACCTGTATATGATGTCATTGTTCAGGTACCATCCGATCGTTTGGGTGATGTAATGAGCGACTTGCAGGGTAGGAGAGCCATTATTATGGGTATGGAAAGCGAAAAAGGGTATGAAAAACTTTCTGCCAAAATACCTTTGAAAGAATTGGGAAGCTATTCTACAACGCTTAGTTCGCTAACTGGAGGTCGTGCATCGTTCAGTATGAAATTTGCTAGTTATGAATTGGTGCCAATGGATATTCAAGATAAACTGCTTAAAGAATACGAAGCTTCGAAAAAAGAGGAAGAATAATTATTTTATTGATTAAGTATTTAAAAAAAAGTCGTTGGAATTATTTCTAACGACTTTTTTTTAAAAATATGGCATTATTATTGTTTTCTCAAAATCAATAAAATCAATTATTAACGTTAAAAAAATTATTTATGAGAAAACGTAATCTTTTTCTAATAACAATAACAGTGTTATTTAGTGTTTTGTTAATGTCGGGTTGTTCAAGCTCTACTATGATCCGATCGAATCCTTCGGGTGCAAAAGTATTTATTAATGGCGAGCAAGTAGGGCGAACTCCTTATTTACATGTTGATACACGGATTTCCTTTATGTCGTTCAATGTAGATATAATTAAGGAAGGATATGAGCCGATATATACTTCAATTTATCGTGATGGTGAATTTAATGTAGGTAATTTTGTTGGTGGTTTATTTGTTTGGCCAATTTTGCTTTGGACGATGGATTATACTCCAACACATACGTATGATCTTAGGCCAATTTCGAATAATGACTTGTCGCAGCCAGGTAATGATCCAATTAACAACAATATCGTTTCACCCTTGCGCCCTAAAGCTGAACGGTTAAAAGAGCTTAAGCAGTTATACGACGACAAATTGATTACAGAAAAAGATTTTGAAAGTCAGAAACAAAAGATTCTGGAAGAGAATTAAAAAAAAGCGCATAGATTAAATTTAATTTATGCGCTTTTTTTAGTGATTTTATTTATACAAACACAAGTAAGGTGTATCTTGCGTACATTTCACTTTAAATTTCACATCCTTGGCCACTACAAAACTTTCGAATTTCCGATAGGTTTTCCATTCTGTTTCGCCTGGTTGTTGTATGGTTAATTCACCCGAGATAACTGTCATTACTTCAACTGAACTTGTGCCAAATTCATACTCGCCTGCAGCCATTACGCCTACAGTTGCATTTCCCTCTACTGAATCCATTCCGATAGAAACAACTTTTCCATCGAAGTACTGATTTGTTTTAAACATTTTATATCTTGTTTTGTTGGTTTTTAAAACGATTATTTGTTTGTTGTTTGGTTTGCAAAATTAACAAAAAAACGGCAAATTTCAATGTATTCTTTGCTTTAAAATTAGTGATTGTAATTTTTTTATTGTGTATCTTTGTGGTCTCCAACCATAATATCGTTGCTTGATGAAGTATATTGATGTGATATTACCATTGCCTTTAAAAGCAAGTTTTACGTATGCTGTACCTGTTGATTGGTCGGAGCAAATACGTATTGGGATGCGTGTGGTAGTACCTTTTGGAAAAAAGAAAATGTATACTGCCATTGTTTCAATAATACATACCCATAAACCGGAATTGCCTTATGAGATAAAAGATATTATTTGTTTGCTTGATGCAGAGCCAATTCTACGCTACCCGCAACTCAAATTTTGGGAGTGGATTTCGTCGTATTATATGGCATGTATGGGCGATGTATATCAGGCAGCTGTGCCAGCAGGTATGAAGCTCGAAAGTGAAACTTTGGTTTGCATAAATCCCGATTTTGAGGCTGAAGCAGTTTTAAGTGATAAGGAACAACGTATACTTGATGCTTTGTCGGACGGCAGGCCAAGTACAGTTGAAATGTTGAACAAAGCCACCGAAATTAATAGTGTTTTGCCAACTTTAAAATTATTGCTCGAAAAAAATGCAATTGAAGTGAGCGAATCGCTGACTGAAAAGTTTCGTATAAAAACGGAAAGTTTTGTTAGGTTGAACGACAAATGTGAAGATGACGCTGTTTTAAGAAGTGTTTTTGATGAGTTGAATAGAGCCAAGAAACAACTCGACCTTTTGATGAATTATATCGAATTGTCGAAATACTTGCAACCTGCTAAGCGAAAGGAAGTTGCTAAAAAGGAATTGCTTGATAAATCAGGAATAAGTGTAGCTGTACTCAATGGACTTGTTGAGAAAGGTGTTTTTGAGGTTTATAAAAAAGAAATTTCCCGTTTAGATATAAATACTTCTGAAGTTCAAGAAGTGTTTCCTCTGAATAGTAGTCAACAAACTGCGCTGCAAGAGATTAATACACAGTTTTTTGATAAGCAGGTTGTTTTGTTACATGGAATAACTTCGAGCGGTAAAACTGAAATTTATATTCATTTAATTAAAAATGCAATTGAACAAGGTCTGCAGGTTTTGTATCTCGTACCCGAAATTGCACTTACTACTCAACTTACAACTCGTTTGAAACGTGTTTTTGGTAATAAATTGGGAGTATATCACTCCAAATTTTCGGATGCCGAGCGTGTAGAAATTTGGAACAATGTTTTAAATGATAAAACTTACGATGTGATAATTGGAGTTCGTTCATCGATATTTTTACCGTTTCGTAAACTGGGTTTGGTTATTGTTGACGAGGAGCATGAGACAAGTTACAAGCAATTCGACCCATCGCCTCGCTATCATGCACGTAATGCATCCATTGTGTTGGCTTCGATGCATGGGGCTAAAACTTTGTTAGGGACTGCAACGCCTTCTATTGAGAGTTATTACAATGCGTGTGTTGGTAAATATGGTTTGGTGCAATTGGATAAACGGCATGCCGATATGGAGTTACCGGAGTTTCTAGTGGTAGATACAAAAGAGGCATATCACAAAAAGCGGATGGAAGGTCATTTCTCTGACCAACTATTAGCAAATATCAAAAAGGCGCTTGAAAACAAAGAGCAAATTATATTATTTCAGAACCGAAGGGGTTATGCGCCTTATACCGAGTGCAAGGCTTGTACGTATGTGCCAAAATGTAAAAATTGTGATGTAAGTTTAACTGTGCATAAAGTGTTCAATACACTTACTTGCCACTATTGTGGTTATTCTGAGCCAATTCCAAATCTCTGTCCAGCATGTAAAACACCCGGATTGCATACAAAAGGTTTTGGTACCGAAAAAATTGAGGACGAAATCAAATTGCTATTCCCTGATGCGCGAGTTAGTAGAATGGATATGGATACTACTCGTTCAAAAAAGGCATACGAAAAGTTGATTTCCGATTTTGAACAATATAAAGTTGACATTCTTATTGGTACTCAAATGGTTACAAAAGGACTTGATTTTGAACGTGTGAGTATTGTAGGTATTTTAAATGCCGATAATATGTTGAATTTTCCTGATTTTAGAGCGCACGAACGAGCATTTCAGCTTATGGCACAAGTGAGTGGACGGGCAGGCCGAAAATACAAAAGAGGGTTAGTGATACTTCAAACTACATTTCCAAGTCATTCGGTAATAGGGCAGGTGCTGCAAAACGATTATTTGGCTATGTATAATGTCCAATCAGTTGAACGAATGGAGTTTAAATATCCACCTTTTTATCGTTTAATACAAATTAGCCTCCGACATAAAGATGTACAGGTGGTAAAACAAGCCGCTTTTGAAATGGGAAAAAGGTTACGTGACGTTTTTGGTACTCGACTTTTAGGACCGGTTGATCCTCCTATTGGTCGAATTCAGAATCTATATATTAAACAATTAATTCTGAAAATTGAAAACGAAGCGTCTCCTGTTAAAGCAAAAGAGATTCTGAATGCTGTTTCAGATTCAATACTGCAAGAATCGAAATTCAAATCTGTAAGAATTGGTTTAGATGTGGATCCAATGTAAAATGAGGATAATAAACAGATTTAATGCTTATTATCCTCATTTTATTTTAAAAACGATAACTTGCAAACACTGTCAGATTTCGCCCTGGCTCGGGAATAGGTACACGACCAAATCCATCAATATTATTGAATGCAAATGTGAGATGATTAACGTAGTATTTATTGAATATATTTAAACCAGCCAGCCCGATTTTGAAATTTTTGAATGGTTCAATTCCACATTCCACATCAAATAGTTCGTAAGCTGGTGTTGCGAGTTCGTTGTAAACAGTTGATATTCTGCTTTGTGCCCCCGACAATGTTAAGCGTAAATTAGCCCAAAACATTTTTCGTTCATATTCCAATTTTACATGCGAAAGAAGCGGAGGTGTAAGTGGCAAACTTTCTTTTAATTGTGTGTTTTCGGTAAATACATAGCTTACATCTGCCGCAAGGTTGAAACTTTTGGCAAATTGCAGCTTTGTATAGGCTTCAAATCCAGCCTTAAAAGCCCGCTCGATATTTCGGAAAACTTTTGGATTAACAGGCTGAACAGTTGGACTGTACTTGCGTGTGAGCGAATTATCAACTACTCCCATAATGTAATCCTGCAAAAACGCATCGTATACCGATATTCCATAATCAATTTTATTGAAAAATCCGGTCAAGGCGTTTGCTCCCTTGAGGTTTATTTCAATCTGATTGTTGACTTCGGGTTTCAAATACGGATTTCCAATGTATTCGTACGCATCGCGACCAATATTAAAAAATGCGATATACCTTTCTTCGATCGATGCCGAACGAACGCCACGCCCAAAGGCAGCCTCCATTAAGATATTGTCATTAAATTTATGTTGAAAAGCAATTGTACCACTAATATTTACATCATTTTGCTCCAGGGGTTGAGTAGAATATAAGGATGCAAACTGAGGATCTAAATCCGTAGCATTAGCAGTTACATAATCGACTCTGATTCCGTAATTTACAATATCATGCTTCGATATAAAGTACTTTCCTTCTACAAATGCACCTGCTTGATACAAGGTTGAATTTTGCCAAACCTTATCGATATAAGTCATAGGATTTGGTAAAACTACTCCGGCCATATTTTTCTTAACTATACGTGTTCGGTTGCCCATACGCGATAAACCCGAATAATCAACACCCGTAAACAATTTAATTTTGCTCCCAATATCCCAACCTGATTCTATTTTTGCTCCGGTAGTTGTTGCATTTACGAGTGCCTCGGCCGATGTTGCAGCAAAAGTACTGCGCGAAAAATTATTCATCACATGGTCAACAAACGAATAGTATGCTTTGGCAGTGAGCGATTTAAGGCTTTTACTTTTCAATAATAAATTATAGTCTAAGTCTGCTATTGTGCTGTTATCCAACTTTGTATCCATTGGTAGCCCGGCATGCAAAATGTCGCGACCATAACTTTGCCTGAATCCGACCTGAAAGCGTTGATTTTCGGTCAGATTAACACCAGCCTTCAAGCTATATGCATCATTTTTAAACGACGAAGGAATCTCAGCACCATTTCCATCGGCATAGTTTCCATAAACCTTGTGGCTGTAATTTGCTGTTAAATCAACAATTTTCAGGTTACTTTTCAAACTTACATTGTTAACCATCGAATTTCCATTACTCTCGTAACCGCTCGAAACAGAACCAGCAATAGGTTTTGTATTTGTCGATTTATCGTTGGTAACCATATTTACAACAGCACCAAAAACTGGTCCGTATCGAACCGAGAATGGTCCTTTAATGATTTCAATTCTCGTAACCTCTTCGGGATTAACCAGCGTTGTAATTGGGTCCATACGGTTGGGGCAAGCGTGCAATGCTTTTGTTCCACCATCGAATTGAATGTTTAATTGCTCGTATTGCGAAGCCCTAAACGTTGGGTCCACGGCATAGTTTCCGCGTTTAATCAGCGAAAAACCATTTATATCCGAAAATAATTCGCCTGAGTTTTTTGGTTGTGTTGCTTTCGAAGTGAAATCGGATTTTACAATAGTCAAAGTTGGATCAGTACGGGCATCGCCTTTTACTATAACTTCCTGTAAATCTACTACTTTTAACGAATCGGTTAAAACGTTGGCTTGTAAATTAAGCACAACAAAAAACAGCATTGTCAAAATGCATTTCATTATTTTATCCATAAAATTTGAGTTTATTTATTAAACAAATAAGTATACATCAGACTGAATATCAGCCCGATGTAGAAAACGAAAAAATAAAATAAACTCAGGATTGAGGTGGGTGAAAAATTCCTTTGCCGAATGAAGTAAGAACAAACAAAGTGTTAGGTGGAAATACAGTTTTCCGAATGGTATTTATTTCTAAATTTGTGAACATAAACTGTGTAAAAACAGAATTGAAAATGATTTCAAGCGTTGATTTAGGAAGGACAGGAAAACTCGAAGGTTGTTCTGTGTTAGCTATTTCTTTTTTTAACTGACACTTACCATGGCAGCAATTGTTTTTTATCTCCCTTTTTTCGCACAGATTTTTTTCAATAAATTGCTGATTTACAAAGAACGACACAATAACATACATTTTGCTTGCAGGTTGCAAAATGAATAGAACAATAACTAGTATGGCAAGTATTTGCTTCAAGGTGTTTTATTGTAAAACACAAATATAGCGGTTTTAAATTTAATATAAAAATGGTATGATACGTTTTGTTTTGGTCATATAGTTTTTATATTCGGTATAATGTGCCAAAAGGATTTTTTCTTCCACATTCATTTTCAAAATTAAATCGATAAAAACAATCAAATATACAACCAAACGAATTGTATTATAATCATTTAGTAATAAGGCAAATAACAACAAAAGTACGGCGCTGTACATTGGATGTCGGAGCAAATGATATGGACCAGAAGTGCATAATTGTCCGCCTTGCTTAACCGAGGGCAAAACCGACAAAGTATGTAATTTCATGGCAATTATTGCCCAGAATCCCAATACAACCGAAATCGCTTGGAGTATCAAAACTAATGCATTTTGAGGAAATGAAGCTCCACTCAAAGCAAAATACAGAATACCTGCAAACTGAACGAATACAAGTGTATAATGAATTATTTTGGACTTCTCATTCATAATTATACTACTTTCATTTTTGGCCTTAACCTGCTTTTAAAAATCTTACTATCAGCATATTTATCAGCATGTTGAATGCGCAGTTTCTTTTGTTCATCTTCTGGAAGGTGATATATGGTCTGACACTCCTCACCGCAACATCCATCATATTTTTCGGCACATGCTGCACATTGTATAAATAGCAAATGACAATCGTTATTCGCGCAATTGGTATGCGTATCTGCCGATTTTCCACATTGGTGGCAACGTGCAATTATTTGTCCGTCGACGGATTCGCCCAAACGTTCGTCGAATACAAAATTTTTACCGTAAAATTTCGATTCAACGCCAAGTTTTTTAATTTGTTGTGCGTATTCAATAATGCCACCATGCAGTTGCGAAACATTTTGGAACCCATTGTGAATGAGAAACGAGCTGGCTTTTTCGCAACGAATGCCGCCCGTGCAATACAGTAGAAATTCTTTGTCTTTTTCGTCCTTAAATTTATCCACTACCAATTGCATTTCTTCTCTGAATGTATCTACATCGGGGCAAAAAGCATTTTTGAAATGACCAATTTCACTCTCATAATGGTTGCGCATGTCCACCACAATGGCATCTGGGTTATCCAAAGCCTCGTGAAATTCCAATGCCGACAAATGTTTTCCTACTTTGGATAAATCATAAGTTCCGTGTTCCAATCCATCGGCTACTATTTTTGGACGCACTTTAATGGTGAGTTTAAAGAACGATTTTCCATCATCCTCAATGGCATATTTTATAGGTAATTTATCTAATTCAGGAATGGAATATAAATACGCAAGAAATGCTTCCAGATTATGTTCGGGTACACTCATTTGAGCATTTATCCCTTCGCGAGCAATGTAAATGCGTCCAAAACAATTGAATTCTGTCCATTTGCGAAATAAGGTGTCGCGAAATTCTTGTGGATTTTCTATTTCGAAATACTTGTAAAACGAAATGGTGCGACGCGTAAATGTTTCTTTTTGAAGTTGTTCCTTTAAAATGCGTCGGTCAATACGGTTTTCTAACATAAATATTTAATTATCAAGAAAATCATAACAATAAAAAATGACCTTTTGTTTAGCATTTGATAAAAGTTAAAACTCTATACAAAAATTCTATTGCTACATATATAATATCGATAAGAGTTCTTTATTTTTATATTATTGATATTCAGCAGTATATAAAATAATTGCAATGTTGATATTGCAAAATAAACTATTTGTATTTTGTGTTATATTATTGTAGTTCAGTTACATAGACTTCAATACTTTTGTTCAACATTGTACTGAAGGCTCTTTTTGAAACTAATTATTCAAACATTTGTTTTAATAGCATGCTAATTAAAGATAATAATGACAATGAATACAAATAAAGCAATTCCAAAAGATATTGAAGAATTAGAAAACGAAGAGTGGTTTTACTCGCTCGATTATGTGATGCAGCAATGGGGTCCCGACCGTGTTGTTGAATTGTTGCGTCAATTACAAGTGCGCGCTCACAAGGCAGGTAT
>CAYXQZ010000085.1:10712-12979 GCA_964466415.1 uncultured Paludibacter sp.
AAAAAAGGGAAGTTGGTAAAACGCATGGGTGAAGTTGTTGACGGACAGTCGCAAAAATTCTCCATTGCCGATGGAGGGTATGTTCGGAAAGAATTTTTTGGAGTCGACCCAGAATTAGAAGAGATGGTGAGCCACTTAACCGATGAGCAAATTAAAAAGATGAAACGTGGTGGTCATGACCCTGAAAAAGTATATACTGCCTTTAATGCAGCAGTGAACCACAAAGGACAACCTACTGTAATTCTGGCAAATACCATTAAAGGTTATGGTTTGGGCGAAAGTGGTGAAGGTAAAAATATTACTCATTCGCAGAAAAAACTGAACGAAGACGAGTTAAAAGAATTCCGCACACGCTTTGGCATTCCGCTTTCGGACGAAGATGTGGTAAAAGCGCCTTTCTATAAATTACCGGAAGATTCACCCGAAATGCAATACCTCAAAAAACGTCGCGAAGCCTTGGGTGGTTCAGTTCCAGAACGTAGAGTTGAAATTCGTCCGATAAAAACACCACCCGAAGAAGTGTTTGCTGAATTTTATAAAAGTTCAGAAGATCGCGAACTTTCAACCACTATGGCATTCGTTCGTATTTTGACTAAACTGTTAAAAGACAAAGAAATAGGAAAATTAATTGTACCCATTGTGCCCGACGAAGCCCGTACTTTTGGTATGGAATCGTTATTCCGTGCCAACGGAATTTATTCGCACGTAGGTCAACTTTACGAACCCGTTGACAAAGAACAATTGTTGTATTACAAAGAAGCCAAAAACGGACAAATTCTGGAAGAAGGAATTACCGAGGCGGGTTCTATGTCGTCGTTTATCAGTGCGGGAACGGCTTATGCCACACACGGACTGAACATGATGCCATTTTTTGTGTACTACTCCATGTTTGGAATGCAGCGCATTGGCGACTTAGTGTGGGCAGCTGCGGATATGCAGGCCAAAGGATTTTTGGTCGGTGGAACTGCCGGTCGCACAACCTTGGCTGGCGAAGGACTTCAGCATCAGGATGGTAACAGTCATTTATTGGCTTATCCAGTACCCAATTTGGTAACTTACGACCCTGCATTTGCTTACGAATTGGCCGTAATTATTCGCGATGGAATTCGCCGTATGTACGAAGAACAGGAGAATGTATTTTATTACATAACGGTAATGAACGAAAATTATCCTATGCCAGCCATGCCCGAAGGTTCGAAAGAAGGAATCCTGAAAGGAATGTATTTGTATCAAAAATCGGCCAAACCAAAAGCAACACTAAAAGCAAACTTGCTTGGAAGTGGAACCATTATGAATGAAACGCTGAAAGCAGCTGAAATTTTACAAGAAAAATATGGTGTTGGTGTAAATGTTTATAGTGTAACAAGTTACAAAGAATTGCAACGCGACGGTTTGGATGTGGAACGTTATAATTTATTACATCCTGAACAGGAAAAAACTCCTTACGTTTCTACCTTAATTAACAATGATGGTGTAATTGTAGCTGCTTCGGATTATGTAAAAACCTTGCCCGATTCTATTTCGAAATGGTTACCAAAACGACTTTATACGCTTGGAACAGATGGTTTCGGACGTTCGGAAACACGCGAAAAATTACGCGATTTCTTCGAAGTGGATGCCAAACACATTGCATTTACAACGCTTTATGCTTTGTATAAAGAAGGTAATTACAAATTGGCCGACTTGAAAAAAGCCATGGATGAGCTTGGAATTGATGCAAATAAACTCAATCCAATGGTTTCGTAGTGTTATGTCAAACAAATTTAAATATACTATTTCAATTGCCGTGCCATTTATGGCACGGATTGAATGTAGTTAGTATATTGGGCTTTAGCCAAATATATTATAGATTTGGGCTAAAGCCGAAGACCTTTCACATACTTTTCCGGCAGCTAAAGCAGCCGGCAATTAATAGCGAACAAACCAATATATTTATTTTTTGAACAACAATTATAGAACCTGTCTTATTCCCCCTTTAGGGGGTTAGGGGGCAGTTAAATTATAGAAAAATGAAGAATTTTAAAATACCCGAATTGGGTGAAAATATAAAATCCGCTTCCGTAGTTAAAGTGCTTGTCCAAGTTGGCGATGTGATTGAACTTGACCAAGCTGTTCTGGAACTCGAAACCGACAAAGCAACTATTGAAGTACCTTCGGACATAGCTGGGAAAGTAGTTAGTATTTCGGTAAACGAAGGCGATACGGTGGGAATTGGTCAGGAAGTATTTGCGATTGACGATGTTGCAAGCGGACAAGCACCTGTGCAA
>CAYXQZ010000086.1:0-12941 GCA_964466415.1 uncultured Paludibacter sp.
GCATTGTAACCTATTGTATAATTGCCATCTACGGCTAATGCTTTAAGTGTCAAACCAGATACCGACTGAAAAAGTGCACCTCCCAAACCTGTGCCAACACATGCCAATCCCCAAACTGTAGCGCTGGCGCTCGCTGGCACCACATCGGCAGGAATTGCCATGGCATTTGCAGTGTATGAAGTATAGCCAAAACCGACAATTCCAAAAATGATAAGTGCCGACATAGGAGTTGTAATTAGAAATGGTGCCAGAAGCAATGATACACCCATGATTCCTGCAGAAACACTAACAGCAATCAACCTGGCTTTTGGGACGGGAACCCCTTGTTTAATAATAAATTGAGTAAAATAACCACCAACAATATTACCAACATCGGCAATAAGAAACGGTATCATGGCAAACCAACCAATTTGCTTCATGTTCCAGTGATGCACATCCACCAAATATCTCCCAATCCAAAAAGTTACAAAATACCAAACCGGATCGATAAATACTTTAGACAAGGTAAACATGGATACAAACCGTGTTTTGAATAGTTTCATGGGAGGAATGATTCTGTCTTTGCTTTCCTTAATCGATTTTTCGGGTGTATAATAGGTGAACCAGAAAGCAATAAGCCACAAATATCCGGCTGCAGCCAGAACAATAAAGGTTGTTTGCCAATCGAAATGTAAGCTCAAATAGGCTACTAAAGGGGCAACAATAACGGCTCCAAGTGCTGACCCACTGTTGAAAATTCCGGAAGCAAAAGATCGCTCGTGGGGGGGGAACCATTCCCTGATCATTTTTATACCGGCAGGCCAGTTTCCGGCTTCACCAATTCCTAAGAAAAAACGGACAACCCCAAACTGAAAGGGTGTAATAACGAAAGCATGAAAAAGTCCGGCGGTAGTCCAGAATGCCATGCACAACGAATAACCAAGCCTTGTACCCAGTTTATCAATTACATAACCCGAAAATGCATTGGAAATAAGGTAAGCGACAAAAAATGCAGTGCCAATGTATCCAAAAGCTTCATCCGAAATAATACTACGTAACTCGCCATCGGCCGCAATATAATTGAAGGACAACCTGTGTACATAGTTCAATACAGTTGCAAGAAAGCCGAAAGCAACTATTAGCCATCGCATTTTTAAAGGTTTGTCCAAGTTGTTCATTTATAGTGTATTTATTCGTTTTTTAGATTTTATCACTAAGTGACTGATACTTTTCGGCTTAACAAATAGAGTTTAAAATATCTATTTCTACTGTTATAAAGACGCTTCAACATAAAAATCCCACATAGAAATACTGAATAAATGTGTACTTCTATGTGGGACTTATTGTAAAATAAATTTGTTCGTATTCGAATCAAATTTTCTTTGTGCTCTAATTTTTCTATTAAGGAATAACTACTTTCTGAACATAATTTTCAATACCATTGCTCACGCGAACTAAATACAGCCCACTTTTCAGGAATGATGTATTGACACGAATACTACCCGAATTTTGCTTATTTGTGTACAACATTTGTCCGTTTATATTACTTATGTTCACTTCGTAATTTCCCTTATCTACATTTGAAACATTCAAAACATTATTGCTAATTACAGTTGGATAAATTGAAATAGTAGAATTATTTCCAATTGTTGGTATAGCCGTAGGAGCATTCATAGTGAGCTCAATATCATCATAATCAGTCCATTGACCAGCACTGGCAGGGTTGTAAATATCAATTTCGCAAGTTCCGGTTGTAATATTGATATTCGAAATAGTTTTTTGAGTCCAGGCACTCATTGCACTATTTATACCAGCATAAATCTCAGAACCACCATAATTTTTAATACTCATATTGCCCCAGCCCTGACCGCCAGAGCAACGGAACCATCCTTTTAATGTGTATGTACCAGCAGGTAAATTGCTAATTGTCTGATATGTCATAACCTTATAGGGAGCTGATGGACCTTGCATTTTGCAATAATAACCACCAGAGTGAGCATCGCCTGCTACCAATGTCAGGTTTGCTGTTGTTCCAAGTTCCAACCATTGACTCCAACTTGTTGGTTTTTGAACAGCTGCATTATCAGCCTCAAAACCTGGGTTTAGTACATAATTTGTAACAGCTTGTGTTGTAACGGTTACATTACAAGTAGCGGTTTTATTTCCATCCTGGGTTGTTGCTGTAATAGTGGCTGTTCCGGCACTAACGCCAGTAACAACTCCACCTGTTGAAACTGTAGCTACAGCGCTATTGGAAGTTGACCAGGTTATTGCTTTATTGCTAGCGTCGGCGGGTGCAATAGTAGCAGTTAAAGCTGCCGTTGCATTTCGGTCAACGCTTACAGTTGTGGGATTTAATGAAATACCTGTAACCGGAACAACAGTGGCACTAACTAATGTAAGTTCTATATCATCGTAATCAGTCCATTGCCCTGCCGCCCCAGGATTGTAAATATCAATTTCGCAAGTACCGGTTGTGATGACAATATTACTAATTGTTTTTTGAGTCCAGGTACTCATTGCTGAGTTTATGCCAGCATACTTTTCAGCTCCTCCATAGTTTTTAATGCTCATATTACCCCAACCTTGTCCACCAGAACTACGAAACCAACCGGTTAAGGTGTAAGTGCCAGCAGGCAGACCAGATATTGATTGATATGTCATTGTATTATAGCTTACCGTGCCAGCCATTCTGCCATAATAATTACCTGAATGTGCATCAGCACCTGCCACCACTGCTCCATTAGCAGTTGTTCCATTTGGCGACCACTCATTCCAATTCAAAGGTTTTTGTACCTCCGCATTATCAAGTTCGAAACTTGGGTTCAATACATAATTTGTTACATTGGTTTTTGCATTAATTTGCAATACTACAAAGAGCATAATAGCTAATAAGCCAAAAATGTAATTTTTTTTCATTGTAATTTTATTAATTATTGGTTTTAAAATATTTAGAATAAAACTCTTTAGCTTTTACCTAATAGTTTTGATTTAAAAATCCCACATAAAAATACATAAATAAATTATACTTCTATGTGGGATTTGATTTTAATTGAAGCTATTCTTCTGATTAAGGAACAATTACTTTATGTACACGATTATCAATTCCATTGCTTACACGAACCAGGTACATTCCCGTTTTTAAGAAAGATGTGTTGATACATACATTGCCGGAATTAAGCTTATTGGTATACATTGCTTGACCATTGATGTTGCTAATGCTAACTTCGTAATTTCCTTTCACTGCATTTGATATGTTTAGAACATTGTTTGCAATTACAGTTGGGTAAATTGAAATGTCACTGTTTTTAGATACTATAGGAGATCCTGTGGTGATACTTGGCTGATTTAATGTGAATTGTATATCATCTACATCCAATTGTTTTCCTGTGGTTGAATTATATTGAATATTAATTGTAGCTGTTCCGTTAGTAACATTAAAATTATTAATTACTATTTGTGTCCATTGTGCCATTGGCATTGTATAATTAATATATGTTCCGCCAATATTAAAATATCCTGTACCACCATTGCCTCTAAACCAGCCTTTCAAAGTATATGTACCATTTGGCAAACCAGTCAAGTCCTGTTTATTCAACACATCGTAAGTTGTTGGCCATGTAACTGATGGTACTATAGATAGATAATTCGTTCCAGCATGAGGAGTACCACCTACTGCATCGCCTAAACCTGAATTACCGGTTACTACACTTGAATTAATAATGTAATTATTTGATGAACCAGTCCATTTAAACCAGTTAGTTGCATTAGCCGAAGGTGCAGTATTTAGCTCAAAACTCGGATTCAAGGCATAATTTGCAGCGGGTACACCAACTGTTATTGTAGATGAAGATGTGAAACTTCCATCCTGTGTTGTAGCGGTAATTGTTGTAGCTCCTACTGTTAAAGCTGTAACAACTCCTGTTGCAGAAACGGTTGCAACGGCTGTGTTGGAAGAAGCCCAAGTAACTGTTTTATTTGTTGCATTCGTGGGAGCAAAAGTAGCTGTTAAAGTAGTGTTAGCTCCAGTTACAATACTTGCTGTAGAAGGGCTAACTACCACTCCTGATACTGGAATAAAGACAACACTAATTAAGGAGGTAGATGTAAAACTTCCATCCTGAGTTGTAGCTGTGATAGTAGCATCGCCTACTGAAACACCTGTTACTTCGCCAGTAGCCGAAACTGTTGCTATTGAATTATTAGAAGATGACCATGCCACCGTTTGATTTGTTGCATTTGCAGGAGCAACTGTTGCAGTCAAATTGGTTTTAGCTCCAACTCCAACATTTGCAGTACTCGGACTTACTGAAACACCAGTAACAGAAACTACAGTTGTAGTAGTACTCAAATAAGGTTTGTATTGTGCACCAAGGGTAGTTTCTGAAGAGCTAAAACGTAATACAAGATTAGCATTTAAGGCTTTTAAACAGAGTCTTATCTTTTTATCTGTTCCTGCTTCTCCGGCTACTCTGTTGTAAAGAGATGTAATATCAAATTTATACCAACCATTTGCCGTGATATTTGGCTGTGAAGTACCTCCTGTTGTAGTAATGGTTTTCGTCGAAAGTGCAGTACCTAATGTATATGCACCAATATTAGCCCAAGTAGTAGCATTACTAAATGAACCTGCTGTAACTTCATATACCGAAATTCCTTCTGAATTTGCAGCATTAGCTGTTTCAAATAACCAAATATTGAGTTCAGCCTTAACAACTATAGTGCTCTCACTACCAATAGAGAATTCAATAAAAGTAGTCCTTTCATTGGAGTTACTTGCTTTTCGAACTTCTAATTTTGTTGGATTAGTTGTATTGTTAACAGTTGTAGTTTGAGTTTGATCAATATAAGTGTCAATTGAAGGATAGAATGGTCCTTGTGCACTAACGTAGCTTACTGCCAATAGCATAAAAGCTACCATACTGAGAATGTAAGTTTTCTTCATTGTAATTTTTTTTTAAAGTTTTTATAAATTGAAATTTATTAATTATCAATTTGGATTGATGTGATATTGATAAATCAATACGGTCATCTTAATAAAGACGAATTGAAATGAAAACCCCACATAAGAACAAAATATTTTTTCTTATACAGGATTTTCATTTATATCAATTTGATTATGAATATACTATTGGATAATTATTTTATGAATAAAATTATCTGTTCCATTATTTACTTTAACCAGATATATTCCGGTTTTCAGAAACGAAGTATTAATATTTGAATTTCCGGTATTGAAATGATTGCTAAATAATACTTGTCCATTTAAATTGGTGATAGATATTTCGCATTTTGCCAAACTTGTATTTGAAATATTCAACACATTATTTGTAATCATGTTTGGAAATATCGAAATATGATTGCTTTCATTTGTGCTTTTTACTCCTGTTGGAGGAGCTAACATAAGCGAAATGTCATCAAAATCAATCCATTGATTGGCTAAAGCACTGTTGTAAATATCAATTTCACATATACCTGTAGTAATATTTATGTTATTCGAAGAGAGCTCAGTCCAAGAACTCATTGCTGTATTTAAAGGCTTAAAAATTTCAGATCCACCATAGTTCTTTATGCTCATTGCTGACCAATCCTGACCACCTGAACTGCGAAACCAACCTTTAAGATTATAAGTTCCAACTGGAATATTATTTACAGTTTGAAAGAACATAGTTGCATAAGGTGCAGTATGTGTCATTTTAGCAAAATAAGAACCCGAATGTGCATCGCCTGTAACTACTTGTCCCTTATCTACAGATGAAGGATTGTTTGGTGACCATTCAGCCCAATTAAGCGCCGTTTGTGAAGCAGCATTATTTAGTTCAAAACCCGGATTAAGAATAAAATTATAACTATATGGATCGAATACTGTTATTGCACAGGTTGAAGTCTTATTACTACCATCTGTACTTGTGGCCGTAATAGTAGCACTACCTGAAGCTACACCGGTAACAACCCCAGACGCATCTACAGTAGCTATAGTATTATCACTCGACTGCCAATTCATTGTTTTGTTGGTTGCATTGGCAGGAATTATCGTTGATTTAATTTGAAGATTTTTCCCTTTTGGTACCGACAATGTTGTTGGATTTAATGCAAAATACGTTATAGGCAAAGTAGTAGCTGGAACCCATTCATATACTCTTATATAATCACAATACATGGTTGAAGGTAGTACCGTTGTTGCATCAGGAGCCTTAGGCCAACTGCCACCTAGAGGCAAATTAATCAAAATAAATTGAGGCAGATGAAATGCAAATGTATTACTAATACCATTGGTTATAGTTAAAGCGTGATGCCTTACACCATCAACATACCATCTGATTTGAGTTGGAGTCCATTCAATTGTATAGTTGTGATATTGTGTAAAATCAATTGAAGCCGAACTTGCACCACTTGAAACACGATTACCTTGTGCATTCGCCCAATGTGCAGTAGAATGAATATATGTTTCGGTATCGATATGTTCGAAAATATCAATTTCACCACATTTTGGCCAGCCAATTGGATTTTCATTTACACCCAATGTCCAGAAACAAGGCCATAAACTGGTGCTACTTGGCATTTTGAAACGACCCTCAATTTTTCCATACGTCCAACTGGCAGTATTTCTTGTTACAACACTACCTGAAGAATAATTTTTACCGCCAATAGGTGTCGATTCTCTTTTTACTGTTATTTCAAGGTTTCCTGCATTTTGTTTCACATTGTCGGTACTTTTGGTATAATATTGTAACTCGTTATTGCGTATATATCCTTCTTCGTAACCCCACTTTGTAGGGTCGGGTACTCCGCTACCATTGAACTCATCAGCCCAAACTAAATTAAAATTATCAGTGCTGGAAGGATTCTTCAAAGTAACCGTATAACTATCAATGTCAACACCAGCTACATCAGTTGCAGTTCTTTGCAGCAGAATGGTATTTGCTTTACCGGAATTTAGTGTAAAACTAACGCTGATATCTGCATAAGTGTTCCAATCAACAGTTGGTGCAAAACTAACTTGCTTTACAAAGGAGCCGTTTACAGACAGACTTAACGACCGATTGTTGCTATTTCCATTAGCATAACGTATTGTTAAAGTAGCTGTGCCAGTTGATGTACCACCATTAATCGTATCACAATTTAATGATGCATTTAATGAACTGAAATCACTTACTACTTTTGCATTCGATGCATTTGTTGCAGCTTTTACCACAGGGCCACCTGTAAGTGTTAAGTTCTCAGCTTCATAAGGGAAAATTAATTGAACCTGTGCACTGATGTGCCCGATCGAAAGAAATAAAAATGCAGCAAGTGCTAATAAATTGTTTTTTTTCATTTTTCTGTATTATCAGATATTTGTATATCGCTTTAATTATTGAATTGTAATTTTAGCAATAGTAGATTCTGTACCATTGGTAATTTTAACCAAATACATTCCGCTTTTCAGGAATGATGTGTTTAATGTTGTTCTTCCGGAACCAAGTACACTGTTGTAAATTGATTGGCCGTTAAGATTTGTGATTGATAATTTGCAATTTTCCAATCCCTTTGTTTCTAAAATCAATGTGTTATTCGAAATGAAAGTTGGGAAAATATGAATATTATCAGAATTAACTCTTGGAACAGCAGCTGCAGCAGTGTTAACTAAACTCAAATCGCTTATAGATACCGAATAAGGATCTTTAGCTCCCCAAGCACCTATTTTAAAAAGTATTAAAAATTCGCCTGTTACAAATGGTGAAAACAAATCACTACCCGGACCAGCTGCTGATAATGGAAAATTTCCATTAATATTTACTGGGTCAGCAGCACCCGAAAATGGCCAACCTTCAAGGAAAAGAGCTACATCTTTTGTACGTGTTCCGGTATTAATAATAGCATCCGTAAACTTAGTTCCATTATCAGGTTGTGCATCCTCGGCTATATATATCTGAACTGCCCTACCATTCATGCCTGTTAAAATAGCTTTTAATCGAGCTGATATTTGATAAATCTCGCCTGCTTCTAAAAGTACCCGTTGATACATCTGAAATTCAGACGATCCATCTTGGTTAACCTTTATACAAGTAGTGTTTTTGCTCCCAGCGGGTAATTCAGTTGTATTTCCAAAAATGACATCACCTGTTAAACCTTCTTTATTTGTTCCTATTGTCCAGAATTTCATATCACTCATTTTAAAGCTTCCGCCTTTTATCATTTCACCTGATTGAGCAACAATATTACTGTTTGTAAGTGCTAAGCATCCAATTACAATGATTAAGAAATTTTTTCTCATATTGATATAAATTTAAAAATTATGTTTTTTGTTTCTAAAGTTAGAGTTGAGTAACAACAACTAACTGAATGATAGTTGTCGTTACTCGTTTATAATTAAAGAGAGGCACCACTACCCCAACCCGGATTTTGCACTATTGTTCCTTTCGAAAGTGTAATTTCGCTCGTTGGTATTGGGAAGAATCCACCGCATTCATTCATCCTTGCTTGAATTTGGAAATTCATAGTGGCAGGAACATTTGAATTTAAAACAGCTACTCCTTGTTGATTGTTTTGCAAAATCGTACCAGCATCTTTGCGATACCATCTGAGTAAGTCGAAATAGCGCACTCCTTCAAAAGCAAGTTCATGACGGCGTTCTTTTTGCAAAGCATCCAACGAATAGGTTATAGCAGGTAAACCAACCCGGGCACGCACTCGGTTCATACCAGTATTTGTTTCAGTCAATTCGGAATGCATTAACAATATATCAGAGAAACGTATCAATACTAAATCCTGACTTTCGCGAATATAATTCGCCTCAGCTGAACCATACATGATATTAGTATAACTTGGGTAAATTGTTTTGGTTGCTTTGTTTTTCCAAGCTATAATGGTGGTGTACTTTTTAATAAAGTTGTGTGTATCATGAATTTGCGACCAGCCATTTTCTTCATATTTTACAATACCTTCAGTAGGGTCATCGTAATTTATAATCGACATTTTAATTCTGGGGTCAGTAGGCTCTTCAATTTTCCATTGTTCTATCATTCTTGTATTTACAGTACCTTGTCCCCAACCTCCACCAAATGGGAACGTGTTGCGTTGTAAACTCTGACCACGATTGCTGTAGGCTACGTTCAATTTATTCATGCCCGATGGAAAATTATCATAATCTGCAATATTTCCAAATTTAATAGCAAAAACTGTTTCTTTATTCAATCCTGCCTCTTCGAGCCATTTCAAACCTTGCCCTTTCGTATAGGCATAATCTTCGACCGTGAATTTATTGGTATATGGCCATAAGTTTCGGAAATCTGTTGCCAAATCATGTTTGCTATTGTTGATACAATCTTCTAAATAAGTTATAACCTGTGCTTTTGTTATTGCACCACCTCCAGCTAAAGGAAGTTCTGATTTTTGGTAATAACCCGTATAGAATAAATATACCCTGGCAAGCAATCCTTCGGCTGCCCAACGATTGGCATGACCAAGCATGGTAGTTGGCAAAGAAGTATAATTTGTAACAGGGAAAGAATCTATAGCAGTTTTCAAATCTTTGGCAATTTGTCCGTACAACTCTTCCGGAGTTGTTTGTGGTCTGTTTATACTTTCAGAAGTAGGATAAAAAGGTACATTACCAAACAAACGAGCTAAACTAAAATGAAACCATGCACGCATAAAGTATGTTTCACCTAAAGCTTGTTTTTTTGTGGCTAATGAAAGCTTTTGCACATTCCCCATATTTTCCATTAATTTATTGGCACGGAAAATACCTGAATAATAATGCGTCCAGGTTGATTTTAGCATGTTTTCATTATTCATTTTTAGTTGGTCTACTGCCATCGACTGATAGTCATCGGGTCCACCACCACCAAATGTTTCGTCCGATACTAAAGTTCCGATAAACATTTCGTTCCAATCAACATAAGCCATTTCCATATAAATGCCAGCTAATGAAGCTTGTACATCAGCTTCTGTAAAAGGATAATTTTGCTCGTTCTTGTTCAACAAATCTTTAGTTTCCAGCATGCTATCGCACCCGTACATACTAAAAAGAATAATTGAGATTATAAAAATATATTTTTTCATATTCATTTTTTTTAGAATTTATATTTCAGTATTATTTAAAATTTCAAGTTAACACCTACCATTACTGTACGTGGGCTTGGATAAAATCCTAAATTGATACCTTTTGACCAACCTTCGGCGCCATAACCAATTTCAGGATCGGCACCATAGTAGTTGGTAAAAGTGTACAGGTTATTAGCCGAAACATATATACGCGCCTGAGTTAAAATCATTTTAGGCATAAGTTTCTTGAAATCATATCCTAAGGTTACATTTTGAATTCTCAAAAAGTCGCCATTATCAACATATATATCACTATTCCAGCCCCAGTTGTTTGTGTTAGCATCTATGCGTGGATATCTGTTCGAAGTACCTTCGCCATGCCAGCGTCCAAGGTATTGAGTAGGCCAGTTAGCAAAAGTAGTACCTGCAGGACGTATATTAGTAGCTATTTGATTTCCTGCAACACCATTAGCAGATGCTGAAAGGTCAAAGCCTTTATATCCTAAATTAATATTGAAACCAAAGATGGCATCAGGGTTTGGATCTCCAATAAATGTTTTATCTTTTGAGTCGATTATATTGTTTTTATCGGTATCTACATAAATTAAATCACCTGGTTTTGCGGTAGCTAGTTTTCCGCCTGTATAGTCGGTAATAGCTTGCGCACTTTGGAATACACCTGCTGTTTTATATCCATAAAAATAACCAATAGGGTAACCAACTTGAGCACGGGTAAAGCTTGTGCGGTCGGCTGTTGAAAAAATGGTGCTTGCACCTTCAATAATACCTTCGGCATTGGCAATACGTATTACTTTATTTTTATTGAAAGCTACATTTGCACCAACACTGTAAGTAAAATCACCCATTTTATCTTTCCAATTTACAGCCACTTCAACTCCTTTGTTTTCAACATCGCCACCATTTACATAAGGTGCTCTTGCACCCCAAGTACCAGGCACCGGGGCTTGAACTAACCAGTTGCGGGTTGTTTTATTATACCAATCGAAATTCAGACTTAAACGTGAGTCAAAAAAACGAGAATCGAAACCAAGGTTCAACTGTTCTGATGTTTCCCAACTTACATCAACATTGGGTAAAATTCTTGGATAACCTCCTGTCAAAGGCGCTTTTTTATCTGTGCCAAAATAGTAATCACCATTGGAAAAACTATAGGTAGACAAATATTGGAATGGTGCTATATCCTGATTACCATTCTGTCCCCAGCTGGCACGGATTTTTAATAAATCAACTATTTTGCGCGTTGGCTCCATAAATGCTTCTTCGGATATTAACCAACCTGCAGCTACAGAAGGGAAATAACCCCATTGCTTGCCTTTTGCAAAATTCGACGATCCGTCGGCTCTCATAATAACCGAAGCCATATATTTTTCTTTGTAATCGTAATTTACCCTACCAAAAAATGATGCAATTGAGCTTTTTCCCCAAGGTGAACCGTATATTGATAAGTTAGATGCATTCAAGGTTTTTACATTACTCAAATAGGCATATTCAAATGTGTTAAATAATGACCCTTTATTGCTTCCATTTACCGAATTCCCAAAGCCATTTTGTTCAATGGATTGACCTACTAAAGCATTTATATTGTGTGCGTCGTTAAGTTTAGTTTTGTAGTTAATGGTGTTTTCGAACTGAAACCCATAGCCAGTAGAGAGGTTTTGATTCACCTGGTCTAGTACAGCATTGCTACGACCACCTAAATCGTACACGGGAGTGTATGATCTACCTTGATAGGTGCTGAATTTATAACCAAAACTACTTTTGAATACTAAACCTTTGATAGGTTGAATTTCTATGTATGGATTAATGCGTAAATTATGCGATTGAGATTCGTTATAGCTGTGTGTATATTCATAAAGTCCTATCGGGCTTACAGTCTCGCACCAGGGAATTGCTTTGGTATATTCACCTGCAGCATCGCGTACTGTCATTAATGGGTGAGCAACAATAGCATTACGTACATCGTTTGAATATATATTTCCGGTAGCAAAACCGTTATGGTCTTGATTTACAAAATTATAAAGTATATTCTCTCCAAATTTCACGACATCAAAAGATGCGTTTTTGTAAATTACATGTTCTGAATTTAAACGAAAAGAATAACGATTATAAGTTGGAGCGGTTGGCTGTCCTAGTACACCTTCTTGAGAGGTATATGACATACCCATCGAAAATGTTGAAAAATCAGAACCTCCGGTGAGGTTTAATGAATGGTTTTGAATGGGAGCATTGGGGTTTGTTAATTCTTTTTGCCAGTCTGTACCTGTCCAACCTTCTTGAATTTTTGTATAATCAGGAACAAGTGTAGCCCATGTAGGAATTGGAGAGCCAATATTCAGATAACTTTCATTTTGTAAATCAATGTATTGTTGGGCATTCAGTACATCAACATATTTTGCAACATTTTGAACACCCGTATAACCATCGTAAGTTAAACTTGGTTTTCCTTTTTTGCCCTGCTTTGTTTTAATCAGAATTACACCATTGGCAGCGCGAGCACCATATATAGCAGCAGAGGCTGCATCTTTCAGTACGTCAATGGATTCAATATCGCCGGGATTCAGCATATTTAAATCACCACCCACCACATTGTCAATAATAACTAACGGGCTGGCATTACCAATAGTTCCCAAGCCACGAATGTTAACCTTAAAACCATCGCCGGGTTTACCTGAGTTTTTGGTAATAGAAACACCTGGGGATTGGCTTTGCATAGCTGTTAACGGAGATACGGTGTTGAGTTTTTGAATATCATCACCTGTCATATTGATAGAAGCTCCGGTAACTAATTTTTTCTTTACAACACCATAACCAATGGCTACAACTTCCGAAAGATTAATGGCATCATCTTCTAATGAAATATTCACAGCTGATTTTGACCCAACTGCAACTTCTTTTTTTCGCATACCAATATA
>CAYXQZ010000087.1:0-12554 GCA_964466415.1 uncultured Paludibacter sp.
TCCCATCGAGCAATTAATTTTCGTTATCGTTAGTAATTTTAGTATCTACAAATATGGTTACGTGGTTCGAACGTTTGCGAACACGATATCCACGTCCTTGTGGAGCAGTGCGTAAACGTTTGAGCATTGTTGCTGAATCCACGAACACTTTACTTACATATAGTTCTACATTGTCAGCTTTTTGCTCTGTTTTGGCTTCCCAATTCGTAATAGCTGATTTCAGTAATTTTTCTAATCTGCCAGAAGCTTCTTTCGACGAGAATTTCAGTACGCTCAACGCTTTGTTAACTTCCATTCCACGAATCAAATCGGCCATAAGGCGCATTTTGCGTGGTGATGTTGGTACGGCATTTAGCTTAGCGAAATAAAGCGATTTGTTTGCTTCTTTTCTGGCATCGGCTGATATTTTTTTTCTTGCACCCATTTTCTTTGAAATGTTTATTTTTTCTTGTTTAAAATTTCAATGGATTATTTTTTCTTACCACCGTGACCGCGGAAGTTACGAGTTGGTGAAAACTCACCTAACTTATGACCTACCATATTTTCGGTTACGTAAACAGGTATAAATTTATTTCCATTGTGAACTGCAATAGTGTGACCTACAAAATCAGGTGAAATCATTGTAGCGCGAGACCATGTTTTAACGACAACTTTCTTGCCGGCTTCATTCATGGCTAAAACTTTTTTCTCGAGCTTCAGATTTATAAAAGGTCCTTTTTTTAATGAACGACTCATATTATTTACTTACTTTTTCTGATTATTTTTTCTTTCTTTCAATAATATACTGGCTCGATTGTTTTTTCGGAGCACGTGTTTTGTACCCTTTAGCTAACAAGCCTTTGCGAGAACGTGGGTGTCCTCCTGATGAACGACCTTCACCACCACCCATGGGGTGATCTACTGGGTTCATAGCTACACCACGAACGCGAGGACGACGTCCAAGCCAGCGTGAGCGACCTGCTTTACCTGATCTCTCAAGTGCATGATCTGAGTTTCCTACTGTTCCAATTGTTGCTTTACATGTAGCAAGAATTTTACGAACTTCACCTGATGGCAATTTAATAATTGCATATTTGTCTTCACGAGAAGTTAACTGAGCAAATGTACCAGCCGAGCGAACCATTGCGGCTCCCTGTCCTGGACGTAATTCAATATTATGAATTATTGTACCCAGTGGAATGTTTTGCAATGGCAAAGCATTACCAACTTCAGGGGCAGCTTTTTCTCCCGAAAGAACTACCTGATCTACCTTCAATCCGTTTGGCGCAAGAATATAACGTTTTTCACCGTCGGCATAAAACAACAATGCAATACGAGCCGAACGATTCGGGTCATACTCAATGCTTTTTACTGTGGCAGGAATACCATCTTTGTTGCGTTTAAAGTCAATTACTCTATATTTCTTCTTGTGTCCGCCACCAATGTAGCGCATGGTCATTTTACCATCATGGTTACGACCACCGGATTTTACTCCGCCAATAACAAGAGATTTCTCTGGTGCGCTCGCAGTAATTGTGTCGAACGTACCAATAATCTTGTGTCTTTGCCCCGGTGTTATGGGGTTTAATTTACGTACAGCCATTTTTTATTTTTATAGTTTGCAGTTTGTAGTTTTCAGTTTGCTAAAACAATTTATATTGTTTACAGCTTTCTGTTTACCACTTACTGCTTACTGTTTTTTTTAGATGTTGCTATAAAAGTCAATTTGTTCTCCTTCTTTTACTGTAACTATGGCTTTTTTATAAGCCGAAGTAGATCCATTTATCACACCACTTTTAGTGAAACGATTTTTTTTCTTTGGAGCTACTATTAAGGTATTAACCTCAGTAACAGTAATATTATACATGGCTTCAACAGCCTGTTTGATCTCAATCTTGTTAGCGCTTTTCTGAACTTTAAAGCCATAGCGGTTTAGCTTCTCGCCCAGCTTAGTCATCTTTTCTGTAACGATTGGTTTTACTATAATTGCCATTTCTATACCTCCTTATGCTTTAAAAATTTGTTCAATTGCATCTACTGATTCTACAGATAGCACAAGAGTCTTAGCATTAAGCACTGAGTAAGTGTTTAATTCTGAGACAGTTAACACATTTACGTTCGTTAAATTACGAGCCGACAAATATACGTTTTTATTTGCAACTGGTAAAATAATTAATGGTTTTTTATCAACAATCTGTAAATTAGTCATAAATGCTACAAAATCCTTTGTTTTAGGAGCAGCAAAATCTAACCCTTCTACAACATAAATTAAGCCATTAGCCGCTTTATACGACAATGCTGATTTACGTGCTAATTGTTTTACTTTCTTGTTTAGTTTGAAACTATAGTCGCGTGGTGTAGGACCAAACATACGACCACCACCAACACGAACACCAGATTTGATATCGCCTGGACGTGCGCCGCCGCCGCCTTTTTGCTTTCCTAATTTACGAGTACTGCCCGACAATTGACTACGGCCTTTTGAAGAGTGTGTACCTTGACGTTGGTTAGCCAAATATTGTTTCACATCTAAATAAATAGCATGGTCGTTTGGCTCAATACCGAAGACTGCATCGCTTAGCGATACTACTTTTCCAGTGTCTTCTCCTTTAATATTTACTACTTTTACTTCCATGATTATTTATTAATGATTACGATTGAACCTTTAGCTCCCGGCACCGAACCTTTGATAAGAATCAAATTGTGTTCCGGAATTACCTTTAATACCTGCAAGTTTTGCATGGTTATTTGATCGCCACCAGTGCGTCCACCCATACGCATACCTTTAAATACGCGTGAAGGATATGAAGAAGCTCCCAATGAACCCGGTGCACGTAAACGATTGTGCTGTCCGTGAGTTGCTTGTCCAACCCCACCAAATCCGTGACGTTTTACAACGCCTTGGAAACCTTTACCTTTCGAAGTTCCAACTACATCGACAAATGTGTCTGCTTCGAACATTTCTACGGTGATTGCATCACCTAATTTGAATTCAGTTTCAAATCCTTTGAACTCAACCAAGTGTCTTTGAGCGGCTACTCCTGCTGCTTTAAAATGACCGGCTTCAGCTTTGTTAGTGTGTTTGTCAGTTTTAACCTGAAAACCTACTTGAACAGCTTCATAACCGTCACTATCAACAGTTTTAATTTGAGTAACAACACAAGGACCAGCTTCGATAACAGTGCATGGTACATTTTTACCATCGGCACTGAAAACGGATGTCATTCCGATTTTTTTTCCTAATAATCCTGGCATTTCAATTGTTGTTTAATGACCCTTAACCCCATGTGGGGGATCGGCCGTGTTATAAAAAATCTATTTTTTGTTTTCCTAAAACCCTTATGAGGCAAAGGCTCACACTTTAATTTCTACTTCAACTCCACTTGGCAATTCAAGTTTCATCAATGCATCAACAGTTTTAGCTGAAGAGTTATAAATGTCGATAAGACGTTTATAAGATGATAATTGGAATTGCTCACGCGATTTTTTGTTTACGAATGTAGCACGGTTTACAGTAAAAATACGTTTGTGTGTTGGTAATGGAATTGGTCCGCTTACTACAGCACCTGTTGCTTTCACTGTCTTTACGATTTTCTCAGCTGATTTATCAACTAAGTTGTGATCGTACGATTTCAGTTTGATACGAATTTTTTGACTCATAATGTTTAAGCCCCCTAAATCCCCCGAAGGGAGACTCTCAGCAAGCATTTTTTAATTGTTAATATATTTTATCTCTTTGTATTATTTCTGATTAAGAGTCATTCACTAATCAGAAAATTTATTTTTGCAGCTCCAAAAGTCCCCCTTTGGGGGATTTAGGGGGCCTACAATAGTTCCACTTTACCTTTTGCTTCGGCAACTACTTCTTTAGCAATTGAACTCGAAACTTCAGCATAATGATCAAATTCCATGGTCGATGTTGCACGTCCGGATGAAATGGTACGCAATGCAGTTACATATCCAAAAGTTTCGGCCAATGGCACTTTTGCTTTTACGATACGTGCACCGGTGCGGCTCGATTCCATTCCTTCAACTTGTCCACGACGTTTGTTCAAGTCACCAATTACATCACCCATACTTTCTTCAGGTGTAACCACTTCCATTTTCATGATTGGTTCCAACAGAATTGGTTTGGCTTTTGCACAAGCTTCTTTATAAGCCATTTGAGCACAAATTTCGAATGATAATTGATCTGAGTCAACTGCGTGGTATGAACCATCAATTACAGTTACTTTCAATTTATCAAGTGGGAATCCTGCTAACACGCCATTTTTCATGGCCGATGCAAAACCTTTTTGGATAGCTGGAATATATTCTTTTGGAATATTACCACCTTTTACCACGTCAACAAATTGCAATGTTCCTTCAAAATCTTTATCAGCTGGTTCTACACGAACAATCATATCGGCAAATTTACCACGACCACCCGATTGTTTTTTGTAAACCTCACGAATTTCAACTGATTTCGAAATAGCTTCTTTGTACGAAACCTGAGGACGACCTTGGTTACATTCCACTTTAAACTCACGTCTCAAACGATCGATAATGATTTCGAGGTGAAGTTCACCCATACCACTAATAATAGTTTGACCCGATTGTTCTTGTGTGTGAACAGTAAATGTTGGATCCTCTTCGGCCAATTTAGCCAATCCCATACCCAATTTATCAAGATCTTTTTGAGTTTTAGGCTCAATAGAGATACCGATTACTGGAAGTGGGAAGTCCATTGACTCTAACGTAATTTGATGTGCTTCGTCGCAAAGTGTATCACCAGTACGAATATCTTTAAATCCAACACCTGCACCAATATCCCCAGCCGAAATCATTTCAACCGGATTTTGTTTGTTTGAGTGCATTTGGAATATACGCGAAATACGTTCTTTCTTTTCGGAACGCGTGTTGTACACATACGAACCAGCAGGTAATTTTCCCGAATAAACTCTGAAAAAGCAAAGACGGCCTACATAAGGGTCAGTTGCAATTTTAAATGCTAACGCACACAATGGTTCGCTTGCATCAGGATGACGAATAACTTGTTTTTCAGGATCACGTGGATCGAAACCAATTGTTTCAGGAGTATCCAACGGACTTGGAAGGTAAGCACAAACAGCATCAAGCATAGTTTGAACACCTTTATTTTTGAAAGCAGAACCACAAATCATTGGATTAATTTCCATTGATAATGTTGCTTTACGGATAGCTACTTTAATTTCATCAACAGTAATAGTAGATGGATCATCAAAATATTTTTCCATTAAAACGTCGTCGTATTCTGCAACAATTTCTAACATTTTGTCTCTCCATTCTTCCGCTTCTTCCAATAAATCAGCAGGAATTTCTTCTACTGAATATTCAGCACCCATCGATTCATCGTGCCAAAGAATAGCTTTCATTTGCACTAAATCAATAACTCCTTTGAATTTTTCTTCAGCGCCAATTGGAATTTGAATAGGACATGGTTTTGCACCAAGTACAGCTTTAATCTGACGAATTACTTCGTAGAAATCAGCACCCGAACGGTCCATTTTATTAACGAAACCAATACGAGGTACATTATATTTGTCGGCCTGACGCCATACTGTTTCCGATTGAGGTTCAACACCACCAACAGCACAGAATGTAGCAACAGCACCATCTAAGATACGTAATGAACGCTCTACTTCTACTGTAAAGTCAACGTGTCCCGGAGTGTCAATAAGGTTGATTTTATATTTATCACCTAAATAATTCCAAGAAGTAGTTGTAGCAGCCGAAGTAATGGTAATACCACGCTCCTGCTCTTGTTCCATCCAGTCCATGGTAGCAGCACCATCGTGTACCTCACCAATTTTGTGAGTCAATCCTGTATAAAACAAGATACGTTCAGACGTAGTTGTTTTACCAGCATCGATGTGCGCCATGATACCGATATTTCTATTAAAACTTAAATCTCCTTTAGCCATTTGTAAATTGATATTTCTTATTTATAAGTTAGTTGTCAATTAAAATCTAAAATGAGCAAATGCACGGTTAGCTTCAGCCATACGGTGTATGTCTTCCTTACGTTTAAATGCACCACCCTGATTATTAAATGCGTCAACGATTTCGGCAGCTAATTTATCAGCCATCGAGCGTCCACCACGTTTACGGGCGTATAAAATAAGATTTTTCATTGAGATTGACTCCTTGCGATCAGCACGGATTTCAGTAGGAACCTGGAATGTAGCACCACCAACACGGCGAGATTTTACCTCCACAAGGGGAGTAATGTTTTCGATGGCTTTTTTCCAGATATCAAGTGAGGTTTTTTCTTCATTCGGTAGTTTGTTTTTAACTACTTCGAGTGCCGAATAGAAAATGTCGAAGGCGATTGATTTTTTACCGTCGTACATTAAGTGGTTTACAAATTTTGTAACCACCGAATCGTTGAAAACAGGATCCGGAAGGATGACCCGTTTTTTTGGTTTCGATTTTCTCATCTTTAATAATAATTTCGTTTTTGTTTTTTGGTTGCTTTAGTTTTGCTTCAACAATTCCTCTGAATCATTTACTCAACCTTCATCTGCTACCTTTAAACTCAAACAAGTTGTTAAACTTGAATTTGTTAGTTTGTTTTTTTTGAAAAGTGAAATTAGAACTTACTTTATAAACTTTATAACCTTATAACTTTATGAACCTTATAACTTTATAAACTTTATAACTCAGTTATTATTTCTTTTTACCTTTAACCGGAGCTCCTTTAGCTGCTGGTTGACCTGGTTTTGGGCGTTTTGCTCCGTACTTTGAACGACGTTGTGTACGACCGTTTACTCCGGCTGTATCCAATGTTCCACGAACCACGTGATAACGTACTCCCGGAAGGTCTTTTACACGACCACCACGTACCATTACGATAGAGTGTTCTTGTAAGTTGTGTCCTTCGCCCGGAATGTAAGCATTCACTTCTTTTTGGTTAGTTAAACGTACACGTGCAACTTTACGCATTGCCGAGTTCGGTTTTTTAGGAGTGGTAGTGTACACACGAACACACACACCGCGACGCTGTGGACATGAATCCAAAGCAGGCGATTTGCTCTTGTCGATGAGTTCTGCTCTTCCTTTTCTAACTAATTGTTGAATTGTAGGCATCTTTCTTTTGTTTTTATTACTTTAACTACTTAATTTTCTGTTATCTTGGAGTTATTCCAAAATGGGCTGCAAAGATATGAATAATTTTTTGACTGACAAAGATGTTTTTGAAAATAATTTTAAAAAATCGTACTACTTGTTTTCTGCGTCCAATTTTCAAACAAAAACCGCCTATCTGATTATCAGAAAGACGGTTTTTGATCGAAAATTGAAAAATCAATATCTCACTTTGGTTGCCAAAAACAAACTTTAGGCGAAACAATTGCTTCTTCGGCTTTGAGTTGCTTCATAGCTTTGTCAACTTCTTTGCGATCGAGTCCAGTGAGATCAACTAACTTTCCTGCATTTACAGGTACTCCTGCTTGTTTCATAGCTTCCAATACTTTTTCTTTTGCTTCCATACAAATTACTTATTTAAAAATTAAACATTGATATTATTAAAATCGGTTATTTACAAACTATTTTCGACCCCTACTTTGCTTTGGTCCTCTGGCCGAATCGGACTTTTTACTTGTGGAGCTTGATGGCTTATTACGAAGGTCTCTTGCTTTTGGATTATCGCCAATAACACGCTCTGTTCTGCGAGCAGGTTTAGCGTCCGAAAATGAAGTGTGACGAGCATTTGAACGACTTGGAGTAGGTCGCTTAGTAGCTGGCTGTGCTTTTTCAACAGTTTTATCATTCACAGTTTTCGTACTTGGTTTTGCCGCTACTTGTTCGTTGCTCGAATCGGCTATAGCCAAGCGTATTTTTTTCAGTTCGTCGTCAGTTACCAATCGCCATTCGCCTACAGGTAAACCTTTGAGGGTGATATTCATAATCCGCACACGTTCCAACTTGAGCACTTCGTAGCCGAAATATTCGCACATACGCCTTATTTGACGGTTAAGCCCTTGTATAAGTGTAATTTTAAATGTGTAAACCGATTCTTTGGCAACCTTACATTTTTTGGTCATTTCACCTAAAATAGGAACGCCATTAGCCATTCGTCGAATAAAATCATCCGATATTGGCTTATTAACCGTTACAAGATATTCCTTTTCGTGCTTGTTGCCCGCGCGCAGTATTTTGTTTACAATATCACCATTATTGGTAAGGAAAATGAGCCCTTGCGATTCTTTATCCAGCCGCCCAACAGGAAAAATACGCTCGTGGTATCCAATGTAATCAATAATGGAATCGCGAACACCAGTTTCGGTAGTACTAATAATGCCTACAGGCTTATTAAATGCCATCAAGAACAACTCTTCTTCGGTTTTTGCCTCCACTAAAAGTCCGCTCACCATAACTTTGTCGTGCTTCGATACCATATCGCCAATAGTTGCCCTACGCCCATTTATCACCACATGACCAGTTTCGATGTATTTATCGGCTTGCCTTCGCGAACACATTCCACTATCACTTATATACTTATTAATACGAATTTTATCGGCCATTTGAAAACATTTATTTTGCTACAAAGATAGAATCATTTTTTGATACTAAAAAAAACGCTAGTCTTATTTCTTTGAATTATTCTTTATTTGAACAAGCAAAACATTAATTTAGCAAGACATAAATATCGAATCAAAAATATTGTATATATTTGCAATTCAAAAATTAATCTAACTTTCATTTATGCAAAAATCTGTACTAATAATTTTTTTTGCTATTTTCAACTTATTTGTTTCAGCCGACGATTCATTACAATCGTTGTATCGTACTGTAAATAAGTATGCTAAAACGAAAGACACAGCTCAAATTATTAAGTCGTACAAGTATCTAGGCGACTATCTTTGCGAAACAGGTGATTTCGAAAAGAGCAACCTCTATCTCAATAAGGGGCTTGCATTAGCACAAAAAGCTTCCATAAAAAATGAAGTTGGGATTTTGAGTAATTTATTGGCTACCAATGCGAGCTACGAAGGTAATCGCCAGCTTGCCATGAGCCATTATCACCGCGCACTCAAAGCATTTACCGACATAAAAAACCGCGATAAAGTGGCTATGATACTCATGAACATGGGTTCGGAATACGAATACATGGGTAATTATAAATATGCCATTGCTTACACGCTCAAAGCCATTAAAAACAAAGAACTTTCGGGTGATAAGAAAAATTTGGCTTATTATTACCAGCATTTAGGCCAGTTATTTAAAGAAACCGATAAAGAAAAATGGGATTACTACGTAAATAAAGCCTATTATATTTCCAAAAACTCTACCGAAGAACGTGTTTCGACCCGCGCAGCTATTTTCAACGATTTGGGTGGCCTTGCTCAACACGAAAAGTTCTATCCACTAGCTTACGCCTGGTACGACTCGATGATTACACTTTCTAAAGCCAACGAATATCAAAATGGGTTGGCCACAGCTTATTCCAACCGTAGTCATGTGTACAAGTCGGAAAAAAAGTTTAGTAACGCTCTTGCTGATATTTTGAAAGCTATGGAAATAGCCTACACCATGAATCGAAATTATGCAATTATTATCGGTCATACCGATGCTGCAAACGTATTGATAGAAATGAATCGCGTTGCCGAGTCTAAATTTCATGCTTCCAAAGCCTTGGAATTGGCAAAATCGTTAAAATCTTACCCCGAAGAAGAAGCTGCAGCACATTTAGCATTGGCATTGATTGGCGAAAAAACACAAAATTGGGAATTAGCTTACAAACATTACAATGCTTATAAAGAAGGCATCGACTCCATTCGTGCGGCTGATGTGCAAAAAAACATGCAGAATTTGGAAGTAAAATACCAAACTTCAGAAAAGGAAAAAGAAATTGCCCGCTTGGATAATAAAAATAAATTGAATAATTTGCAACTGCAACGTGCTCAGATTATCATTGCATCTATAGTGGTTATTGTGCTTTTGTTAAGCTTGTTAGCGTTCGTTTTGTATCGACGTAAGCAACTGAGATTCGAAAAACAGCAAGCCGAACTGAAACAAAAACTGCTGCGTTCGCAAATGAATCCGCATTTTATGTTTAATACCTTAAATGCTATTAATCAATACATTCAGACAAATAAAGGATTGGAAGCATCGGATTATTTGGCACAATACGCTAAGCTGATGCGCCAGATTTTGGAAAACTCGGCAGTAGAATTTGTGTCGCTCGAAACAGAAATTGAATTTCTGGGCAATTATTTGGATATGCAGCAGTTGCGTTTCGAAAAATCGTTTACTTACACTATCGAAGTGGATAAATCCATTGACTCGGAGCAATTCGAAATTCCACCTATGATAGCGCAGCCCTTTATCGAAAATGCCATTGAACATGGTGTTAGAGGCATGGTTGGAGGCGAAATCAGAGTTCATTTTAGCTTCATAAATAACACACTCACACTCACCGTTTCCGACAATGGAAAAGGATTTCAGGCAACAACACAAAACATACATCACAAATCCTTTGCGCTCGACATTACCCGCGAACGACTGAATATTGCAGGTAATAATACCGAAAAACTTAGAATCGCCAGTCCTGATCCACAAACCGGAAAAGGAACATTGGTTACTATTGATATTCCATTTAAAAATTATGACTAGCAGCCCCCTAACCCCCAAAAGGGGGAATTGAGAGGCTACATAAAGTTACTTAATCAACTTCTCTTAACCCCCTTTAGGGGGCATGGGGGCTTACTATTTTATGAAAATTTTAATCGTTGACGACGAACTGTCGCCCCGAGAACAGAGCAAGCGATTGCTGGCTGAGTTCTTTCCCGAAATAACTGTTTGCGCCGAAGCCGAGAATGTAAATTCGGCTTACGAAGCCATACTTATTCATCAACCCGATGTAGTTTTGCTCGATGTAGATATGCCTGATGGCACAGCATTCGACTTACTCAAACGTTTGCCGCAAATTAATTTCAACATTATTTTCATCACTGCTCACGAAAAATATGCGCTGCAAGCCATCAAATTTAGTGCGCTCGATTATTTATTAAAGCCCTATACCTCTGGCGATTTTGTAGAATCCATTCGTAAAGCGCAGCGCAAAGAAGTAGCAGAAGACTCAAGCCTGAAATTCAATGCATTGCTCCAAAACTTTCAACACCAACAACCTTCGAAAATAGTTTTACGCACGTCGGACTCCATACATGTGGTACAACTCAACGAGATTATTCGACTGCAAGCCGATGGTGCTTATACCACTTTTTATGTTTTGAATCGCAAACCCATTGTTGTTTCTAAAAACTTAAAAGAATATGATAATCTGCTCGAAAACAGTGGGTTTATTCGTACGCATCAGTCGCATTTGGTTAACTCACGCTATATAGTATGTTTTCATAAGACCGATGGTGGTTCACTGGGGCTAACCGACAAAACACAAGTGCCCGTAGCTTCGCGCTACAAAGAAAAAGTATTGCAAGCCATTGAGCGGATTTAAACAGAACCGTATCGTTTATATATTTTACGCCAACGATTATAGATTCTGTAAAATATATTTCTTTGTTGTAAATATCTTTGTTTTGTAAAAATGTAGATTTATTAAAAAATAAAATTCAATATTGAAGTTAAACAATTAAATATTAAAATATTATGACACGAAAATTCAACTTAATTATCTTATGTTTCTTTATGCTAACAGCGGCTATGCACAGTCAGATAAACTTAAACAAAGTACTGAACAATGTAAAGAAAAGTGCCGAAAAGCAAATTGAAAAACGCATTGAGCAAAAAGCCGATAAAACGGTGGATAAAGCCTTAGATAAGGTAGAAGATGGTGTTGACAACTCGGTAAAAAAAATTGCTGAAAAAAAAGCCGTAAACAAAGACTCAGTTACAGCAACTACCAATGAAAAAACAGTTTCGAAATCCGAAATCGCAACGGCAGCAGCTCCTGCACTGGAATGGAAGAAATACGACTTTGTACCGGGCACCGAACTGATTTTCGAGGATGATTTCTCAACAGAGCAAAACGGCGAATTTCCCTCGCGCTGGGATATGACCAAAGGAACCATCGAAATTGCTAACTGGGGTGGCGAAAACGTAGTTTGGTTTAAAAACACAAATTCGAATGGCCCTGATGCCATTTTGCCTTTTCTGAAAAATAGAGCGCAAGATTATTTGCCCGAGGAATTTACATTCGAAATGGACGTGTATTTTCATTCAAATATTGCCCTTAACAAAGAATACTATATTTATTTGTACGACTTGAAAAACCAGATGAAAATCATGTCGGCTTCAAAACCTATACGAGTAGAATTTAATCGGATTCATCACAATTTTGTGGGCGATTATTATCCCGGACAAGAAAAAAAGGCCATCAAAGAAGGTTGGCGACATGTGGCTATTTCGTTTAATAAGAGAGCATTAAAAGGATACTTGGACGATACACGTCTGCTAAATATTCCTAACATAGAATTTAATCCAACCGGAATAATGATTACCGCTCACAATACATCAGGAACAGGGAAACCGTTTATCAAAAACGTACGCATTGCCAAAGGTGCTGTGCCGCTATATGATAAGTTTTTGGTAGATGG
>CAYXQZ010000088.1:0-2796 GCA_964466415.1 uncultured Paludibacter sp.
ACATCAACAACCAAAAGATAAGGCTTGTCATCTTTCAACATATCGGCAATGGCTGCATCCAATTCAGAACGTTCGCTTACATTTTGCCCATCAATTCTATATGCCTTTGCAATAGCTACAAAATCAGGATTTTGCATTTTGGTAAACGAATAACGTTCTTCGAAAAACATTTCCTGCCATTGGCGAACCATTCCTAAAAAGTGATTGTTGAGAATAATCATTTTTACTCCAATTTGTTCTTGCATAATGGTTCCCAATTCCTGAATAGTCATCTGGAATCCACCATCACCGCTAAACATAATTACTGTACGCTCAGGAGCACCCATTTTTGCACCCATTGCAGCTGGAATACCAAAGCCCATAGTGCCTAAACCTCCTGAAGTAATTAAACTACGCGTTTGTGAGAATTTAGAATAACGTGTAGCCATCATTTGGTGTTGACCCACATCGGTCACAACAACTGCCTTATTACCAGTAGCTTCTGATATTTTATAAATCACTTCGCCCATGGTAATCTCGCCTGAAGTTGGATATACTTCACGATCAATTACTTTTTCAAATTCGCGATCGTCGTGTTGCTTAAATTCTGCTATCCATTCTGTATGTTTTGCTGGTTTTAGCAATGCTGAAATGGCAGGTAAAGTGTCTTTGGCTGAACCATGAACAGGTGCATCCGCTTTTACATTTTTATTAAGTTCGGCTGAGTCAATATCTAAATGTACAATTTTTGCTTGCTTTGCATAATGATTTAAATCGCCAGTTACTCGGTCGTCGAAACGCATACCAATAGCAATTAACACATCGCATTGATTGGTCATTATATTAGGGCCCACATTTCCGTGCATTCCTAAAAAGCCTTTATTAAGACTAAAATCAGTATCCATTGCCGATGCTCCAAGTAAAGTCCAGGCTGCTGGTATATCCGCTTTTTCTAAAAATTCTTTCAATTCAGCTTCTGCGTTCGATAATACAACTCCCTGTCCAACTAAAGCAAATGGTTTTTTAGCCGAATTGATAATTGCTGCTGCTAGTTCAATTTGCGAAGGATTAATTTCGGGGGTTGGAATATAACTGCGAATAAAAGTGCAAGGTTCGTAAATGAAATCAATTTCTTGAAATTGAGCGTTTTTTGTAATATCCAATACTACTGGTCCCGGACGGCCACTGCGTGCAATGTAAAATGCGCGAGCCACAGCCCATGCAATATCTTCGGCACGGCGAATTTGATACGCCCATTTGGTAATTGGTTGCGAAATACCAACTACATCAATTTCCTGAAAAGCATCAGTTCCTAACAAAGCTGCTCCAACTTGTCCGGTAATAACAACCATAGGTGTGCTATCCAACATGGCATCAGCAATACCCGTGATGGCATTAGTTGCTGCTGGCCCTGACGTTACCAAACAAACGCCCACTTTGCCCGAAACACGTGCATAACCTTGTGCGGCATGTGTAGCGCCTTGTTCGTGACGAGTAAGTATATGATTTACTTTTTTATCGTAATCGTAAAGAGCATCGAAAGTGGGCATAATTGCGCCACCCGGATACCCGAATATCGTGTCTACACCTTCGTGCATCATCGATTCTATTAATGCTTGCGCTCCTGTTAGTTTCATGTTAGCCCCTCCAACCTCCCCAAAGGGGAGGCTACAGCAGGGTAGCTGTTTATTTATCGTTTTAATATTTATTTTTCTTAAAGTCCCCCTTTGGGGGATTTAGGGGGCAAGTCAATCAATCATCCTCACAGCCCCTTTATCGGCAGAACTTACCATCGATGCATAAGCTCTGAGGGCTTTGCTGACGACTCGGTTTCGGTCTTTCGGTTTAAAGGCATCTTTACCACGAGCCAATTCCGCTTCGCGACGAGCATTTAATTCTTCATCGGATAATTTCACATTAATTGAACGGTTTGGAATATCAATTTCAATAATATCACCATCTTGCAATAATCCAATATTGCCACCCGAAGCAGCTTCAGGCGAAATATGTCCGATTGATAAGCCAGAAGTGCCTCCTGAGAAACGACCATCGGTTATTAAAGCACATTCCTTTCCCAAATGTTTCGATTTAATATATGAAGTAGGATATAGCATTTCCTGCATACCTGGGCCACCTTTTGGACCTTCGTGTGTGATAACAACCACATCGCCAGCTACCACATCACCTTTTAAAATTCCAGTACAAGCTGTATCTTGCGAAGTAAATACTTTGGCTGGTCCACTGAATTTCCAAATACTTTCGTCAACACCAGCGGTTTTTATAACACATCCATCCTGTGCTATGTTTCCCTTTAAAATGCCTAATCCACCATCTTTCGTATAGGCGTTTTCGACACTGCGTATACAACCATGGGTTCTGTCGGCATCAAGTTCTTTATATTGTGAACTTTGTGAACCCATAACCAAGTTGAACTTGTATCCGGGTGCACTTTTATAAAGAGCCTCAACTTCTGAAGATAGTTCGTTCGAAGTAATATCGTATTTTGCAACTGCCTCACCCAATGTTAATCCATCTACTCTGTTTACATTTGGATTTAATAAGCCGCCTTTATTTAATTCAGCAAGAATTCCTAAAATTCCACCAGCGCGATTTACATCTTCGATATGATATTTTGGTGAATTTGGAGCTACTTTGCATAAACAAGGAGTTTTACGCGAGAGTTGATCCATATCGTCCATAGTAAGTTCTACTTCCGCTTCGTGTGCAATGCCCAAAATATGCAAAACTGTATTGGTAGATCCTCCCATAGCAATGTCCAATGTCATTGCATTGAGGAATGCTTCACGAGTTGCAATA